>JAKOWJ010000248.1 GCA_029781595.1 Pseudomonadota bacterium | reverse complement strand
GGGGATCCTGGGCCTGGGGCAGATCGGCAAGGCCATCGCCAAGCGGGCGACCGGCTTCGACATGCAGGTGCGCTACTCGGATGTCGCGGACGCCCCGGGGGTCGCCTTCGTGCGCGAGGCCGACGCGGTCTCGCTCGCGCGCTGGGCGGATTTCCTCGTGGTGGCCGTCTCGGGCGGGCCGGGCACGAAGCACCTCGTGTCCGCCGCGGTGCTCGAGGCGCTGGGCCCCGAGGGCTTCCTCGTCAACGTCTCGCGCGGCACGGTGGTGGACCAGGACGCGCTGGTGAACGCCCTGGCCGACGGCATCATCGCGGGCGCCGGGCTGGACGTGTACGCCGCCGAGCCCGAGGTGCCCGAGACGCTCTTCGCGCGCGACAACGTGGTGCTGCTGCCGCACATGGCGAGCGGCACGCGCGAGACGCGCAAGGCGATGGAGGACCTGGTGCTCGCCAACCTCGAGGCCTTCTTCGCCACCGGCAAGGTCCTCACGCCGGCCCCCTGACGATTCCAACGGGAAACGAGAACATGAGAGAGAACCGCATCCGCACCCTGTGGCGCGAGGGCCGCGCCGCCGTCAACGGCTGGCTCGCCATCCCCGACGGCTTTTCGGCCGAGACCATGGCCCACCAGGGCTGGGACACGCTCACCATCGACATGCAGCACGGCGTGGTGGACTACCAGGCCGCCGTGCACATGCTCACGGCCATCGCCACCACGGCCACGGTGCCGGTGGTGCGCGTGCCGTGGAACGAGCCGGGCATCCTCATGAAGGCGCTCGACGCCGGCGCCTACGGGATCATCTGCCCGATGGTCAACACGCGAGAGGACGCCGAGCGGCTCGTGGCCGCCACGCACTACCCCCCGATGGGCACCCGCAGCATGGGGCCGGTGCGCGCCTCGCTCTACGGCGGCGCCGACTACCAGAAGAAGGCCAACGAGACGGTGGTGATCTTCGCGATGATCGAGACGCGCCAGGCGCTGGACAACCTGGACGAGATCCTCTCGGTGAAGGGCCTGGACGCCGTCTACATCGGGCCTGCGGACCTCTCGCTCGCCCTGGGCTGCAACCCCACCTTCGACGACGTGGACCCGCCCGTGGCCGAGGCCATCGACCTCGTGCTCGCCAGGGCGAAGGCGCACGGCGTGACGGCCGGCATCCACAACGGCTCGCCGGAGGGCGCGCTCCGGCGCATCGAGAAGGGCTTCCGGTTCGTCACCATCAGCTCGGACGCGCGGCTCATGGCCGCGGGCGCGCAGCAGGTGATGGCGAAGATGCGCGCGGGGCAGGCCCCGGCCGCCGGCGGCAGCCCGTACTAGCGCCGCCGCCCGCCGGCGCGGGTCAGAACGACCAGCTCGCCCCGGCGTAGGCCGAGCGACCCGGCCCCGGCACGGCGATGCCCCAGGGCACGCCGTTCAGGCTCATCGTCGAGCCCTGCCCGACGTAGGCGCCGCCCGTGGGCAGGCGGTGGAAGCGGTCGAAGAGGTTCTCCACGCCGAAGTCCAGGCGCGCCTGGCCGAACGACCAGCTCGCGCGCAGGTTCACGAGCCCGTAACCCGGCGTCGGGATCTCGTTTCGCACCGTGGAGACCGTGTCCTTGCGCGCGACGGCCACCCACTCCAGCGCGCCCTGCCACGGGCCGAGCGCGTGCGTGAGCGCGAGGCGGGCGTTGAGCGGCATGATCGCGTACAGGCCCTCGCCCGTGTCGCGGTTCTCGCCCTTCACCCACGAGACGAGGCCCTGCAGGCCGAACTCGCCCAGCGGGCCCTTCGCAAGGCGCGCCTCGCCGGAGAGGTCGGCGCCCTTCAGCCGCGCCGCGACGTTCACGTACTTGAGGACGGAGAACTGGCCCGTCACGCGCGCGGCCGCCGGCGCGTTGGCCGCCGGGTTCCACTGCACGGCGTCGATGAAGTCCGCCACGCGCGTGTGGTGCGCGGCGAGGCGAAGGCGCCAGGCGTCGTCGTCGGCTCGCCAGGCGACCGCGGCCGAGACCGTCACCGCCTTCTCCGGCGCGAGATCCAGGTTGCCCACGTAGCCGTTGCCGTCGCCCACGGTGTTGTTCATCACGGCCGCCATGGACCAGGTCGACCAGGTGTAGCGCTGGTAGAGGTTGGGCGAGCGCACCTTGCGCGCGGCGCCCGCCTCGACCTCGACGGCCGGCGCAGGCGTCCAGCGCGCGAGGGCCGTCGCGTCCCAGTTGCGGTCCGTGCGCGCGCGGCCGGCGGCATTGAAGGCGTCGGCATCGCGCTTCTGCCAGCTCGCCATCATGCCCATGCCGTTGGTGGCGGGGTCGTAGCCGCGCACCGCGCCCGCGTCGCTGCGCACGCGCTCGTGGCGCACGCCCAGGAGCGTCACCCACGCCGGGTCGCGGCGCCCTTCCCACTCGGCGAAGAGCGCGTCGCGGTCGCGGCGGCCGTCGCGCACGTTGTCGAAGGTGCCGGGCGACATCATGCCGCCGGAGGGCGGCCACCACTCGTCGAGCGAATAGCGCTGCAGCTCGGCGCCCAGTCGCAGGCGGTCGGCCTTCGCGATCGCCGCGTCGGCCTTCGCCACCACGCCGGTGGTGCGCCCGGCGCTGAACATCGGCATGCCCGAGGCGCAGGTCATGCCCACCGGCGCGCAGGGCGAGCCGATCACGCCGGCGGCCGGCGGCTGCGACTGCGCCCCGTACCAGAAGCGCTTGTCGGCGCCGAAGTCCATGTAGTGGTCGACCTTCTCGTGCCACGCGCGCAGCTCCGCGGTGCCCCAGGCCGCCTCGCCCAGGTAGCGCAGCGAGTAGCGGTGCTGTGTGTTGCCGAGCATGTCCATGCGCTGGTTCGGGTAGAGCTGGTAGGGCACGTCCTGGTAGCCGGCCTTGGCCTCGAGAACGTGCGGGCCCGAGCGCACGGCGAGGCCGACGAGGTGGTTGCGGGCGCGGTAGGCCGTCGAGCCGATCTCGTCGCGGGCGAGCGAGCGGCCGGCGCGGTCCGTCGAGGTGCCGGCCTTGAAGTCGCCCGCGGCCACCGCGTCGTCCGCCTCGGCGTAGGTGCCGCTGTAGGACAGGCCGACGGACTCGCCGAGCACGCGCGCAGACAGGCTCGCGCCGCGGGCGGCGTTGTTGCCGCGGGCGTACGCGCCGACGGTGCCGGAGGCCACGGTGCCCTGTCCGGGCGCCGCGAATTCCGGCGGTGCCGTCTCCACGACGATGGCGCCGCCGATCGCATCTCCCCCCACGCTCACCGGCGCGATGCCGGACCACACCTTCACCTCGCGAAGCTGCGCCGGGTCCACGTAGGAGAGCGGCGGGTTCATGTGATTGGGGCAGGACGAGACGAGGTCCATGCCGTCGACCTGGATGCGCAGGCGATCGTCGGCGAGCCCGTGGATGGCGGGCAGGCTGGAAAGGCCCCCTGCGGAGTGGAAACTCACGCCGGGAATGCCCTCGAGCAGGCGCGCGGTGTCGCTTACGCGCGCGCGACGGCTGGCGATGTCGCCGCCGTCCAGGCCGCCCAGCGGTCCGGGAACGGAGGCGGCGCGCGGCGCGGTCACGAAGAGGGGAGGCAGGGGTTGCGTCTGGGCGAGCGCTGTCGTGGCGCCGGTGCAGGCCAGCGCGACGGCGGCCGGAAGCAGGCGATGGTGCGGATGCATGGGAATTTCCTCGCATGGGCTCCCGCGGACCGTGCCCCTGCCGCTCGGGCAGGCGCGCAGCCTCGACGGGAGGACTTCCGCGGCGTCTCGCCGGGAAGCCGGAACGGTCGGGGGCCGGCGGCGCGCATGGCGGCCGGCGGCCAGTCAGGACGCGAGCTTCAGGCGAGAACGGGAGGGGCGCGGGGAGCGGCGGCCAGCCACGCGAGTGACGGGCGCGGTGCCGGCGGCGCCGGCGGCAGGACGGTCTGCGGCGTGGCCGGGACCGCGAGCACGACGATCGTCGCCGGCAGCAGGGCCGGCGCCGGCGCGTGCGGCGAGCAGAAGGGGCAGTGCTCGAAATCGGAAGCCTTCGGGGCCTTCGGGAAGCCCGGGCCGTCGGCCGGCACCTCGATGGAGACGATGCCGCTCGCCGAGCACACCTCGACCCACTTGGTCGCGGCGTGGGGCGCGAAGGCG
>JAKOWJ010000243.1 GCA_029781595.1 Pseudomonadota bacterium | reverse complement strand
TCGGCCAGGTCGTCGCCCAGGTTCTTGCCGGTCTCGGCGAGGTCGCCCGAGTAGTCCAGCACGTCGTCGATCACCTGGAAGGCCGTGCCCAGGTGCATGCCGAAGTCCGAGAGCGCGGCCTCGATCTCCGTCGGGGCCCCGCCCAGGATGGCGCCGACCTGCGTGGCGGCCTCGAAGAGCTTGGCGGTCTTGTAGCGGATGACGCGAAGGTAGGACTCCTCGTCCGTGTCCGGGTCGTTCACGTTGAGGAGCTGGAGCACCTCGCCCTCGGCGATGACGTTGGTCGCGTCCGAGAGCACCTGCATCACGCGCAGGTTCCCGGCCGAGACCATCATCTGGAAGGCGCGCGAATAGAGGAAGTCGCCCACCAGCACCGAGGCGGCGTTGCCGAACTCCGCATTGGCCGTCCGGCGGCCGCGCCGCAGCGTGGACTCGTCCACCACGTCGTCGTGCAGGAGCGTGGCGGTGTGGATGAACTCGATCACGGCGGCCAGCTCGTGGCGCCAGGGGCCCGTGGCCCCCACGGCGTTGGCCGCCAGCAGCAGCAGCGCCGGGCGCAGCCGCTTGCCCCCCGAGGCGATGATGTACTCGGCGATGGTGCGCACGAGCACGACCTCCGAATCCAGCCGGCGGCGGATCACGGCATCGACCGCGCGCAGGTCCTCGGCGATCGGGGCGCGGATGGACTCGAGGCTCACGGGGGAAAGGGTCTGGTTCACGGGCGGCGGCGGCGGTCGGGGCGGTCCGCCGGACTCGCGGACAAGTCTTTGACGTTGCTGAAGATTTCGCGTATTATAGCGGGTTCGCGGTGCAAAAGGCCGTGATTTATCAAACCTAGAACAGGAGTACCCCCATGTATGCGGTCATCAAGGCCGGCGGCAAGCAATACCGCGTTGCCCCGGGCGAGAACATCCGGATCGAGCAGGTGCAGGCCGACGTCGGCGCCACCATCGTGCTCGACCAGGTGCTGATGGTGGCGGACGGCGAGGCCGTGAAGGTGGGCACGCCCACGCTCGAAGGCGCGAAGGTCTCGGCCACGGTGGTGGCGCACGGCCGCTCGCCGAAGGTGCGCATCTTCAAGATGCGCCGCCGCAAGCACTACCAGAAGACGCAGGGCCACCGGCAGAACTACACGGAGATCCGTGTGGACGCCATCAACCAGTAACGGGCGACGACCATGGCACACAAGAAAGCAGGCGGCTCCTCCCGCAACGGCCGCGACTCCGAGAGCAAGCGCCTGGGCCTGAAGGCCTTCGGCGGCCAGCTCGTGAGCGCCGGCTCCATCATCGTCCGCCAGCGCGGCACCCGCTTCCACGCGGGCCAGCACGTCGGCATGGGCAAGGACCACACGCTCTTCGCGCTCGTGGACGGCACCGTGAAGTTCGCGCTGCACGGCCCGGAGCAGAAGAGTACGGTGAGCATCGAGCCGGCCACGGCCTGAGGCTTCCTTCTCACCGGGAAGAGCCCCGTCCGCGCACGGGGCTTTTTCGTTTCCGCCCCCCGCCGGCATGCCCGACCTCGCCCTCTTCCTCGCCGCCAGCGCGCTGCTCACGATCGCGCCCGGGCCGGACATCGTCTACGTGCTCACGCGCGGGGTGAGCCAGGGCCGGCGCGCGGGCGTCGCGGCGGCGCTGGGCTTCGCCACGGGCTGCCTCTTCCACACCGCCCTGGCGGCGCTGGGCGTGGCCGCCCTCATCCGCTCCTCGGATCTCGCCTTCAACGCGGTGCGCTGGGCGGGAGCCGCCTACCTCGTGTGGATCGGCCTCCAGGCCCTGCGCCACGGCTCGACCTTCTCGCTCGCGGCCGGCGAGGGCGCGAGGGCGCTCGCCACGATCTACCGGCAGAGCGTGGTCGGCAACATGCTCAACCCGAAGGTGACGCTCTTCTTCCTGTCCTTCCTGCCGCAGTTCGTGGATGCCCGCGCCGGCGCGGTGGGCTGGCAGATGGCGACCCTGGGCCTCGTGTTCATGGCGCAGACGGCCGTGATCTTCGGCGCCGTGGCGCTCTTCTCGGGGTGGATCGGCGAGCGCCTGCGTGCGCACCCGGCCATCGGCACGCGCCTGAACCTCTTCGCGGGCCTCACCTTCATCGCGCTGGGCATCCGCGTGGCGATGCCCGACATGGGCGGCGGGCGGCCGTGAAGTTCTTCGACGAGGCCCGCATCGAGGTGATCGCCGGCGACGGCGGCGACGGCTCCGCGCACTTCCGGCGCGAGAAGTTCGTGCCGCGCGGCGGCCCCGACGGGGGCGACGGCGGCCGCGGCGGATCCATCCTCGCGGTGGCGGACTCCAACCTCAACACGCTCATCGACTACCGCTACACGCGCATCTTCCGCGCGAAGCACGGCGAGCCCGGCCGCGCGCGCGACTGCAACGGTCGCGGCGCCGACGACGTGGTGCTGCGCATGCCGGTGGGCACCGTGATCCGCGACGCGGACACGGGCGAGACCCTGGCCGACCTGGCGACCGACGGCGCCGAGGCGCTGCTCGCCAAGGGCGGCAAGGGCGGGCTGGGCAACCTCAACTTCAAGTCGAGCACCAACCGCGCCCCGCGCCAGTTCACGCCGGGAGAGGCGGGCGAGCGGCGCAACCTGGAGCTGGAGCTTCGCGTGCTGGCCGACGTGGGCCTCGCGGGCATGCCCAACGCGGGCAAGTCCACGCTCGTGCGCGCGGTCTCGGCGGCGCGCCCCAAGGTGGCCGACTACCCCTTCACCACGCTCACCCCCAGCCTGGGCGTGGTGCGCGTGGACATGAACCGCTCCTTCGTGATCGCCGACATCCCCGGCCTCATCGAGGGCGCGGCCGAGGGCGCCGGCCTCGGGCACCAGTTCCTGCGCCACCTGCAGCGAACGCGCCTCATCCTGCACGTGGTGGACTTCGCGCCCTTCGACGAGGGCGTGGACCCGGTGAAGGAGGCGAAGGCCATCGCGAGCGAGCTCAAGCGCTACGACCCGGGCCTGTACGCCAAGCCGCGCTGGCTGGTGCTCAACAAGGCCGACCTCCTGGAGCCCGGGGAACGCGAGCGCCGCGCGAAGGCCTTCGTGAAGAAGCTCGGCTGGAAGGGCCCGTGGTACGCGGTCTCCGCCATCCGCGGCGAGGGCACGCGCGAGCTGTGCTTCGCGATCATGGAATTCCTGGAGCAGGACCGCCGTGCCTAGCGAACTCGCCGGCTGCCGCCGCGTGGTGGTGAAGATCGGCTCGAGCCTGCTCACCAACGCGGGCGCGGGTCTGGACCGCGAGGCGGTCTCCGACTGGGCCGGCCAGATCGCCGCGCTGCGCGCGCGCGGCGTGGAGGTGCTGGTGGTCTCCTCCGGCGCGATCGCCGAGGGGATGAAGCGCCTGGCGTGGACGCGGCGCCCGCGCGCCGTGAACGAGCTGCAGGCCGCCGCCGCCGTCGGCCAGATGGGCCTGGTGCAGATGTGGGAGTCCTGCTTCGCCGAGCGCGGGCTGCACACGGCGCAGGTGCTCCTCACGCACGAGGACCTGGGCGACCGGCGCCGCTACCTCAACGCGCGCACGACGCTGCGCACGCTGGTGGGGCTGGGCGTGGTGCCCATCATCAACGAGAACGACACCGTGGTGGTCGACGAGATCCGGTTCGGCGACAACGACACGCTCGCCTCCCTCGTGACCAACCTCATCGAGGCCGACGCCCTCGCGATCCTCACGGACCAGAAGGGCCTGTTCTCCGCCGACCCGCGCAAGGATCCGTCGGCCACGCTGGTGGCGCGCGCCATCGCGGGCGACCCGGCCCTGGAGGCCATGGCCGGCGGCGCCGGCTCGGCCATCGGCAGCGGCGGAATGATCACCAAGGTCCTCGCCGCCCGGCGCGCGGCGCGCAGCGGCGCGCACACCGTGATCGCCTGGGGCCGCGAGCCGGACCTGCTCACGCGCCTGTTCGCCGGGGAGGCCGTCGGCTCGCTCCTGGTGGCGGCCACCCCGCCCGTGGCGGCGCGCAAGCAGTGGCTGGCGGACCACCTCAAGCCCGCGGGCCGCATCACGCTCGACGCCGGCGCGGTGAAGGCGCTGGTCGCGGACGGCAAGAGCCTGCTCGCCATCGGCGCGACGGCCGTGGCGGGCGAGTTCGAGCGCGGCGAGGTGGTGAGCGTGCACGCGCCGGACGGCCGCGAGATCGCCCGCGGCCTGGTCAACTACGGCGCGGCGGAGACCGCGCGCATCCTGCGCAAGCCCACCGCCGAGATCGAGGCCACGCTGGGCTACCTGGCCGAGCCCGAGCTCATCCACCGGGACAACCTGGTCGTCCTGTAACACGGGCGCCCGAGCGCTCGCGCGGCGCAACCGGTAAACTGGCGCGAACAACAACCCAGGGAGAGCGCCGTGAACCTCGTCGAACGCGCGAAGAGCCTCATCCTCACCCCCGCCGCGGAGTGGGACAAGATCTCCACCGAGCCGCACACCGTCCAGGAGCTCTACACGGGCTGGATCATGATCCTGGCCGCGATCCCGGCCATCGCCGGGTTCATCGGCTCCTCGATCGTGGGCGTGGGAGCCTTCGGCTACTCCTACCGCGTGCCCATCGTGAACGGCATCGCGCACACGATCGCCTCGTACCTGCTGTCGCTGGGCACGGTGTACGTCTTCGCGCTCATCATCGACGGGCTGGCGCCCACCTTCGGCGGCGAGAAGAACTTCGGCCAGGCCTTCAAGGTGGCGGCCTTCACGCCGGTGGCCTCGTGGCTCGCGGGCATCTTCCACCTCCTGCCGGCGCTCTCCATCCTCTCGATCCTGGGCCTGTACAGCCTGTACCTGCTCTACGTGGGCCTGCCGCGCCTGATGAAGTCGCCGCCCGAGAAGGCGGTCGCCTACACCGCGGTGGTGGTCGTCATCGCGATCGTCATCTCCATCGTCGTGGGCCTCGTGACCGCGATGCTGCTGCCCGCCCGCCACCTCGGCGGCATGGGGATGTAGGCCCGCGCGGGCCTATTCCGGCACGCCGGCGATCGGCCGCGGACGCGGGCGGCGCCGGCGGTTGTAGGGCGACAGGCCCACGGGCCGGCGCTCGTCGACGTCCAGGTAGATGACGAGCTGCTCGAGCGCGAGGCGGTAGACCTCGCGCTTGAAGTCGATCACGGACTCCAGCGGCACCCAGTAGTCGTGCCAGCGCCAGGCGTCGAACTCCGGGTGCCCGCTCGCCCGCAGCGAGACGTCCGTGTCGCGGCCCGTGAGGCGCAGCAGGAACCAGATCTGCGTCTGCCCCTTGTAGGTGCCGCGCCACTCGCGCTTCACCCAGTGGCTGGGCACGTGGTAATGCAGCCAGTCGCGCGTCCGTCCGAGAACCTCCACGTGGCAGGGCTTGAGCCCCGTCTCCTCCTCGAGCTCGCGGAACATCGCCTGCTCGGGCGATTCCCCGGGCTTGATGCCGCCCTGCGGGAACTGCCAGGCATGCTCCTTGATCCGCTTGCCCCAGAAGACCTGGTTCTTGTGGTTGACGAGCACGATGGCGACGTTCGGGCGGAAACCGTCCCGATCAATCATGTCGGCCACCAATCAATCGTTGTGTTGCGGCCATTTTTCCACAACTCCGGGGTGCCCGCCACCGGCGGCGGCGCCCGGGGCCGGTGTAGAATGCCGGAACGCAAGCCGATGATTTGATTCCAAAAACCACTTCGCACCCGTCGATCCGGAGAGTTCATGCGCGCCAGCCAGTACTTCCTCGCCACCCTCAAGGAAGCCCCCCAGGAGGCGGAGCTTCCCAGCCACAAGCTGATGCTCCGGGGAGGCCTCATCCGCAAGCTGGGCAGCGGCCTGTACTCGTGGCTGCCGCTGGGGATGCGCGTGCTGCACAAGGTGGAGCGCATCGTGCGCGAGGAGATGGACCGCGCCGGCGCCTTGGAGGTGATCATGCCCCCCGTGCAGCCCGCGGAGCTCTGGCAGGAGACGGGGCGCTGGTCGCTCTACGGCCCGATGATGCTGCGCATCAAGGACCGGGCCGAGCGCGAGTTCTGCTACGCGCCCACGGCGGAGGAAGTGATCACCGACATCGCGCGCAAGGAGCTGCGCAGCTACCGCCAGCTGCCCGTGAACTTCTACCAGATCCAGACGAAGTTCCGCGACGAGATCCGGCCTCGCTTCGGCGTGCTGCGCGCCCGCGAGTTCTCCATGAAGGACGCCTACTCGTTCGACGCGGACGAGCCCGGCATGCTCCGGTCGTACCAGAGGATGTTCGACGCGTACGTGCGCATCTTCACGCGGCTGGGGCTGAAGTTCCGGCCCGTCGCGGCCGACACCGGCGAGATCGGCGGCCTCGCCTCGCACGAGTTCCAGGTGCTGGCCGATTCGGGCGAGGACCTCATCGCCTACAGCGACGCCTCCGACTACGCGGCCAACGTCGAGCAGGCCGAGGCGCTCGCGCCGGCCGCCCCGCGCGCCGCGGCCTCGGAGAGCCTGGCCAAGGATCCCACGCCCGGCACCGCCACCTGCGAGGGCGTCGCCAAGCTCTGGGGCCTGCCGCTCCAGCGCACCGTGAAGGCGATCCTGCTCTACGCCAACCACCGCGTGCACATGCTGCTCATCCGCGGCGACCACACGCTCAACGAGGTGAAGGTGGGCAAGGTCCCGGGGCTCAAGGGCTGGCGCTGGGCCAACGAGGACGAGATCCTCGCCGCGGCCGACGGCCCGGCCGGCTACCTGGGCCCCATCGGCCTGGACCGCGCGAAGATCACCGTCATCGCCGACCGCACCGTGGCGGCCATGTCGGACTTCGTCTGCGGCGCCAACGCGAAGGACTTCCACATGCGCGGCGCCAACTGGGGCCGCGACTGCCCGGAGCCGGACCTCGTCGCGGACATCCGGAACGTCGTGGCGGGCGACCCCTCTCCCGACGGCAAGGGCACGCTCGCGATCGTGCGCGGCATCGAGGTGGGCCACGTGTTCGCGCTGGGGCGGCGCTACTCGGAGGCCATGCAGGCCACCTTCACCGCCGAGGACGGCACCCAGAAGCCCTTCGAGATGGGCTGCTACGGCATCGGCGTCACGCGCATCGTGGGCGCCGCCATCGAGCAGAATCACGACGAGCGCGGAATCATCTGGCCCGACCCCATGGCGCCCTTCACCGTGGCCGTGATCCCGCTGGGCTACCACAAGAGCGAGGCGGTGAAGGCCGCCGCGGAATCGCTCTACGCGGAGCTCGCCGGCGCGGGCGTGGAGGTCCTCCTCGACGACCGCAACGAGCGCCCCGGCGTGATGCTCGCCGACCAGGAGCTCGTGGGCATCCCGCACCGGCTGGTGATCGGCGAGCGCGGCCTCAAGGAAGGCGCCGTCGAGTACCAGCACCGCCGCGACGCGGCCGCGACGAAGGTCCCCCTGGCGGGGGCGGCCGCGCACGTGCGTGAGCGCCTGGCGCCCTGAGCCGTTCCGGCGTCCCGCGGCCGCGCTGGCGATCGCGGCCGCCATCCTGTCCCTAGCCTCGCCTTCCGGCGCATGGGCCGGCGCCCAGAAGCGCGAGCCGCTGTCCGCCGCCGTGCGCACCACGCTCTCCAAGGCCGTGAGCGATCCCGACGGCGCCTACCGCCGCGACCCGGCGGCGCGCGGGTGGGTGCGCGAGCTCCTGGGCCGCGTGAACGAGCGCATGGGCGACCAGGACCGCGCGCGCGAGCTCCTGGAGGTGGTGCGCTACGAGGCGCGCCGCGCCGGCCTCGAGCCGCGGCTCGTGCTCGCGGTGATCGACGTCGAGAGCGGCTTCCGCAAGTACGCGGTGTCGGGCGCGGGCGCGCGCGGCTACATGCAGGTGATGCCGTTCTGGGTGAAGGACATCGGCGAGCCGGGGCAGAACCTGTTCCACCTGCGCACCAACGTGCGCTACGGCTGCGTGATCCTGCGCCACTACCTGCGGCTGGAGGACGGCAACCTCTACAACGCGCTCGGCCGGTACAACGGCACCCTGGGCAAGCCCGGCTACCCGGAGCGCGTGCTGGGCGCGCTGCACCGGCGCTGGTCGCCGGGCACCTAGGCGGCCGCGCGCGCTAGCCGCCCTTGCCGGCGATCACGGCCTCGAGCGTCTTGCGCGTGACGGGCCCCAGGCGCTTCCACGCCTCCTTGCCCGCCGGGTCGTACACGATCGTGGTGGGCAGCCCCCGCACCTTGCCGAACTGGCGCTCGGTGTCGTCGCCCTCCAGCACCAGGGGGTACGCGTGCCCGAACTTGCGGGCGGCGCGCTTGGTGTCCTCCACGCCCTCCACGTCGAGCGCGATGCCCAGCACCACGGCCTGGCCGGGCGCGTGGGCGCGCTGGAAGTCGGCGATCTCCGGGATCTCCTTGATGCAGGGCGTGCACCAGGTGGCCCAGAAGTTCACGACCACCCACTTGCCCTTGTAGTCGGCCAGCCGGTGGCGCTTGCCGTCGGTGTCCGTGACCTCGAAGGCGTGCGCCGCCGAGGCCAGGCCCATGGCGAGCAGGAAAGCTTTTGTTTTCAAAAACATCGGTGTCGTCTATCCTGTCCGGGTCACCGGGCGGGAAGGCGGCCGCGGGCCGGCCCGGTGTCGTAATATCCTTGAAAATCAAACATTAACACAACGATGGCTCTCGAACTGCGCGTTCCCACCGAGCGCCTGGCGCCCCCGAAGGACCTGGAGCTGCGGCCCAAGCAGGCCAGGGCCTGGGTCGAGTCCCTGCCGCTCAGCCAGAGCGCCGAGGCCGGCCGGAAGATCCTCGCGAACCTGTGCGCGATGAACCGCGCCAGGATAGACGCGGACGACCGCCTGCAGCTGCTCGAGGCCTACCGCGCCGTCTCGCTCGTGGTGCTGGACGAGCTGGACGACGTGTACGGCAAGGCCATGCTGCCGCTGCCGCCCAAGGCACGCGAGGCGCTGGCCCTCGCCCGCGAGCTCGCCACCGAGTACGCCTACGGCTACAAGACGCTGATCCTCGAGAAGTCCGGCAAGTTCCTCGCCTTCGGCGCGAAGAAGCAGATGCCTTTCCTCGTGTACCGGGCCATCGAGTGCCTGGTGCAGCTGTTGCGCGCGAGCTACCGCTCCTACGCGCCCGTGCCCGTCGGCGTCTGGCGCGAGATCCACCTGCTGTACCTGCTGGCCGAGAAGGACGGCTACGCCGGCGAGCCGGCCGACCCCGAGAGCAAGCAGGGCATCGCGGACCTCTACGTGCAGACCCTCCTCGTCTCCCTCACGGACCCGTACCGGCTCATCCCCGGCGACCTCGACCGCATCCTCCAGGTGATCGCCGGCCAGCGCGGCGCCTGGACGCTGGGCCAGGCGCGCCCGGCCACGCAGCCCTCGGCGCACTTCCTCGTGCCCTGCGACCTCGACAAGCCGCCCAAGCCGCTGCTGTCGGCCAACGACGATCCCGGCGGGCCCAACTGGCGGCTCCTGGACGCGAACCCGATGGTCGAGCGCCTGCGCGCGCGGCGCCAGGCCGTGGAGACGGGCAACGTCTCGGCCACCACCAGCCGCGCCATGAGCCCGGACATGATGGTGCTCCTGGGCAAGCTCGTGACGCTGTGGGGCGACCCGCCCAAGCGCGCCTTCCGCCGCGATCCCATGGACACGAGCGTGGCGATCTGCGCGGGCATGCGCGCCATCACGCACTTCGTGTCCATCGAGCCGAAGGTCGACCCGAAGCGCGAGGCCGAGGCCATCGAGAGCGGCATCACCATCCCGCTGGTGTTCGTGCCCGACGACGACGTCTCGCGCGGCATGAACGTGACGGAGTGGGACGTGGTGAACCAGAGCGCCGGGGGCCTGAAGGTGCGCCGCACCGGCGCCGCCGCGCAGGCCATCGTCGTGGGCGAGGTCGTGGGCATCAAGTTCGTCGGCAAGGGCAACTGGACCGTGGGCGCGGTGCGCTGGCTCACGATGCTCGACGACGGCGGCATGGAGTTCGGCATCCAGTTCCTGTCGCCCGCGGCCAGGTGCGTCGCGGTGCAGCCGACCATCACCGCGGCCGGCCAGGTCCGCCCGGGACTGCTGCTGGCCGGCGACGAGGGATTCGACGCGGCCGACACGCTGCTCACGCCGCCGGCGACGTTCAGCGACCTGCGGGAGTTCGAGATCGAGGAGGAAGGCTTGGTGTCGAAGGTGCGCGCCACCAACCTCATCGAGAAGACGGGCCGCTTCGAGCTCTTCCACATCTCGCCGTCCTGAGGCGACGGGGGCGCGCGAGCGCCCAGCCGCCGCGCACGCGCCGCAGCGTCCCGCCCCGCGCCAGCTCCTCGAGCAGCGGTGCCAGGCGGCCGGCCGGCAGCCCCGTCGCCTTCTGCAGCGCCTCGGTGGAAAGCGGCGTCGCCGCCCCCGACAGCACGCGACCGACCGCGAACGCGGCGGGCGCCGCCGCTGCGTCCTGCGCCTCCTGCCGCCACCGGCCGCCGGGCCACCACGACAGGGCCGCCGTGAGCTCGGCGCCCATCAGCAGCACCAGCCACGAGAGGTACAGCCACAGCAGGAAGATGGGAATCGAGGCGAAGGCCCCGTACACCAGCCGGTACGTGGGCACCGCCTGGATGTAGTCCGCGAAGAGCCCCTTCATGAGCTCGAAGGCCACCGCCGCGGCGAGCGCGCCGGCGAGCGCGTCGCGCGGCGGCACGCGCCGGTTGGGGAAGACGGTGTAGACGAGGAAGAAGCCGAGCACGCTCACCGTGATCGGCACCGCGCGCAGCCACACGGCCACGACGGGCGAGGGCATGGCCAGGCGCGAGACCGAGGCCGCCGCGAGCCACGAGGTGGCCCACAGCGACAGGCCGATGAGCACCGGGCCCATCGCGAGGATCGCCGCGTAGACCAGGACGGAGCGCCACAGCGGCCGGTGCCGGTCGACGCGCCAGATCACGTTGAGGGAGCGGTCCACGGTGTGCAGCATGGCGAGGCTCATCGCCACCAGGGCGACGAGCGAGACGGACGTGAGCCGCCCCGCGGCCTCCGCGAACTGGCCAAGGTAGACGGTGATGATGCGGCCCGCGATCTCCGGCACGAGGTTCAGGAGGAGGAAGACCTTGAGCTGCGTCATCGCGTCCTCGAAGAACGGCAGCGCCGAGAGCACCGCCACCGCGACCGTGAACAGCGGCACGAGCGCGAGGAGCGTGGTGAAGGTGAGGCTGCCGGCGATCTGCGGGCAGCGGTCCTCTCGCCAGCGGCGCAGGACGAAGGCGAGGAAGCCTGCGGCGTCGCGCAGGAAGTCGGGGAGCGGAGGCACGCGGCGGGTATCATAGCACCCGGTTTCCGCCCTCCTTCCCGATCCCGTGGCCAACATCCTCGTCCTCTACTACAGCCGGAGCGGCTCGGTGCGCGCGCTCGCCGAGGCCGTCGCCCGCGGCGTGGACAGCGTCGAGGGCATGCGCGCCCGCGTGCGCACGGTGCCCCCGGTCGCGCCCGTGACCGAGGTCGCCTCCCCGCCCGTCCCGCCCGACGGCGCGCCCTACGTGGAGGCGCGCGACCTCGCCGAGAGCGCCGGCCTCGCCCTGGGCTCGCCCACGCGCTTCGGCAACATGGCCGCGCCGCTCAAGCACTTCCTCGACTCGCTGGGCGGGGAGTGGGCGCGCGGCACGCTGGCCGGCAAGCCCGCGTGCGCGTTCACCGCCACCGCCACGATGCACGGCGGCCAGGAGGCGACGCTGCTCACGATGATGGTGCCGCTGCTGCACCACGGCATGGTGCTCGTCGGCATCCCCTACACCGAGCCCGACCTGCACCGCACGCGCAGCGGCGGCACGCCCTACGGTGCCTCGCACGTCTCGGGGGCGCTGGGCGACCAGCCGGTCACCGACGAGGAGCGGCGCCTCGCGTTCGCCCTCGGCCGGCGCCTGGCGGCCATCGCGGGCAAGCTCGCCGCATGAGCGCGCGCGCCGCGTGGATCGCGGCCTGCGCGTGCTGGATCGGCCTCGTCCTGCTGGGCCTGGCCTGGGAGCTGTGGCTCGCGCCGCTGCGGCCGGGCGGCTCGTGGCTCGTGCTGAAGGTGCTGCCGCTGCTCGCGCCGCTCATGGGGCTGCTGCGCGGGCGGCGCTACACCTTCCAGTGGAGCTCCCTCCTGGTGTGGGCGTACGTGATGGAGGGCAGCGTGCGGGCCGTGTCGGACCCCGGGCCCTCCGCGCGCCTCGCGGTGCTCGAGATCGCGCTGGCCGCGGCATTCTTCGGGTTCGCCGTCGCGTGGCTGCGCGCCACGCGGGCGCGCTAGGCGACGAAGCGGGCGCGATCCGACACCGCGGCGAGGAACACCTCGCGCAGGAACGCGAGCAGGCACATCGTGAGCGCGGCGATGGCCGCGACGAACAGGCCCGCCACCGGCCGCGAGAGGTCCAGCGCCACGAAGGCGCCCAGGAACGCGGTGCCGATGAGCAGGCACACCAGCAGCCCCGAGAGCACCGCCGAGGCGATGGCCCAGAGCACCATCCGGATGCGCTTGGCGAGGACGGCGAGCTCGCGCTCCATCGAGCGCAGCGTCTCGCCCTCGAAGGCCGAGAGCAGCTCCTCGAGCTTGCGCCGCCGGTCCACGGCGCGGCCCAGGCGCCCCGTGAGCGCGTTGATGAGGGTGCCGATGGCCGTGAGCAGGAACACCGGCGCCACCGCGAGCTGGATGGCCCGCGTGATGTCGAAGACGTGCGCGTCGAGGACGGGCATGGGGTGCGCTCCGGGAGGCGGGGAACCGGCGTCCATGATAGCCGCGCGGCGCCCGCTCAGCCTCCCGCGGCCGTCCTCGCCTTCCAGCCGGCCACCGCGATCGGCACCAGGCTCAGCGCGATGATCCCCACGATGATGGCCGAGAGGTTCGCCCGCACCCAGGGCAGGTTCCCGAAGAGGAAGCCCGCGTACGAGAGCGAGGCGACCCACAGCACGGCGCCGGCCACGTTGTAGGCCGTGTACCGCGCGTGCCCCATGCGCGCCACGCCGGCGACGAAGGGCACGTAGGTGCGGATGATCGGGAGGAACCGCGAGATCACGACGGCCGCGCCGCCGAAGCGCTCGTAGAAGGCGTGGGTGCGCTCCAGGTGCTCGCGCCGTATCCAGCGCGCACCGCCCCCGTCCAGGAAGCGCCGGCCCAGCCAGCGCCCCGCCGCGTAGTTGGTGGTGTTGCCCAGGATGGCCGCCGCGGTGAGCGTGACCACGAGCAGGTGCACGTCCAGCCCGCCCAGGGCGGCCAGCGCGCCGGCCACGAACAGGAGCGAGTCGCCGGGCAGGAAGGGCGTGACCACCAGCCCCGTCTCCGCGAAGATCACCGCGAAGAGGATGGCGTACACCCACGCGCCGTAGTCGTGGACGAGGGCCCCCAGGTGGACGTCGAGCCGCAGCACGACGTCGAGCAGGCCCGCGAGGAGCTCCACCGGGCTAGGGCACCACGGGCTCGACGGTCTTCCTCTCCGGCTTCACGAAGTCCTCGCGCGAGGCGCCGAGGTACTTGGCGAGCGGGGCCGCGACCAACACCGAGGAGTAGATGCCGAAGCAGATGCCGATCGTGAGGGCCAGCGCGAAGAAGTACAGGCTCGCGCCGCCGAAGAAGAGGATGGAGAGCACCATCATCTGCGTGGAGCCGTGCGTGATGATCGTGCGGGAGATCGTTCCCGTGATGGAGGCGTCCATGATCTCGTCGACCGAGGCGCGGCGCATCTTGCGGAAGTTCTCCCGCACGCGGTCGAAGACCACGACGGACTCGTTGACCGAGTAGCCCAGGATGGCGAGCACGGCGGCCAGCACCGGCAGCGAGAACTCCCACTGGAAGGCCGCGAACATGCCCAGGATGATCACCACGTCGTGCAGGTTCGCGATGATGGTGGCCACGGCGAAGCGCCACTCGAAGCGGAAGGCGAGGTAGACCATGATGCCCAGGCACACCACCAGGAGCGCGAGGGCGCCGTCGGTGGCGAGCTCCTTGCCGACCTGGCCGCCCACGAATTCCGTGCGCACCAGGCGCGCCGAGGCGTCCACGCCCTTGAGGATGCCCAGGACGGCCGCGGACTGCTTCTGCATCTCCTCGTTCTGGATCTTCGGGTCCGGGTTGGGCTTGAGCGGCAGGCGGATGAGCACGTCCTGCGAGGAGCCGAACTTCAGGACGTTCACGTCCTTGAACCCCGCGGCCGACAGGGCGTCGCGGATCTTGTCCGGCTGCGCGGCGTGGTCGTGCGTGACCTCCATCACGGTGCCGCCCGTGAACTCGATGGAGAAGTGCAGCCCGCGCACGGCGAGGAAGCCCACGGCCAGGATGAACGTGATGAGCGAGATCACGTTGAACACCAGCGCGTGGCGCATGAAGGGGATGGTGCGGCGGATCTTGAAGAATTCCATGGTGGGGTCCCCGGACGGTCGCGCTCAGCCCGCCTTCGCGGCGGGGGCTTCCTTCTTGTGCCACTCGGTGTTGCCGATGGCCACCTTCTGCACCTTCTTCCGGCCGCCGTAGATGAGGTTCACGATGCCCCGCGAGACCATCACCGCGCTGAAGATGGAGGTGAGGATGCCCAGGCAGTGCACCACGGCGAACCCGCGCACCGGCCCGGAGCCGAAGGCGAGCAGCGCGAGGCCCGCGATGAGCGTCGTGATGTTCGAGTCGAAGATGGTGTCGAAGGCGCGCTCGTAGCCGGCCTGGATGGCCATCTGCGGGCTCATGCCCGAGCGCAGCTCCTCGCGGATGCGCTCGTTGATGAGCACGTTGGCGTCGATGGCCATGCCCAGGGCCAGCGCGATGGCCGCGATGCCCGGAAGCGTGAGCGTGGCCTGGAGCATCGAGAGCAGCGCCACGAGGAACAGCAGGTTCGCCGCCAGGGCCGTGACCGAGATCACGCCGAAGAGCGAGTAGTACACCATCATGAAGAGCGCGATGGCCGCGAAGCCGTACACGACCGACTTGAAGCCCTTGGCGATGTTCTCGGCGCCCAGCGAGGGGCCGACGGTGCGCTCCTCGATGATGTCCATGGGAGCGGCCAGGGCACCGGCGCGCAGCAGCAGCGCGAGGTTGCGGGCCTCCTGCACGTCGCCGATGCCGGAGATCTGGAAGCGGTTGCCGAACTCCTCCTGGATCACGGGCCAGGTGAGGACGGTGGTGGCGTTGCGCTCGACCAGCATCATCGCCATGCGCTTCTTGAGGTTCTCGCGCGTGGTCTGGCGCATGATGCGCCCGCCCGTGTCGTCCAGGGCCATCGACACCACCGGCCGGCCGTCACGCGAGTCGAAGCCGGGCTGCGCGTCCTTGATGCGGTCGCCGGTGATGACCAGCATCTTCTTCACGAGCACCGTGTTGCCCTCGGAGTCGAGGAACTTGTCGGTGCCGAAGGGCGCGGGCTGGTCCTTGTAGGCGGCGAAGGCGTTCTGGCCGGGGCCGGCGGCGTGGTCCTCGGCCACCAGCCGCACCTCGAGGGTGGCGGTGCGGCCCAGGATCTCCTTGGCGCGGCCCGGGTCCTGCACGCCGGCGAGCTGCACGACGATGCGGTCGCCCCCCTGCTGCTGGATGATGGGCTCGGCCACCCCCAGCTCGTTCACGCGGTTGCGCAGCGTCTGGATGTTCTGCTGCAGGGCGAGCTCCTGCTCCTTCTTCACCACCTCGGGCTTGATCGAGGCGACGATGGCGCCCTCGCCCCCCACGTCCTGCTCGCGGACCAGCAGGTCGGGCATCTCCTTGGTGACGAGCGCCAGGGCGGCGGCGCGCTGGTCGGGCTCGCGGAAGCGCACCACGACGCGCTCGCCCTCGCGGGCGAGGCCGGAGTAGTAGACCTTCTTGTCGCGCAGCAGGCTGCGGATGTCGCCCAGGTAGCGCTCCACGCTCTTGTTGGCCGCGGCCTTCATGTCGACCTGCAGCAGGAAGTGCACGCCGCCGCGCAGGTCCAGGCCCAGGTACATCGGCTTGGCGCCGAGCGCCTGGAGGAAGCGCGGCGTGGACGGCTGGAGGTTGAGCGCCACCACGTAGCCCTTGGGCACCTTGCCCTGGATCACGTCGCGCGCCTTGAGCTGGGTGTCGGGGTCGGCGAAGCGGAAGGTGGCCTGCCCCTCGGCGGCGTCCACGCCGACGAAGGCGATCTTGGCGCCGTTGAGGGCGGCCTCCAGCTCGGCCACCATCGGCGCCTCGACGCGCGTGGAGGCGCGGGCGCCGGAGACCTGCACGACGGGCACCTCGCCGAAGAGGTTCGGCGAGGCGTAGATTAGGCTCACCAGCAGCGCGACCGCGATGATGGCGTACTTCCAGGCGGGGTACTTGTTCATGCGCGTCGGGCCGCGGGCGGCGCTACTTGAGGGTGCCCTTGGGCAGGAGCTGGTTCACGGCCTGCTTCTGCACCTGGATCACCACGTTGTCGGCGATCTCCAGCCCCACGTAGTTGTCGTCGATCTTCGTGATCCGGCCGACGATGCCCACGGCCACCACCTCGTCGCCCTTCTGCAGGCCCTCGAGCATCGTCTTGTGCTCCTTGGCCTTCTTCATCTGCGGGCGGATCATGAGGAAGTACAGGATCACGAACATCAGGATGATGGGCAGCAGGCCCATCAGCGTGTCGCCCTGCGCGGGGGCACCGGCGGCCTGGGCGAATGCGGTTCCGATCATTGGGGAGTCTCCGGGCGGAATGTCTTGATTCGGCAGGCAATTGCCCTGCCGGAAAAACACGGGATTCTAGCACGCGAAGGGGTGGCCTTCGACCCGACATGGGGTCGCGGGCCCCGGGGGACAAGCCCTCAGGCCTCGTCCGGGCCGCTCGCGCGCTCGAGCCGGAAGCGCTCCCGGAAGGCCGCGAACGTCCCCGCGGCGATGGCCTCGCGCATCCCGCGCATGAGCCACTGGTAGTAGTGCAGGTTGTGGATCGTGTTCAGGCGCGCGCCCAGGATCTCGTTGGCGCGGTGCAGGTGGTGCAGGTAGGCGCGGGAGTGCCCGCGGCAGGCGGCGCAGGCGCAGGTGGGGTCCAGGGGACCGGTGTCGGCGCGGTGGCGGGCGTTCTTGATCTTCACGTCTCCGAAGCGGGTGAAGAGCCAGCCGTTGCGCGCGTTGCGGGTGGGCATCACGCAGTCGAACATGTCCACGCCGGCCGCCACGGCCTGCACGAGGTCCTCCGGCGTGCCCACGCCCATGAGGTAGCGCGGCGCGCCCGCGGGCAGGCGCGGCGCCGTGTGGGCGAGGATGCGCGCCATGTCCTCCTTGGGCTCGCCCACCGACAGCCCGCCGATGGCGTAGCCGTCGAAGCCGATGTCCGCGAGCCCGGCCAGCGACTCGTCGCGCAGGTCCTCGTGCATGCCGCCCTGGACGATGCCGAACAGGGCGTTGGGATTGCCCTCGTGGGCGCGCCTCGAGCGCGCCGCCCAGCGAAGCGACAGGCGCATCGACGCCGCCGCCTCCTCGCGCGTGGCCGGGTACGCCGTGCACTCGTCGAAGATCATCACCACGTCGGAGTCCAGCACGCGCTGGATGCGCATCGACTCCTCGGGCGTGAGGAAGAGGCGGTCGCCATTGACCGGCGACTGGAAGGCCACGCCCTCCTCGCTCACCTTGCGCAGCGGCCCCAGGCTGTAGACCTGGAATCCGCCGGAGTCGGTGAGGATGGGCCTCGTCCATCCCATGAAGCGGTGCAGCCCCCCGTGGGCGGCGATCACCTCCAGGCCCGGGCGCAGCCACAGGTGGAAGGTGGTGCCCAGCACGATGTCCGCGCCCGCCGCGACCAGCTCGTCGGGCGCCATCGCCTTCACCGTGCCGTAGGTGCCCACCGGCATGAAGGCGGGCGTGGCGACCTCGCCGTGGGCGAGGTGCAGCGTGCCGCGGCGGGCGGCGCCGTCGGTGGCGTGGAGCTCGAACCTCACGAGCGCCAGTGCGGCGGGAAGGTCTTGTCGAAGAAGGGCAGCGACTCGATGCGACCGGCCCAGGCGGCCAGCGCCGGCGGCAGCATCCCGCCGAGCTGCGTGGCGGGCTTCTTCCCGCCGATGCGCTTCACGTAGGCGATCTCCGGGTAGAGCACGAAGTCGGCGGCGGTGGG
Organism: Pseudomonadota bacterium; assembly: GCA_029781595.1. Lineage (GTDB taxonomy): Bacteria > Pseudomonadota > Gammaproteobacteria > Burkholderiales > Usitatibacteraceae > FEB-7. The sequence goes on along the minus strand of JAKOWJ010000243.1, from coordinate 6,389 downwards.
CGCCTCGCCCGCGAGGAAGGGCCGCCCGCCCAGCTCGCCCGCGAACCAGTCGAGCTCCTGCGCCAGGCGCCTGCGCGCCTCGGCCACCCGCGCCTCGTCGGGCGCCGCGCCCTCGGGCTTGCGGTAGAACTCGTCGTAGACGGGCGTGAGCCCCTCGCGGTCGAGGTACTCCTCGTCCTCGCGGATGAGCCGGCGGATGCGCGCGCGCTCGCGCGCCGTGCCCGGGTACAGGCGCGGCGGGCCGCCGGCGCGCTCGTCCAGGTATTCCAGGATCGCCAGCGACTCCCACAGCACGAAGCCGTCGTCGACGATCGTGGGCACGTGGTGGCGCGGGTTGAGGGCGAGGAACTCGGGCTTCATCTGGTCCTTCGCGGAAAAGGACAGGACCTTCAGCTCGTACGGCACGCCGAGGAACTCGAGGGCGAGCCAGACGCGCCAGGAATACGGCGAGCCGTGGCCGTGGTGGAAGACGAGGGGCATCGCGGGATCTCCGGGAAAGGGCGCGCGAAAAGAAAAGGGCCGGCGGTGCGACCGCCGGCCCGTAGTCTACTTCGAACCGCTCAGAGCAGCGGCACGATGAGCAGCGCCACGATGTTGATGATCTTGATGAGCGGGTTCACCGCGGGGCCGGCCGTGTCCTTGTAGGGGTCGCCCACGGTGTCGCCCGTGACGGCAGCCTTGTGCGCGTCCGAGCCCTTGCCGCCGTAGTGGCCGTCCTCGATGTACTTCTTGGCGTTGTCCCAGGCGCCGCCGCCCGTGCACATGGAGATGGCGACGAACAGGCCCGTGACGATCGTGCCCATGAGCATGCCGCCCAGGGCCTGCACGCCGGCCTCCTTGCCCATGAGGAACCCCACGATGAGCGCGACGGCCAGGGGCGAGAGCACCGGCAGCAGCGACGGGATCATCATCTCCCTGATGGCGCCGCGCGTGAGCATGTCGACGGCCTTGGAGTAGTCGGGCTTGGCGGTGCCCTCCATGATCCCCTTGATCTCGCGGAACTGGCGGCGCACCTCCTCCACCACCGAGCCCGCGCACCGGCCCACCGCCTCCATGGCCATGGCGCCGAAGAGGTAGGGGATGAGGCCGCCGGCGAACAGGCCGATGATCACGGCAGGGTTCGACAGGTCGAAGGTGACGTGCCGGCCCATCTCCTCGAGCTTGTGGGTGTAGTCGGCGAAGAGCACGAGCGCCGCGAGGCCCGCCGAGCCGATGGCGTAGCCCTTGGTCACCGCCTTGGTGGTGTTGCCCACGGCGTCCAGCGGGTCCGTCACGTTGCGCACTTCCTTGGGCAGCTCGCTCATCTCCGCGATGCCGCCGGCGTTGTCGGTGATGGGGCCGTAGGCGTCGAGCGCCACGATGATCCCGGCCATCGACAGCATGGAGGTCGCGGCGACCGCGATGCCGTACAGGCCCGCGAGCCAGTAGGCCGCCCAGATCGCCAGGCACACCGAGAGCACCGGCCAGGCCGTCGAGCGCATCGACACGCCGATGCCGGCGATGATGTTGGTCGCGTGGCCCTTGGTGGAGGCCTCGGCCACGTGCTTCACCGGGGCGAAGTCGGTGCCGGTGTAGTACTCGGTGATGATCACCATGAGCGCGGTGAGGACGAGGCCCACCACGGCGGCGCCCCAGAGGTTCACCACCGACAGGGTCGGGTAGGCCGTGGCCACGTCCTTCATCATCCAGCCGGTGACGAAGTAGAAGGCGACGAAGGAGATGAGGCCGGCGACGATGAGGCCGCGGTAGAGCGCGCTCATGATCTTGCCGCCCTCGGTGGTCTTCACGAAGAAGACGCCGATGATCGAGGCGATGATGGAGACGGCGCCCAGCACCAGCGGGTAGGTGACGGCGTTGCCCACGACGGCCGCGGAAGGCATGAGCAGCGCGCCCAGCACCATCGTGGCGATGATGGTCACCGCGTAGGTCTCGAAGAGGTCGGCGGCCATGCCGGCGCAGTCGCCGACGTTGTCGCCCACGTTGTCGGCGATCACCGCGGGGTTGCGCGGGTCGTCCTCGGGGATGCCCGCCTCGACCTTGCCCACCAGGTCCGCGCCCACGTCGGCGCCCTTGGTGAAGATGCCGCCGCCGAGCCTGGCGAAGATGGAGATGAGGGAGGAGCCGAACGCGAGGCCGATGAGGGGCTTGGCCACGTCGCTCATCTTCGCGTCCGCCGGCGCGGAGCCCTGCAGGAGCAGGAAGAAGGCCGTCACCGACAGCAGGCCCAGGCCCACCACCAGCAGGCCCGTGATGGCGCCGCCCTTGAAGGCGATGTCGAGCGCCGGGCCGATGCCGCGGCGCGCCGCCTCGGCCGTGCGCACGTTGGCGCGCACCGAGACGTTCATGCCGATGTAGCCGGCCGCGCCCGAGGCGATCGCGCCGATGGCGAAGCCCAGGGCCGTGCGCCAGTCGAGCGCGATCCAGATCACCACGAAAAGGACCACGCCCACCAGGCCGATGGTGGAGTACTGGCGGTTCAGGTAGGCCTTGGCGCCGGCCTGCACGGCGGCGGCGATCTCGCGCATCCGGTCGTTTCCGTCCGGTTGCGAGAGGATCCACCGCGCCGACCAGGCGCCATAGACGAGCGCGAGGGCGGCGCAGGCGAGCGCCAGGAGCATTGCGTTGTTCAGCATCGGAGTTTCCCCTTGGAGTTGAGTGCGACGATTCCTGCGGCGGCCGCCTCGGCTAAGGCTTGAAGGCGGTCTTGGTCTTGCGGCGGACGGACACGTTCTTCAGGCGAACGTAGTCCGGCAGCCCATTCTCGAAAGGCGGGTAGGCCTCGCCCGCGATGAGCGGCTCGAGGTACCGGCGGCACTTGGCCGTGATCCCGAAGCCGTCCGGCGTGATGAAGTCGCGCGGCATCTTCTTCTCGACGTTGGCCACGTCCTCGAGCCTCGCCACGCCGATCTTCCAGCGGTACGGGCGGCTCGAGACGCGCACGATCGTGGGCATCACGCCCGAGCGGCCGGCGACGGCGAGCTCGACCGCGGCCTTGCCGACGGCGTAGGACTGCTCGAGGTCGGTCTTCGAGGCGATGTGGCGCGCCGAGCGCTGCAGGTAGTCGGCCACGGCCCAGTGGTACTTGTACTTGAGCTTCGCCTGCACGAGGCTCGCCACGAACGGGGCCACGCCGCCGAGCTGCGAGTGGCCGAAGGCGTCCTTCAGGCCCGTCTCCGAAAGGAACCTGCCGTCCTTGTCATGCAGCCCCTCGGAGACGCCGATGGTGCAGTAGCCGTGGCGCCTGACGGCCTCGTCCACCTTGGCGAGGAAGGCCGCCTCGTCGAAGGCGATCTCCGGGAAGAGCAGCACGTGCGGGCCCTCGTCGGGCCGACCGCGGGCGAGCCCCGTGGCCGCCGTGATCCAGCCCGCGTGCCGGCCCATCACCTCGAGCACGAAGACCTTGGTGGAGGTCCTCGCCATCGAGGCCACGTCGCACCCCGCCTCGCGCATGCTCGTGGCCACGTACTTGGCCACGGACCCGAAGCCGGGGCAGCAGTCGGTGATGGGCAGGTCGTTGTCGATGGTCTTGGGCACGTGCACCGCGACGAGCGGGTAGCCCATCTCGGCGGCGATGCGCGAGACCTTGAGGCACGTGTCGGCCGAGTCGTTGCCGCCGTTGTAGAAGAAGTAGCCGATGTCGTGGGCGCGGAAGACCTCGATGAGGCGCTCGTACTCGTGGCCGCCCTTCTCGACCCCCTTGAGCTTGTAGCGGCACGAGCCGAAGGCGCCGCCCGGCGTGTGCTTGAGGGCCCGGATGGCCGCCGGCGACTCGCGGCCGGTGTCGATGAGGTCCTCGGTGAGGGCGCCCAGGATGCCGTCGCGCCCGGCGAGCACCTTGCCGATCTTCGCGCGGTGGCGGCGCGCCGTCTCGATGACGCCGGCCGCGCTCGCGTTGATGACCGCGGTGACGCCGCCGGACTGCGCGTAGAAGGCGTTGCGGGGCATGTCGGTCCTCCTAGCCCAGGGCGGCCAGCACGCGGTCGCGCACCTGCTCGACCGTGCCCTCGCCCTCGATGCGGTGATAGCGCGGGGCGCGCCGGTCGCCCGTGGCGGCCCACTGGCAGTAGAACTCGACGAGCGGCGCGGTCTGGCTGTGGTAGACGACCAGGCGCTTCCTCACCGTCGCCTCCGCGTCGTCGTCGCGCTGGATGAGCGGCTCGCCGGTCACGTCGTCGCACCCGGCCACCTTGGGCGGGTTGAACTTCAGGTGGTAGGTGCGGCCCGAGGCGAGGTGCACTCGCCGGCCCGACATGCGCTCGATGATGGTCGAGTCGGCCACGGCGATGTCGACGACGTGCTCGACGTCGATGCCGGAATCCTTGAGCGCCTGGGCTTGCGGGATCGTTCGCGGGAAGCCGTCGAAGAGGAAGCCGCGGGCGCAGTCGGGCTCGCGGATGCGGGCCTTCACGAGCGCCACGATGATGTCGTCGGAGACGAGCTCGCCGCGGTCCATCACCGCCTTGGCGGCGAGCCCCTGCGGGGTGCCGGCCTTGATCGCGGCCCGGAGCATGTCGCCCGTCGAGACTTGCGGAATCGAGAACTTCTGCGTGACGAAGCCGGCCTGGGTGCCTTTGCCGGCACCGGGGCCGCCCAGCAAGATCAGGCGCATGGGCCTGCCTCCCTCAGCGGGTTTTCTTCTGCGAAAAGCGCCCGATTATCGCCGCGCGCGGGGACCCGGGTCAAACCCGGGGAAACCCGGGAGGGGGAGTATCAGCCCCCGGCGTGCCCCAGCAGGCGGCGCACGCGCTCGAGGTCCGCGGGGGTATCCACGCCGGGCTCCACCGGTTCGCGCCAGAAGGCGATGGCGATGCGGTGTCCGTGGCCGAGCGCGCGCAGCTGCTCCAGCGCCTCGAAGCGCTCGGCCGGCGTCTGCGAGAGCGTGGCGAAGGCGCGCAGGTAGGCCACGCGGTAGGCGTAGATCCCGATGTGGCGCAGCGCCGGGAAGCCCGGCGGCAGCCGCCCCTTGGTGGCGGCGAACGCGTCGCGCGCGTACGGGATGGGCGCGCGCGAGAAGTACGTGGCGTAGCCGTCGGTGTCGTGCACGACCTTCACCACGTTGGGGTCGAAGAACGCCTTGGCGGTGGAAAGGGGATGCACGGCCGTGGCGATCGAGGCCTTGGGGCGCAGCGCGAGCTCGCGGGCCACGGCACGGATGAGCAGCGGGTCGATGAGCGGCTCGTCGCCCTGCACGTTGACGACGATCTCGTCGTCGCCGAGCCCGAGCAGGTCCACGGCCTCGGCCAGGCGGTCGGTCCCCGTGGGGTGCGCGGCCGAGGTCGTGCACACGCGCCAGCCGAGCGCCGAGAGCGCGTCGGCGATCTCCGCGTGGTCGGTGGCGACGACGACGTCCTGGGCGCCGCTCTCCTCGGCCCGCTCGGCCACCCAGGCCACCATGGGCTTGCCGGCGATGTCGGCGAGCATCTTGCCGGGCAGGCGCGTCGAGCGCAGCCGCGCGGGAATGACCACCTTGAAGGCGAGCGTCTTCACCGCGCCGCGCGCCCCGGGGCGGGAGCTACGCCTCTTCCTCGGGCCCGAGCTTGCGCGCCTCTTCCTCGAGCATCACGGGGATGTCGTCGCGCACGGGGAACGCGAGGCGGTCGGCGCGGCAGACGAGCTCGCGGGCCTCGCGGCGGTGGACGAGGGGGCCCTTGCACAGGGGGCACACGAGGATCTCGAGCAGCTTGGAATCCATCAGGGTCGCGATCGGGCGGCGAGTCGTTCGAGGACGAAGGCGTCGAACGCGGCCGGCAGGGCCGCCTCGACGCGGAGGAACCACATCCGCGCATCGGCGAATGGCGCGCATTTTACGGCATCCTTCTCCGTCATGACGACGACTTCCACGCCGGGCAGGCGCAGCTCGGCCGGCTGGAAGTGGTGGTGGTCGGCAAAGGGATGGGGCTCGGCGCCCACGCCCAGGCGGGCCAGGTGGGCGAAGAAGCGCGCCGGGTGGCCGATGCCCGCCACCGCGGCCACGCGCCGGCCGCGCGCGAGCAGGGCGAACTCCGCGGGCGTGCGCTCCTCGCCGGAGAAGGAGACGAAGCGCTCGCCCGCCAGCTGCATCGCGAACTGGCGCGGGGCCGGCACCCGGTCCGAGTGCCCCCCGTTCACCACGGCGCAGTCCACCTCGCGCAGGCGCGAGACCGGCTCGCGCAGCGGCCCCGAGGGCAGGGGCAGGCCGTTGCCGAAGCCGCGCTCGCCGTCGACCACCGCGATCTCCAGGTCGCGCGCGAGCGCGTAGTGCTGCAGGCCGTCGTCGCTCACGAGCACGTCCGTCTCCGGGTGCGCCGCCAGGAGCGCGCGCGCCGCCGCCGGGCGGTCGGGAGAGAGGTACACCGGCACGCCGGTGCGCCGCGCGATGAGCACCGGCTCGTCGCCGAAGTGCTCCAGCG
>JAKOWJ010000242.1 GCA_029781595.1 Pseudomonadota bacterium | reverse complement strand
CACTCGCGCATCCAGTCCTCCCAGGAATTCCAGCGGCGGCGCTGCTCGGCCGTCATGTCCGACTCCCAGGCCACGAGGTAGGCGCGCTCGAAGAGCGTGACCAGCATGTCGAGGATGACGAGCTTGCGCTCCTCCTGCTCCGGCGTGAGCGGCGCCGTGGCCCGCGCGGTGCGCAGGTGCAGGTCGGGGTTGGCGAGCACGATCTCCAGGAAGTCGATGTAGGCATCGGACAGCCGCTGCCAGATCTCCTCCTCCTCGTTGCGCCGCTCCTTGCGCTGCTCCGCGAGGTAGGTGGCGATGGCGAGCGGCAGGCCCACCACCGTCACCACGTAGGAGGCGAGTTCCCAGGATTCCCGGTCGAGGAGGTTCATCGGCGCCATCGTAGCGCAGGCGGCCGCGTTGAACCCCGCGCGGTGCCGCGCCGACTCAGGTGGATCCCACCGCCGGAGAACCTCTCCATGAAGATCCTGCCGTCGGCCGTCGCGGGCCTGCTCGTCGCGCTGCTCGCCACCGGCGCCCTCCACGCGCAGACCCGCGCGACGCCGCCACCACCCTCGCAGCCTCCCAAGGTGCCGATCCTCGCGCCCGCCGCACCCGCCACCGCGGCCATGATCGTGAAGATCACCGTCGGCACCGCCCTCTCCACCTACGGCGCCAAGGCGACGCTGCGCGCAACGGCGACGGCGGGCCCCGGTCCCCTCGCGGGCAAGCCGCTGAAGTTCTTCGTCGACGGCGCGAACGCGGGCCCCTACGGCCAGGCCATGCCCACGGACGGGGCCGGCCAGGCCAAGGTCGAGTTCGCCGTTCCGGCCGACCTCGCCGTCGGCGACCACGAGATCAAGGTGGTGTTCGAGGGCGAGCCGGGCATCGCGGGGGCCACCGGCACCGGGCGACTGGCAGTACTCAAGGGCGCGACCAAGATCACCGAGTTCGCCAGCGGGATCACCAAGGCGGCCGACGGCAAGCCGGAGATCTACCTGGGCGGCGTCGTCGCACGCGTGACCGACGGCATCGGGCTCAACGGGCGCGCGGTCGAGGTGACCGTGGACGGCGCGAAGCGCGATACGGTGGCCACCGACCCCTATGGCCGGTTCACCGCCCGCGTGCCCTGGAACAAGGGCGGCACGTTCAGCGTGCGCGCGGACTTCCCCGGCGATGGGCACTACACCTCGTCCGGCGCCCAGGGAAGCGCCACCTACACGCCCCCCCCGCCGCCGGCCGTCATCCCGGTGTTCCACTCGAAAGTCGTGCTCGTGCCCGGCGGCCCGATCGTGGTCGGCGGCAAGCTCACGATCGCCACCAAGGTCTCGCTCGTGCCCGGCGGGCCCGGCATGCCCGGCGTGAAGATGCGTCTCACGGCGCCGAACGTGGGCCCGCAGAACTACACCTACCAGCCCCAGAGCCAGGTCGTCGATTCCGACGCCATGGGTGTCGCCTCGGCCACTTTCACTCTCATCACGAGCGGGATCGGCTGGTTCTCGGCCGACCTGGCCGACCCGCGGTTCGTGGATGGCTCCAACGACGGCTCAGGCCAGCTGCAGTCCTCGACGAACGTCGCGAAGGCGCCGGTCTCGATCACCGCCTCCGGCCCGGCCTCGGCCCACGTGGGCGACAAGATCAAGCTGCACGTCGAGGTGAGGAACGCCGCGGCGCCGGGCCCTGCGCCGGGTGTCCTCGTGAACGTCACCCCCTCCCCCGGCGGGACTCCCGCCGGCAAGGGCACGACCTCCACCACCGGCGCGGCCGACATCGACGTCACGGTCCCCTCCGCCCTGGGGATCGGCCCGCGCCAGCTCCACCTGGAGTTCGCCGGCAATCTCCTCTACGAGGCGAAGTCGGTCACCTATTCCCTCAACGTCCAGCCGAAGACGAACTGAGGCACGGGGCCGGCCGGACCGCACGGAGGGATTGAACCGCGCGGTCCGGTCCTCCGACGCACCGGGGAGCGCCCCACACACAGCGAGGTTTCCCATGCCGCCGAACCACCGGGCCGCGATCGCGGCCATCGTCCTGCTCGCCTCTTCACACGCCACGGCCCAGACCCGCACGGCGACTCCCCCACCGGCCGCGCCGACACCACCGGCGATCACCCCGGTGAAGCCGGCGGTCGCCCCGCCGCAGGCCGTCGCGCCGACGCTCGCCTCCCCCCAGCTGGAAGTGGGCCAGGCCGTCGCGACCTACGGCACGCAGGCGACGCTGCGCGCGACGCTCAAGACCAGCACGGGCCCGGTCGCCAACCAGGACCTTCGGTTCGCCATCGACGGCCAGGGCCTGCCCTACCCCACCAAGACCTCGGCCACGGGCGAGGCGACGTACCCGGTGAAGGTCGAGACGGATCTCGCGCCGGGCGACCACGCCGTGACCGTGCAGTTCGCGGGCGGCTCCGGAATGCTGCCGGCGACGGGCACGGGCCGGCTCAACGTGATCAAGGGCGCGAGCAAGATGGAGCCGTTCCACGCCTACGTGGGCGTGCTCAAGCCGGGCACGCCGGTCGCGCTCGAGGCCAAGGGCACGCTGCGGCGCACGACCGACTCGGCGGCCATCGTGGGGCGGGCCGTGGAGATCTTCGTCAACGGCCTCAAGGTGGGCACGACCGCGACGGGGCCGGACGGCTCGTTCGAATTCCAGCAGCCGTGGACGAAGGGCGCCGGCACCTTCCAGGCGCAGGCGAACTTCACCGGCGACGCGCGCTACTCCGGCAGCGGCGGCCAGGGCACCCTGACCTACACGCCACCGCCCCCGCCCAAGACGGTGCCGGCCCACACGCTGCCGGTGGCGGCGTTCGCGCTCGGCGCGCCGCAGGTGGGCAGCAAGGTGCGGCTCTGGACGAAGGTGTCGCTCGTGAAGAACGGCAGCCAGGGGCTTCCGGGCGTCCGGGTGCGGTTCTCCTCGCCCTCCTTCAACTTCGATGCGCCGGGAATGGTGCGCACCGACACGCACGACGCCACGTCCGGACCCGACGGCGCCGCCTCCGTGGACATCCCGCTGGAAGTGGGCGGCACGAACCAGTTCCGGGCCGAGATCGACGACGCGGTGTTCCTCGACGGGGACAAGACCGGTGTCATCAATCCCAGCGCGAAGCTCGAGGTGATCATGGGGACGGTCACTCTGCACGCGACCGGCCCGGCCAGCGTGACCACCGGCGGCCAGGTCCAGCTCACCGTCACGGCGAAGGACGCCGCCACCCAGGCCCCCGCGAAGCTCATGAAGCTCAAGGTGCGCTCCGGGGGCGTGGACGTGGGCTCCGGACAGGTCGCGCAGAACGGAACGGCCACCGTGTACGTGACCGCCAAGCCGACCCTGGGCATCGGGGCGAAGACGCTCGCCATCGAGTTCGAGGGCGACCCGCGCTACAAGCCGGCCTCGATCACGCACGCGATCAACGTGCTGCCGCAGTCGAACTGAAGCCGCCCGGGGATCAGGCGCCCAGCGCGAGGTAGAGATCGACGACCGCGTCGCGCCGATCGCGCTCGGCGGCCAGCGCATCGAGCCGCGCGGCCAGGAGCTGTCGCTCGGCGTCGAGCACCTCGAAGAGGCTCGTCATGCCGGCGTCGTAGCGCACCCTCGCGAGATCCAGCGCGCGCGAGAGGGACTGCTCCTGCGCGCGCCGGGCCTCCAGCACCTCGCGCGAGGTCGTCTGCGCGGCGATGGCGTCGCGCACCTCCTTGAAGGCCTGCGCCACGGCCTGCTCGTAGGCGGCCGCGGCCTCGCGCGTGCGGGCGTCGGCGAGATCCACGCCGCCCTGGATCTGCCCGCCGCCGTAGAGCGGCTGCAGCAGGCCCGCGGCGAGGCTCCAGGTGCGCGCCGGGCCCGTGAAGAGATCGGAGAGCGACTGGCTCTCGCCCCCGAACGCGCCGGTGAGCGAGATCGACGGATACCACGCGGCCCGTGCCACGCCGATGCGCGCATTCGCCGCCATGAGGCGCGCCTCGGCCTCCCGCAGGTCCGGGCGGCGGCGCAGCAGGTCCGAGGCGAGGCCCGCGGGAACCTCGACGGCATCCGGCGTGGCCGTCACGCCGCGCTCGACGGTCGCCGCCATCACCGCGCGCGGGCTGCGGCCGAGCAGGACGGCGAGCGCGCCCTCCTGCCGCGTGCGCTCCTGCACGAGGGCGGGCACCGCGGCTTCGGCCGCACGCACCTCCGACTCGAACTGGCGAAGGTCCAGCTCCGAGGCCACGCCCGCCTTCACGCGGCGCTCGAGCAGCTCCAGCGCCACGCGCCGGCCCGCGCGGGTGCGCTCGGCGACGGCGACCTGCCCATCCAGCGCGCGCAGGCCGAAGTAGCCGCGCGCCACGGTGGCCACGAGGGCCTGGCGCACGGCCTCCTGCGCGGACTCGGCGGCGAGCAGGTCGGCGCGCGCGGCCTCCGAGGCGCGGCGGTAGCGGCCCCAGAAGTCGAGCTCCCAGGAGAGCTTGAGGGAGGCGCGGTTCGTGTTGGTCTCGATGGCCGAGGGCGGCAGCGGGAAGGCGCCGCGCTCCGAGGCGCGGTCGCGCGAGCGCCCCGCCTCGACGCCCGCGGCGGGCAGCTGGTCGGCGCGCGTGATGGCCGCCTGCGCCCGGGCCTGCTCGATGCGCGCGGCGGCCGCGCGCAGGTCGCGGTTGGCGGCGAGCGCCTCGTCGACGAGCCGCTCGAGCACGGGGTCGTGGAACGAGGCCCACCAGCGCTGAGGCGCGGGCACCGCGGAAGCGGCGACCTCGGGAAGATCCATCTTCGGCCGCTCGTAGTCGGGCCCGACGGCGCAGCCCGCGAGCGCCGCGGCCACGGCGAGCGGCAGGAGGATGCGGGTTCTCATGTCATGCCCTCCGTGCGGGGCGTGGGCCTCGTGGGCGTGTGCGCCGCCTTGGCCGCCATCATCTCGCGGTGGTGGGTGGCCTCGCGCTTGAGCTCCTCGGTGCCGCGGGACTCGCCGAGCTTGCGCTCCATGATGAGCTTGAAGAAGAACGGCACGAAGAAGATGGCGAGGAACGTCGCCGCGAGCATCCCGCCCATGACGCCGGTGCCCACGGAGTGGCGCGCGCCCGCCCCGGCCCCGGTGGACAGGGCGAGCGGCAGCACGCCCAGGATGAAG
>JAKOWJ010000191.1 GCA_029781595.1 Pseudomonadota bacterium | reverse complement strand
GACTCTCTGGGTAGGACTGAGATTCCGAGGATAAGGAGTTCGAAGCCTCGAAGGCGACGCACAACCCGGCGCGCGGCGCTAAAGCACCGCGCTGCTTGCGAGCGAAGCCCTGCCGGGCTGGGCCAGCCTACACGCGCGCCTAACCGGATATGGCGGGGACCTGGGAGGGGGAGCCCCGAAGGGGCTTTGCTGAGAGGCAGCGCGGAGCTTCCAGCTCCGCGCGCGGGTGGCCCTCTCCATCCGTGTCCGGCCTTCCTTATCTCGGAATCCCAAGGGTAGGAGCAGTATCGAGATGCGAGACGTCAACGCCGCCAGCCGGGCGAAGCGGGTTCGGGGCCACAGGAGCGTGGCGCTTCTTGGAATGCGGGAGCTTCTCGCGGCGTGCGCCACCGTGCTCTGTGCGGTTCTCTTCTTGCCCCATGGCGTGGCGGCCCAGGAGCCGGCGCGCCCGCGGATCGCCTTCGTCGATCTCGCGCTGCCGGACGAGGGCAAACCGCGCGAGAGCGGCGCGCTGGCGTTTGCGCGGCGCCAGGGCGAGGTGATCCGGGTGAAGCCGCTCGCAACCGGCGGGTGGCAGGACGATTCGGGCCGGCTGCGCGCCCCCGAGGAGGCGGATCTCGTTTGGTATCACAGCGGCGAGGTGGATGCCGCCGCGCGGTTTGGCCGGGCCGGCGCCGCGGACCTCCTCGCCTACCTGGAAGCCGGTGGGAGCGTGCTTCTCACCGGCACTGCCGGGTCTCTTCTCAACGCGATGGGGATCGAAACGGCGCCCCTGCGCGTCTCCACTCAGAAAGCCCGTCAGGGCAGCCTGCGCGTGGTCGAGAAACACCGCGCGCACCCCGTTTTCGCGGGCCTGCCTACCAGCACGCCCATCGTGCTCCCCACCCGGCCCGGGAGCGCCGTGGCCGGTCTCGACGTGCCATCCGGATCGGCGGGCGAGCTCCTGGCGGATGCCATGCCGGGGAGCGGCGAGGGTCTGATCGTGGAGTACACCGCCGGCGCGGGCCGCGTGATCTTCGTCGGAGGGGCCGTGCCTGATTTCACGGCAGCCCCCGCTTCCCACCAGGAGAGCCTTTTCAGCAACGTCCTACGCTACCTGGCGGCGCGGAGCACCAACCACGCGCGCCTCGTGACGCCGCCGGGCGCGCACCACTACGAGCGCCTCTTCGGCGTGCCGTTCCTGCGGGCCGAGAAGCCGGTCATTCTTACCGCGCCAGCGAATGGCGCGCGCTACGCGGCCCTCCTCACCGACGACCGTATCGGCGACGGCTTCCGCGCCGGCCGGTTCACGGTGCGCGAGACACCCGTTCGCGCGGAGGTCATCAGCGCGCAGGCGCTGGGGCTCACGCTGGTCACGCGTGAGAAGCCCGTGTCGGGCCACTTCGCGGCGCAGCGCGAGCAGCAGAAAGCGTTTGAACGCCGCGACCACGAGATGACACGCGGGTTGCGCGTCATCCGGCCCACCGTGACGCTGGCGCCGGCGCCGCTCAAGCCGCTGGTGACGCCCGAGGCGGATCGGAGCGTGCTCCTGGGCCGCTCTCCATACAAGGCGCCCGGCCGGGGTAGGGGCGCCGTCGCGCCGCTCTACGAGCCGGTGGAAGAGGGTGGCTTCCGCGTGGTGGGGGGCACCCGGCGGTTTAACCGGCCCATCGTTCACGGCCTGAACCGCGTCTGCACCGGCGACGTGCCGCTCTTCCGGATGGAGACAGTGGCCGGGAAGCCTGGCGACGCGCCGGGGGAGGGCCTCTTCCCGCTCTGGCCGCGGCCAGATGCGGGGCAGGGGGCCGCGAATCCCTGCCTGGGCACCCTGCGCCTGGGCGTGCCTGGCGCGGGGGAGG
>JAKOWJ010000155.1 GCA_029781595.1 Pseudomonadota bacterium | reverse complement strand
CCCTGCGCCGGACCAGGGTCTGCAACTTGCCGCCGCCCATGGCTTCCATAACCAGCAAAGTCTGGAGGTCTTCAGGGGCAACGCCGCGGTTCAGTATACTGGACAACTGCCCCGCCGGATGCCCGAATTCCGCCGCCAGCAGGTGGGGCAGCCACTCGGGCCCCGACAGCTTTGGCGGTTTGGCCCCGGCCGCGCTTGAGTCCCTGCCCCGGCTCCGTCGAGAACCAGGCCTCCGGCGAGGGCAGCGACCCGGCCAGGAGCGAGCGCTCGGCCGCCGAGGGGCCACGCACCGGGCGAGGTGCCGGCGGGGCGGGCAGGCGCCGCACTGCGCTCGCCACCGTGGCCGCGCGGCCCTCGTCGGTCTCCCCCGGCCCGCAGGTTTCATCGCCGAGCGCAGGTTTCGCTTCAACCGGCAGGTCTGGGAAGTCGTCGACCACGGCGAGGTGGTAGCCCACGGCTGTCAGGAAATCGGCGTCGGTGCGGTGCTCGCAGTGCGCGTGCAGGCAGTGGAAGTGGCCCATCTCGTAGCCGCCCGTGCCGGCCGGGTAGTAGGCCGTCTGGGTGTGGCCGGAGTCGGCCGTGTGCTCGTCCTCGAACGGGCAGTGAATCCACACCTGCCCGCGCGGGCCGGTGCCCTCGTGGGCGGTCCAGCCGCGGGCCTCGAGCCACGCGAGCACCGGGTCCTCGAAGCCCTGCCGCGGGGCAGCCTCGCCCACACCCCGCCCAGCCTGCCCTGCGGCCGCGCTGGCGCCCCCGGCCGGCGCGTGGACGGGCCCGACATGCCATCGGGTAGCCGCCTCCTCCCACGCGCTGTCCAGGTCCGCGAGCGCGACCGTGGGCAGGCTGTCCGGCAGCCCGGGGGCGCCATCGCCCGCGCGCCACCACTCGTACCTCGTGCCCGATGGGTGCGTCCCGCAGGCGACGAACTGCTGGCCGTGGGCCAGGAACTCCACGATGCCGGCGCCATCCGCCAGGCGAAGCACCCGCGTGCCCAGATCCGGCGCCTCGACGACGAACGCGAGCAGCACCCGGCTCGAGCCCTCCCGCCCGCGGATCGCCACGTCGGGGCCGAAGGCCGAGACGAAGAAGTAAGTGATTACTTCTGCGAGCGCCGGGTCGGTCACGTCTACGTCGATAGCCCGCACGCGGCGGGTCTGCACGCAGGCGCCCAGGTCCGGCTCGCGCATCCAGCGCTCGATCTGGGCGCCGCGCGCCTGGATCGCAGTCCACCGCGGCAGGCCTATCACCTGACGCTTGGCGTTGTAGCGGCTCGGGGTCTTGCCCACGCTCTTCAGGCTCGAGCCCGGCGCCACGACGGCGTCGGGCCGCGAGACCACGGGCAGCAAGTCGGCCGTCAGGCCCAGCACCAGGTCGAGGTGGGCCCACTCTTCCAGCGTGGCGCCGTGACGAGTCATGCGAGGTCCGAGAAGTCGGTGTTGGGGTCGGGCGCGTTGCGCTTTTTCTTCTTGTCAGGCCACGACGAGAACGTAACACGACGCCGCGCCATCGCGGCGTATTCCGGGTTCCCGCGCCTATTGAGGGCTTGGCAGCGATCGTAGAGGGCTGCACGACGCGCGGCCTCCTCGGGTGTTTTGCGTGTGCCGAATCGGCCCTTTGGCGACCCTAGTTTTATGATCGCTCGCAGTTCGATGAGAAGCCGCGCCTGCTCGGATTTACTTACGAGCCACGGAAGAAGGGCT
>JAKOWJ010000141.1 GCA_029781595.1 Pseudomonadota bacterium | reverse complement strand
GACGTCGCGACCGCGGAACGGATCGACCTCGATCGGACCACGGCTGCCACACGCCCCCAGGCAGACCGCTGCCAACGCCCACCCGACGATCCCGCTCCTCGACATCGAGCCTCCCGCTCGGCAAAGCCGAGCAGGGCTCAGTGTCCCCGACACCGAGCGGCATTCAAGTTCTCGTGCGGCCGCGGGAACGAGGGCACATCCCAGCGCCAGGCGCGTACCCTGCCGGGCCATGGAACACCGCCTCGAGATCGCGCCGTCCGGCCGCGCCACGTGCCGGACCTGCAACAAGCCCATCGCGAAGGGAGAGCTGCGCCTCGGCGAGGAGTACGCGAGCCAGTTCGGCGCCGATGGCTTCGCGATCCGCTGGCACCACGTCGCCTGCGCCGCGAAGAAGCTGCCCGCGCTGCTCGAGCAGGCGATGCAGAGCTACGACGGTGAGATCCCGGACCGCGAGGCCCTCGAGGCGGCGATGGCCGAGGGGGCGAAGAAGGCCAAGGCGAGCGGCGGCGCCCTGCCCTCCGCGGACCTCGCGCCCACCGGACGCGCGAAGTGTCTGCGCTGCCAGGAGGCGATCGCCAAGGGCACCGTGCGCGTCGTCGTGGAGCGCGAGGTGGACACGGGCACGTTCGTCACCAAGGGCGCCGGCTACCTTCATCCGGGCTGCGTGGAGGCGTGGGCCGAGGAGGGCTGGGAGGCCGGGCTCGACGACTTGGTCGAGCAGGTGAAGGCGCACACCGCCCTGGCCGCGCTGCCGCCGCCCTTCGGCGACGCGAGCGAGGAGGCGATCGCCGCGCTCGCGGAAGGCGACGCGAAGCCCAAGAAGACCAAGAACAAGGCCTCCGTGGCCGCCGCGGAGCCCAGCGGAGCCTCGGACAAGCCCAGCGGAGGCGCCGACAGCGCCTCCGAGGATGCCGCGAGCGCGCCGGCCGCCACCAAGAAGGCCAAGGCGCCCAAGGCCGCGCCGGCCGACGCCGGGCCCGCGTTCAAGTCCCTGAGCGGCAAGCAAGTGACGGCGATCGTCGCCAAGCTCGCCAAGCTCGATCAGGAGTACAAGTCCGACTCCGTCTTCGAGAAGGCCAACATCGAGTGGGGCGACAGAGACCTCCTCCGCTGGCACATCGCACGACACGGCCTGCTCGAGCCGACGCACCCCACGCTCCTCCACCGCCTCGGCGAGAGCGCGTGGCAAGCGCCCGCCGAGGACGTGTTCGC
>JAKOWJ010000139.1 GCA_029781595.1 Pseudomonadota bacterium | reverse complement strand
ATCCGGTAGTCGATGCCGGCGCCGTAGGCGAAGCCGTAGCTCATGCGGTCGAGGTTCAGGCGCCCGACGGTCGGGATCTCGAGGTTCACGTCCGAGATGTTGGTGGCGTTCACGCCCGCGCCGACGTAGGGCCGGAAGTCGCCGTCCGGATTGAAGTGGTACTGCAGCGTGAGCGTCGGGGGCAGGTGCTTGAACGTGCCGATCTTCACCGGGCCGCCCAGGGCGCTCTGCATCACCGTCACGTCGTGCTGCTGCGGGACCGTGAGGACGAGCTCGGCCGCGACGTTCTTCGTGATGAAGTAGGTGATGTCGACCTCGGGGATCGTCTTGTTGCTGACGTGGATGGCATCGGACGGCACGGCGAGGGAGGGAATCGCCGCCGATTCGTTGGCCGTGTCGATGTGCACGCCACGGACCCGGACCATCCAGTTGTCGGCAGCTGCCGCGGGGAAGGACAGGCCGGCGGCGACGGCAGCGGCGAGGATGGCGAGGGAGGCTTTTTTCATGTGATCTCCGGTTGGGGGGAATTTGCATGCCAAGTGTCGCAAGCACCCCCCCGTATTTCTTGATTTGAATCAACGAGTTCTCAAATTCGGGGGTGCCCCCGTGCCACCCGGTCCGTGGCAGACCCCTTGAAATCGACTCGTTCGCCCCCAGTTGACACGCAAGATTTTGTTTTTCAGGGAGAAATTCGTGTCTGACGCAAACGTGCCCGGTTCCGAGTCGGCACCGGATACCCCTTCGCCTTCCCCCGAGGAGCGCCTCGCCGGGCTCGAGTCGCGGCTGGCCGCGTCCGAGGCCGAGGTGGCGCGTCTCCAGGACGAGTTCCTGCGCGCCAAGGCGGAGGCCGAGAACGTCCGCCGCCGGGCCGCCGAGGACGTGGCGCGCGCCCACAAGTTCGGCATCGAGTCCTTCGCGGCCAGCCTGCTCGCCGTGCGCGACAGCCTGGAGGCGGCCCTGGCCGTGGGCGCGCCGACGGTGGAGTCGCTGCGCGAAGGGGTGGAGATCACCCACCGGCAGCTCACCGCCGCCTTCGAGAAGGCGGGCCTGGCCGAGGAGGACCCCGCCGGGCGCAAGTTCGACCCCCACCGGCACCAGGCGCTGAGCCAGGTCGAGTCGGACCGGGAGCCGAACACGGTCGTGACCGTGGTGCAGAAGGGCTACCTCCTCAACGACCGCGTGATCCGGCCGGCGCTGGTGATGGTGGCCCGCGAGCCGGCCCCGGGCGCTTGAAAGACCCCGGCCCGGACCCCAGATTTCCCGCATCGGAACCGAACCCCGGAACAGGACTACGAACATGGCGAAGATCATCGGCATCGACCTCGGCACCACGAACTCGTGCGTGGCGATCATGGAGGGCGGCAAGCCCAAGGTCATCGAGAACAGCGAGGGCGCGCGCACCACGCCCTCGATCGTCGCGTACGCGGACAACGACGAGATCCTCGTCGGGGCCCCGGCCAAGCGCCAGGCGGTCACCAACGCGAGGAACACCCTCTTCGCGGTCAAGCGGCTCATCGGCCGCCGCTTCGAGGAGAAGGAGGTCCAGAAGGACATCGCCCTCATGCCGTACAGGATCCAGCGCGCCGAAAACGGCGACGCGTGGGTGGAGGCGCGCGGCCGCGGCGTCGCGCCGCCGCAGGTCTCGGCCGAGGTGCTGCGCAAGATGAAGAAGACCGCCGAGGACTACCTCGGCGAGCCCGTCACCGAGGCCGTGATCACCGTGCCGGCGTACTTCAACGACTCGCAGCGCCAGGCCACCAAGGACGCCGGCCGCATCGCGGGCCTGGAGGTCAAGCGCATCATCAACGAGCCCACCGCGGCGGCGCTCGCCTTCGGCCTGGACAAGCGCGAGGGCGACCGCAAGATCGCGGTGTACGACCTGGGCGGCGGCACCTTCGACATCTCCATCATCGAGATCGCCGAGGTCGAGGGCGAGCACCAGTTCGAGGTGCTCTCCACCAACGGCGACACCTTCCTGGGCGGCGAGGACTTCGACCAGCGCCTCATCGACTACATCGTCGACGAGTTCCGCAAGACCTCCGGCGTGGACCTGTCCAAGGACCCGATCGCGCTGCAGCGCGTGAAGATGGCCGCCGAGCGCGCCAAGATCGAGCTCTCCTCGTCGCAGCAGACGGAGCTGAACGAGCCCTACATCGCGATGGCGAACGGCGCGCCCTCCCACCTCACGATGAAGATCACGCGCGCCAAGTTCGAGGCGCTGGTCGAGGACCTCATCGAGCGCACGATCGAGCCCTGCCGCACCGCCATCAAGGACGCGGGCGTGAAGGTCGCCGACATCGGCGACGTGATCCTCGTGGGCGGCATGACGCGCATGCCCAAGGTGCAGGAGAAGGTCCGCGAGTTCTTCGGCAAGGAGCCGCGCAAGGACGTGAACCCGGACGAGGCCGTGGCCATCGGCGCGGCGATCCAGGGCGGCGTGCTGCAGGGCGAGGTGAAGGACGTGCTGCTCCTGGACGTGACGCCGCTTTCGCTCGGCATCGAGACGCTGGGCGGCGTGATGACCAAGCTCATCCAGAAGAACACGACCATCCCGACCAAGGCGCAGCAGGTGTTCTCCACCGCCGAGGACAGCCAGTCGGCGGTGACGATCCACGTGCTGCAGGGCGAGCGCGACGTGGCCTCGGGCAACAAGAGCCTGGGCCAGTTCAACCTCGAGGGCATCCCGCCCGCCCCGCGCGGCATGCCGCAGATCGAGGTGACGTTCGACATCGACGCCAACGGCATCCTGCACGTGAGCGCCAGGGACAAGGCCACGGGCAAGGAGTCCAAGATCACCATCAAGGCGAGCTCGGGCCTCTCGGAGGACGAGATCCAGCGCATGGTGAAGGACGCCGAGTCGCACGCCGACGAGGATCGCCGCCAGCTCGAGCTGGTCGGCGCCCGCAACCAGGCCGACCAGCTCCTGCACACGGTGAGGAAGTCCCTCGCCGAGCACGGCGACAAGATCGACGCCGCCGAGAAGGGCCGGATCGAGGAGGCGGCGCGCGAGCTCGAGGCCGTCCTCAAGCAGGACGACAAGGGTGCCATCGAGGCCAAGGCCCAGGCGCTCGCGACCGCCTCGCAGAAGCTGGGCGAGCGCGTCTACGCCGAGGCGCAGGGCAAGGCCCAGCCTGGCGAGGCGCCGTCGGGCGCGCCGGGCGGCGGCCAGGCCTCCGGCGGCGGCGCGAAGGACGAGGGCAACGTGGTCGACGCCGAGTACACCGAGGTCAACGACAAGAAATCCGCCTGAGTCGGGCGGCCGCGGCACGCCGGGGGTGAAGGGGGAGGACCCCTTCGCCCCCGTGCCGCGTCAGGAGGGGACGGGAAGCGAAGATGGCGACGAAGCGCGACTACTACGAGGTGCTGGGGGTCAACCGCGATGCCTCCGAGGAGGACATCAAGAAGGCCTACCGCCGGCTCGCCATGAAGCACCACCCGGACCGCAACCCCGACAGCAAGGACGCGGAGGAAAAGTTCAAGGAGGCCAAGGAGGCCTACGAGGTGCTCTCCGAGGCCGAGAAGCGCCGCGCCTACGACGCCTACGGGCACGCGGGGGTGAACCCGCAGATGGGCGGCATGGGCGGCGAGGCCGGCTTCGGCGGCTTCGCCGAGGCGTTCGGGGACATCTTCGGCGACATCTTCGGCGGCGCGCGCACCCGGTCCAACGTGTACCGGGGCGCCGACCTGCGCTACAACCTCGAGGTCACCCTCGAGCAGGCCGCCCGCGGCACGGAAACCAAGATCCGCATCCCGGCCATGGAGGCCTGCGAGGCCTGCCACGGCTCCGGCGCCAAGCCCGGCACCCAGCCCAAGACGTGCTCGACCTGCGGCGGACAGGGCACGGTGCGCCTGTCGCAGGGGTTCTTCTCCATCCAGCAGACCTGCCCGACGTGCCACGGCAGCGGGCGCATGGTGTCCGACCCCTGCCGCAGCTGCGGCGGCGCCGGCCGCGTGAAGCGCCACAAGACGCTGGCGGTGAAGATCCCGGCGGGCATCGACGAGGGCGACCGCATCCGGCTGTCGGGCGAGGGCGAGGCCGGCGTGAACGGCGGCCCGCCCGGCGACCTCTACGTGGTGATCCACCTTCGCGAGCACGCCGTCTTCCAGCGCGACGGCAACGACCTGCACTGCCAGATGCCGGTGAGCTTCACCACGGCGGCCCTGGGCGGGGAGATCGAGATTCCCACGCTGGAGGGGCAGGCCAAGGTGAAGATCCCGGCGGAGACCCAGACCGGGCAGCTGCTGCGCCTGCGGGGCAAGGGCATCAAGGGCGTGCGGGCGAGCCAGCCCGGGGACCTGCTCTGCGAGATCGTGGTCGAGACGCCCGTCAAGCTCACGGAGCGCCAGAAGGAGCTGCTGCGGGAGCTGGAGGAGATCAACCGCACCGACGGCGACCGCCACAACCCCCGCGCCAAGACCTTCATGGACAAGGTCCGCGACTTCTTCGCCGGCTGAAAGGCGTGCCCGGCGGCCCCCGGGCCGCGCTATCATCCTCCGCGTCCGACAGAGACCGAACAGGAGGAGTCTCCCCATGTTTCGCACCATAGCCACGCTGGCGGCGCTTTGCCTGGCCGCCGGCCCTGTCCTGGGGCAGGGCGTCACCGACAACCAGATCGTCCTCGGCCAGTCCGCCGCGCTCACGGGCCCCGCCCAGGCGCTGGGCAAGGACATGCAGCTGGGCGCGAGCCTGTACTTCGGCCACGTCAACGCGCGCGGCGGCGTGAACGGCCGGCAGATCGTCCTCAAGACGCTGGACGACGGCTACGAGCCCCCGCGGGCGGCCGCCAACACCAAGCAGCTCATCGAGCGCGAGAACGTCTTCGCCCTGTTCGGCTACGTGGGCACCCCCACGGCGCAGGCCTCGCTGCCCATCTTCACCCAGGCCAAGGTGCCGTTCGTGGGCGCGTTCACCGGCGCCGAGCTCCTGCGCAACCCCTTCAACCGCTACATCTTCAACGTGCGCGCCAGCTACTGGGACGAGACCGAGGCCATCGTGCAGCACCTCACGGCGATGAGCATCGACCGCATCGCGGTGTTCTACCAGAACGACGCCTACGGCCAGGCGGGCCTCACGGGCGTGGAGCGGGCGCTCAAGAAGCGCAAGCTGGAGCTCGCGGCCAAGGGCACCGTCGAGCGCAACACCGTGGACGTCGCCAAGGCGGTCGAGGGCATCCGCAAGGCGGACCCGCAGGCGGTCGTGATGATCAGCGCCTACAAGTCGTGCGCCGCCTTCATCAAGGAGATGAAGCGCAAGGGCGCCAACCCCACCTTCTGGAACGTCTCGTTCGTGGGGAGCAAGGCCCTGGCCGCCGAGCTGGACCGCGAGGGCCGCGGGGTGCAGATCTCGCAGGTCGTCCCCTTCCCCTGGGACAACTCGATCCCCGTGGTGAAGGAGTACCGCGGGCTGCTCGCCCAGGCCAAGGCCGAGCCGGGCTTCGGCACGCTGGAGGGCTACATCGCCGCCAAGGTCATGGTGGAGGGACTGCGCCGCGCGGGCCGCAACCTCACGCGCGACAGCTTCATCAAGGCGATGGAGACGCTCGATCCGTACGACGTGGGCGGGTTCAAGGTGGCGTACAGCCACACGAACCACAACGGCTCGCACTTCGTCGACCTCACGATCATCTCGCGCGACCAGCGCTTCGTGCGCTGAAGGCGCGCGGGCGCCCTACTTCTTGCGCCACTCCGTCACGCCGCCGGGCTTGTCCTCCAGGACGATGCCGGCGGCGTCGAGCTCCTGCCGGATCGCGTCGGCGCGCGCGTAGTCCTTCGCGCGCTTGGCCGCCTGGCGCTCGGCGATGAGCGCGGCCACGTCGACGGTGACGCCCCCCTTGAGGAACGCGTCCGGTTCCTGCTGCAGGAAGCCGATCGTCGCCCCCAGCCCCTTGAGCAGCCCGGCGAGCGCCGGCGAGCGCGTGCGGTTCACCTCCGCCCGCAGCTCGTGCAGCACGGCGAAGGCCACGGGCGTGTCGAAGTCGTCGTTCATCGCGTCGCGGAAGCGCGCCGCCCAGGGGCTGGTCCAGTCGACCGGCCCGTCCGCCGGCGGCGTCTCGCGCAGCGCGGTGTACAGGCCGCGAAGGGCGTTGCCGGCGTCGTCGAGCAGCTCGCGCGTGTAGGTGATCTCGCTGCGGTAGTGGCCGCGCAGCAGCAGCAGCCGCAGCTGCTCGCCGCCCTGCACCGGGTCCAGCGAGGCGAGGACCTCGCGGGCCGTGGCCACGTTGCCCAGCGACTTGGACATCTTCTCCTCGCCCATGTTGAGGAAGGCGGCGTGCATCCAGTAGCGGACGAAGGGCTGCCCGCTCGCGCCCTCGCTCTGCGCGATCTCGTTCTCGTGGTGGGGGAACTGCAGGTCCCACCCGCCGCCGTGGATGTCGAAGGTGGCGCCCAGCTCGCGCGCCGACATGGCCGAGCACTCGATGTGCCAGCCGGGCCGGCCGTCGCCGAACACCGAGGGCCACGCGGGCTCGCCCGGCTTGGCCGCCTTCCACAGCACGAAGTCGAGGGGGTCGTGCTTGGCGGCCTCGATGGCCACGCGCTCGCCCGCGCGAAGATCGTCGAGGTTCCGGCGCGAGAGCTTGCCGTAGCCCGGGAAGTCGCGCACCGAGAAATACACGTCGCCGTTGGCCGCGCGGTACGCGAGCCCCTTGGACTCGAGCACCGAGATGAGCTCCACCATCGGGCCGATGTAGCGCGTGGCCCGCGGCTCGCGATCGGGCTTCACGAGGAGCAGGCGCGCGCAGTCCTCCTCGAACGCGGCCACCGTGCGCTCCGTGAGCGCCTCGATGGGCTCGCCCCGGGCGCGCGCCCGGTCCATGATCTTGTCGTCGACGTCCGTGACGTTTCGCACGTACGTCACCTCGAGCCCCGTCGCACGCAGCCACCGCACCACGAGGTCGAAGACGCTGAACGTGCGCGCGTTGCCGACGTGGATGTAGTCGTACACGGTGGGGCCGCAGACGTAGACGCCGGCCCGGCCGGGCACGAGGGGGACGAAGGGCTCCTTGCGGCGCGTGAGGGTGTTGTGGATGGCGAGCGTGGACATGGCGGCAGGCGCGGGTGGGGTCGGGCGGTCGCGGGAGCCGGTCAGGCCCCGGTCCTCCCGGGAGCATGGAACGCCGCGCGCGCGGCATTGCCAAAGGGCTGGGCCGTCGCGTCGGGCGGAAGCGGGCATCGCGACCCGGCGCTGGCCGGGCGGCCCGGCCGATTGTGAAGCCCCCTCAAGGTTGGTAGAATCTGTTTCCCATTAAATTCAACAAATTATAACACGATGCTCTTCCGCCACCTGCGCATGCCTGCCGCGGCAGCCGTCCTTCTCGTGGCACTGGCGGGCCACGCGGCAGCCGCGCCCGCCGACGACCTGCGCGACGCGCAGAAGCTGTACGCGCAAGGGCAGCTTCCGGCGGCCATGGAGCGCGTCGACACCTACCTCAAGTCGCAGCCGCGCGAGCCGCAGGGCCGCTTCCTCAAGGGCCTCATCCTCACCGAGCAGAAAAAGGTCGCCGAGGCGATCCAGGTGTTCACGGGCCTCACGGAGGACTACCCGGAGTTGCCGGAGCCGTACAACAACCTGGCGGTGCTCTACGCCTCGCAGGGCAACTACGACAAGGCCAAGTCGGCGCTCGAGCTCGCGATACACACCCACCCCAGCTACGCCACCGCGCACGAGAACCTCGGTGACATCTACGCCCAGCTCGCCAGCCGCGCCTACGACCGCGCGCTGCAGCTCGACAAGGACAACAAGACGGCGCAGGTGAAGCTCGCGATGGTGAAGAATCTCTTCATGGCGCCGGGGGCGCGCGCCGCCGCGGCTTCGGCGGCCAAGCCCGGCCCCGTCGCGGCCGAGCCCGTGAAGGTCGCCAAGGCCGAGCCGCCGAAGGCCGAACTCCCGAAATCAGAGCCCCCGAAAGCCGAGCCGCCGAAGGCCGAACCGCCGAAACCGGCACAGGCGAAGGCGGAGCCCCCCCGCCCGGTGCCGGCGAAGCCGGCCAAGCCGGCGCCGGCAAAGGCGGCGCCTGACGAAAAGGCCGCAGTGGTCGCGGCCATCGAGGCCTGGGCGCGCGCCTGGAGCGCCAAGGACGTGAAGGGCTACCTCGCGAGCTACGCGCCCGACTTCGATCCTCCCGGCAACGAGTCCCGCGCCGACTGGGAGAAGCAGCGCACCGAGCGCATCGAGCGTCCCAAGTCCATCGAGGTGGGCCTGCGGATGGTCTCGGTGAAGGTCGAGGGCGAGCAGGCCACCGCGGTCTTCCGCCAGTCCTACCGCTCGGACACCTTCAAGGGCAGCAGCACCAAGACGCTCGTCCTGGAGCGCGCCGGCGGCAAGTGGCTCATCAAGCAGGAGCGAGTCGGCGGGTGAGGCCGCGAGCGCCACGCCCGCCCGCGAACCGCGCCCCGGGCGCGGCCCTCGCCGCCCTGTTCCTCGCGCTCCTCCCGGCCCTCGCCCTGGGCGACGACGCCGCGCAGGACGGGGCGGTGCCGGTCTTCACCAACGACATCGAGGCGTCTCTCGTGCGCGCCATCGTGGGCCTGCGCGAGAGCGGCCTGCGCCGCGCCATCGGCGAGATCGACGTGGCCCTGGCGAAGACTCCCAACTTCCGGCTCGGCCACCTGATCAAGGGCGACCTGCTGATGGCGCGCGCGGGCAACCCCGTGGCCTTCGGCCACCCCCTGTCGGCCAAGCCGAGCCCGAGCGTGATGCCGCTGCAGGACGAGGCGCGGGCGCGCCTGCGGCGCTACCTGGACGCGCCCCCGCGCGACAGCCTGCCGCTGCCGATCCTGCAGCTCTCGCCGGGGCAGCGCCACGTGCTGCTCGTGGACACGACACGCTCGCGCCTGTTCGTCTTCGAGAACCGCGACGGCGAGCCCCGCTACGTGACCGACTTCTACATCAGCCTGGGCAAGCGCGGGGTCGAGAAGCGTCGCGAGGGCGACCAGAAGACGCCCCTGGGCGTCTACACCATCGTGTCCTCGAAGAAGAAGCTGCCGGACCTCTACGGCCCGGGCGCCTTCCCGATCAGCTATCCGAACGAATGGGACCGGCTGCAGAAGCGCAATGGCCACGGCATCTGGCTGCACGGCACGCCGTCCGAGACCTACAGCCGCCCGCCCCTGGCGACGGACGGCTGCGTGGCGCTCACCAACGACGACCTCGGGCGGCTCGCCCGCTACGTCGACGTGGGCCTCACGCCCGTGGTGATCGCCTCGGGCGTGAAGTGGGTCGCGCCCGACCGCCTGCGCGCGAGCCGCGCGGCCTTCCTCGCCTCGTTCGAGCGCTGGCGCGCCGACTGGGAGAGCCTGGACACCGACCGCTACCTCTCCCACTACGCGGCGGACTTCCGGGGCGACGGCAAGGATCTCGCGGCCTGGGGCGCCCACAAGCGCAAGGTGAACGCGGGGAAGTCCTGGGTGAAGGTCGGCGTCTCCGACCTGAGCATCCTCGGCGACCCCGACGGCGAGGACCTGCTGGTCGTCACGTTCACGCAGGACTACCGTTCCTCCAACCTCCAGAACCGCACCGTGAAGCGCCAGTACTGGTTGCACGACCAGGGACACTGGCGCGTGGTCTTCGAAACCGTCCTCCCATCCTGACGACATGACAAACGCGAAAACCCTCCGACTCCTCGCCGCCACCGCCCTTCTCGCCGCCGCCCTCGTTCCCGCGGGCGCCGCGGCCCAGACGAAGGCCGCCCCCGCCGGGCGGACCTGCCTCGCCAACCTGAAAGGAAACGCCCCGATGAAAGTGAAGCTCACGACGACGATGGGCGACATCGTCCTCCAGCTCGACAAGGAGAAGGCCCCGGTCTCCTCCGAGAACTTCGCCAAGTACGTCGACGCCGGACACTACGACGGCACCATCTTCCACCGCGTGATCGACGGCTTCATGATCCAGGGCGGCGGCTTCACGAAGGACATGCAGCAGAAGCCGACGATGGCGCCGATCAAGAACGAGGCGGCCAACGGCCTGAAGAACGACGTCTACACCCTCGCGATGGCGCGCACCGGCGTGCGCGACTCGGCCACGGCGCAGTTCTTCATCAACGTGAAGTCCAACGACTTCCTCAACTACCGCGACGAGTCCCCGCAGGGCTGGGGCTACGCCGTCTTCGGCAAGGTGGTCGAGGGGCAGGAAGTGGTCGACAAGATCCGCAAGGTCCCCACCGGCAACGCGGGCATGCACCAGAACGTGCCGCTCGAGCCGGTGGTGATCGAGAAGGCCCAGTGCCTCTGAGCCGGGCCGCCCGCCGGAACTAGCGAAGGGCGGCCCACGGGCCGCCCTTCTTCATGGACATGCCGCGCACGCTCTTCATCTCGGACCTGCACCTGGCGGAGGAACGCCCGGAGACCACCGCGCGCTTCGCCTCGTTCGTGGCCGGAACCGTCCCCGGCGCGGACGCGCTCTACATCCTGGGCGATCTTTTCGAGTACTGGGTCGGCGACGACGGGCTGGCGCTGCCCTTCCCCGCCCGGGTGGCCGATCTCCTGGCCGAGGCGGCGGCGCGCGTGCCGACCTGCCTCATGCACGGCAACCGCGACTTCATGATCGCCTCGGCGTTCTGCGCGCGCACGGGCGCGCGCCTCATCGGGGATCCCACCGTGATCGACCTGTACGGCGAGCGGGCGCTGCTGATGCACGGCGACACGCTGTGCACGGACGACCACGCCTACCTCGCGTTCCGCGCGCAGGTCCGCGATCCCGCCTGGCAAGCCGCCGCGCTGCGCCGCCCGATCGCCGAGCGCGTGGCCATCGCTCGCGGCATGCGGCAGGGGAGCGAGGGCGCCAAGGGCGGCAAGGCCGAGGAGATCATGGACGTCTCGTCCGACGCGGTCCGCGAGGCCCTGGCCGCCGCCGGCGCCCGGCTGCTCATCCACGGCCACACGCACCGACCCGCGCGCCACGACCTGGAAGTCGGGGGCCGTCCGGCCGTGCGCTGGGTGCTGCCCGACTGGTACGGCGCGGGCGGATACCTCGAGGCGACGCCGGCGGGCCTGCGCGCCGTCTCCCCCGCCTGACTCAGGGCTCGTCCAGCCTCAGCGTGAGGCACTTGGCCGAGCCGCCGGCCTTCATGAATTCGGTGAGCGGGGTCTGCAGGACCTCGAAGCCGCGGCGCCCGAGCGCCTCGACCAACCCGGCCGTCGCGCGGTTCACGATCACGCGCCGGCCCACCGCGATGGCGTTGCAGGCGAAGGCGAGCGCGTCCTCCTCCCCGACCGCCACGCGCCGGGCGGACGCGACGCGCCGCTCGATCTCCCGGCGGGAAGGTCCGTCGAACGCGGCCGGGTAGTACAGCAGGTGGCCGCCGTCGAGCGGGCAGAAGCAGGTGTCCAGGTGGTAGAAGCGCTGGTCCGTGAGGCGAAGCGGCACCACCTCCCGCCCCGACACCGCCTCGAGCGTCGCGGCCGCGCCCGGCACCGAGCGGTGGCCGTGCGCGAACCACAGGCGCGCCGCACCCCGGTCGAGGAGCGCATCGCCCGCGCCCTCGAAGGGCACGTGCCTCGGCATGAGGCTCACCTCGTAGCCGCGATCGCGGAACCACTCCGCGAAGTACGGCTCCTCGTACTGCCGTTCCGGGTAGCGGAAGCGCGAGGCGAGGAAGCGCCGTCCCGCCACGAGGCCGGCGTTGGCCGTGAACACCATGTCGGGCGAGCCCGGCTGCGGCAGGACGAGCCGCACCGTCGCGTGGTCGCCCAGGACGTCGTACAGCGCCCGCCACTGCTGCTTGGCGAGCGCGTTGTCGATCCGCCGCACGTTGCCCTGCATCCACGGGTTGATGATGTACGAGACGTCGAAGTACTCCGGCGGGCACATCAGGAACACGGGCTGGGACTGCATCGTTCTCCTTCTCCCCTGGGTGGGCGGCGCCTCGTGGGCGCGCGCCGCGTTGGGGACGCGGTTCCGGTGGGACCCGCGCCCGAGGGCGGTCAGGCGGCGGCGAGCCCCCTTTCGAGGTCGGCGCGGATGTCCTGCGCGTCCTCGAGCCCGGCCGCCAGGCGAACCAGCCCCTCCACGACGCCGGCGGCGTCGCGCTCGGCGGGGGGCAGGCGGCCGT
>JAKOWJ010000368.1 GCA_029781595.1 Pseudomonadota bacterium | reverse complement strand
CTTCGCCCACGTCCGTGACGGGCTCCAGGGCCGTCGCGCCCAGCGCGAGCAGCCTGTCCACCGCGGCGCGCGCGTCGGCCACGCCCCAGTAGGCCTGCGGCCCCCCGGGCGAGGGCTTCGCGTCCGGGACGAGCCCCAGCTCGAAGCCGCCCACCGAGAAGCCGACGTAGAACGGCTGGTCGAAGTAGGGCGCGACGCCCGTGGCCTGCGCGTACCACGCGCGGGCGGCGGCGAGGTCGGGCCCCGCGTAGAGGGCGGTGCGAAGTCCCAGCAGCATGGTTCAGCCTCCCTTTCCGGCCGGCCGGCGCGCGGCCGCGAGATACGCATGGTAGTCCGCGTAGTCGCGATGCTCCACCACGAGGCCGTCCTCGAGCCGCAGGACCGTCACGAAGGGCATGCGCTCGGTCACCGCCTCGCGGCCGTCGCCCAGGAGCACCGTCCAGTCGAGCGTGCCCTCGAAGACCGCGACCTCGCCGGCGAAGAACGCGCGCGTGCGGTGGAAGGCCATGTGCGTGAGCACCGCGTAGGCCTCGCGGAAGAAGCGCAGCGTGGCGGCCTTGCCCTCGCGCCCCACGCCGCCGAAGACCAGCGCCGCGGTGGGATCGCGGAAGCCGCCGCGCTCGTGCAGGAGCGGGGCGAGCCGGTCCCAGTCGCGCGCCACGTAGGCCGAGAAGTAGGCCTCGGCCACCTGCTGCGTGCGCGCCGAGGCGTCGCGGAAGGCCGCCGCGCCCTGGGCGCCGGCGAGCGGGGCCGCGAACGCGACGGCCGCGAGGGCGAGGACCCGAAGCGCGCGTCTCATCGCGCGGCCTCCTTCGCGAGCATCGCCTCGCGCCGCGCGAGGCTTTCCGCGGGCCAGTGCTCGCGGCGGTCGTAGTACTCCGGCACCGCGGGCGCGCCCGGCGGCAGCACCACCCACGACTGCTTCGAGGCCGTGAAGATGTGGATGTCCGGCGGCAGCCGGTCCGGGTCGTCCAGCGTGCCCACGCGCACGAAGCGCACGCGCCGGCCCGCGCCCGCGTAGTGGCTCCACACGGCGAGGCGGCAATGCGGGCAGCGCGCGATGAGCTGGCCCTGGCCGCTCTCCGAGGGCGTGTCCACCAGCTCGGGCTCGACCCCGAGGATCGTCACGAGCTCGGACTCGATCATGGCGTTGAGCGCGAAGGAGGCGCCCGACTCGCGCTGGCACCAGCGGCAGTGGCAGCAGTGCACGAACAGCGGCCTCGCCTCCAGGCGATAGCGCACGCGGCGGCAGTCGCAGCCGCCCTCGAGCGCGAACGCGGGCGTCTCGTCCATCGCGGTTCTCCCCTCGTGTTGGTCCCGCGCCATTGGAGCATGGCGGGCGCGCCCGGGCCACGCGCCGTAACAAGCCGGAACAGGCCGGCCCGCGCTCAGGCCGCGGGCAAGGGGGCGTCGGGGTTGAAGGCCAGGCGCGGCTGCACGAGCCAGGCCACCTGCACGAGCCCCGCGAGGAACGCCGGCCACACCGCCCAGGCGAGTCCCGAGGTCCACGCGCCGGGCACCAGCAGCAGCAGCGCGCACAGCCCCGCGAAGAGCGAACCCGCCGTGACGGCGCGCCACGCGGGCCCGGCGCCGCGCGGCAGGAAGACCCAGGTCCACGATCCCGCGAGGCCCAGCAGCCCCGCGAAGCCCCACAGCGCCATCATCGCGGGCGAGCCCGGGTGCGACTTCGCCGGCGTGGCCAGCGCCTGCAGGCCGCCGGCGAGCGAGAGAACGAAGTAGATGCCCAGCCCGGTGGTGGCCGGCAGCGAGGCCAGCAGCGCGAACAGGCCCTTCACCAGCCAGCGCCGCCCGCGGCTCACGGCACGCGCTCCCGGTTGGCCCAGGACGCGTTCTGCAGCACCACGCGGTAGCCGTCGGCATCGGCGAAGGTGCGCCCCTGCGCCGCCCAGTACGGGTTGAAGGGCGCCACCTCGCAAAAGCCCGCGGCCAGCGCGCGCT
>JAKOWJ010000104.1 GCA_029781595.1 Pseudomonadota bacterium | reverse complement strand
GCAGCGCCGGCCGATGACCGACCGGCCCTGCGAGAACTCCGCGCAGTAGGCGCGGTTGGCCGCGACGATGCGGTAGTCCGCGTCCATCACGATCTTGGGGTCGGGCTGGCCATCCAGGTAGGAGGTGAGCTCGGCCAGGGACTTCACGGGGATGCTCATGGCTTTCCCGGGCTGTCAGGAATGGCTGGCATTCTAGCGCTTGCCTGTCATTCCTGTCAGGCGTGCGGGCCGGAAACCGACGGCGCCGGTCCGGGGCTGGATAGGGTTGTCATTTTCATTCAATGGCTTGCAATCCAGGCGGCCGCGGGTGCAGAAGGTGGCACGCACCTTGTATGGGTAAGGGCATGCGTGCCACGGAACCCCCCACCCACCCCGGTGGCAACCACCTCCCGGCTGCCGGGGCCAACCGCGGTTCCGTGGTGCGCACCCCTTCGACGGCCACGACCCGCGATGTGTCCTGCCGCCTACTTCCGCCAGTTGCGTGACGCGCACAGCGGCTGCTTTTCCTATGTCCTCGCCGACGCCGCGAGCGGCCACGCCGTGATCGTGGACCCGGTGCTGCGCGAGGTGACGCTCTACCTGAGCCTGCTCGAGGAGCGGGCCCTGCGTCTCGACTGGATCGTCGAGACGCACCTGCACGACGACCGCGTCTCCGGCGCGTGGGCCCTGCGGGGCCGAACGCGGGCGCCCATCGCCGCGGGCGCGGTCGCCGGCATCGACGAGGCCGCCCGGCCGCTCGCCGACGGCGAGCGCCTCGCCTTCGGGGCCGAGACGCTGGTGGCCCTGGCCACGCCGGGCCACACGCCGGGATGCCTCACGTACCTGTGGCGCGACCGCGCCTTCACGGGCGATGCGCTTCTCATCGGCGGCTGCGGACGCACGGACGGCAAGGGCGCGAGCGCCGGGCGCCTCTACGACAGCGTGACGCGCCGGCTCTTCCCGCTGCCCGACGAGACGATCGTGTGCCCCGGCCGCGGCTCGGCCTCCCGGCGCGTCTCGTGCATCGGCGACGAGCGCGAGTCCAACGCCTGCTTCGCCGGCTGCTCGCGCGACGAGTTCGTCGCCGCGCGCCTGGGCGGCGACGGCGGCCCCCCGGGCGCGCGCACCATCGCCGCCCTCAATCGCCGCGCGGGCGACCCGCGCGCCCTGGACCCGGCCCCCGGCGCGAGTGCGCGCCAGCCGGCCCTGCACTGAAGATCCGTCCCTCCGCCAGGAACCCCGCCATGCGCATCGCCGTCACCAGCCAGGACTTCCGCACCGTCACCGGCCACGCCGGGATGACGCGCCGCTTCATCGTCTTCGACGCGACCGAGGCCGGCGGCGTCGCGGAACGCGAGCGCCTCGACCTGGACCGCGGCCAGGCCTTCCACGGCTTCGCGGGCGGCGCCCATCCCATCGACGGCGTGGCGGTGCTGCTCACCGCCGGCGCGGGCGAGGGTTTCGTCGCGAAGCTCGCGGCCCGCGGCATCCGCGTCGTGCGCACCGGCCAGGCCGACCCGCGCGCGGCCGTCGAGGAGTTCGTGCGCGGCGAGGTCACGCCGCCGGTGCCGGACGCGCACGGGCACGACCACGGGCACGCGCACGGTCACGGCGGCTGCGGCTGCCGCTGCGGCGGCCACTGAGGGCCGCGCCGTGTCCACGCCCCACGCCCTGCCCGGCGAAGGCGCGGCGGCCCCGCGCCTCGCGAACTTCCCCATCTCCTTCTTCTCCGTGGTGATGGGGCTCGCGGGCCTGTCGATCGCGCTGCAGCGCGCGGAGGCGCAGCTGGGCCTGCCCGCGGGCGGCGGCGCGGCCGCGCTGGGCGCCGCGGCGCTCGCCTTCGCGGTCATCTCCGCGACCTACCTCGCCAAGATGCTGCTGCACGGCGCCGAGGTGCGCCGCGAGGTCGACCACCCGGTGAAGCTCAGCTTCTTCCCCACCTACGCGATCAGCCTGGTGCTGCTGTCGATCGCCGTGCACGGCACGGCGCCGGGCGCGAGCCGGGCGCTGCTCGCGCTGGGCGCGCCGATGCAGCTCGCCCTCACGCTCTTCGTGCTCACCCGCTGGATCGGCCGGACGCACTTCGAGATCCACCACTCCAACCCCTCGTGGTTCATCCCCGTGGTGGGCAACGTGCTGGTGCCGGTGGCGGCGATGGAGCACGGCCTCGTGGAGGTCTCGTGGTTCTTCTTCGCCGTGGGGGCGGTGTTCTGGCTGGTGCTGCTCACCATCGTGCTCAACCGCGTGATCTTCCACGCGCCGCTTCCCGACAAGCTCGCGCCCACCTTTTTCATCCTCATGGCGCCGCCGGCGGTGGCCTTCATCGCCTGGACGAAGCTCTCGGGCGGGCTGGACGGGTTCGGGCGCGTGCTCTACCACACGGGCCTGTTCACCGCGATGCTGGTGGCGGCGATGGCGGCGCGCTTCGCGGGCCTGCGCTTCTTCCTGTCGTGGTGGGCCTACTCGTTCCCGCTGGCGGCCATGACGCTCGCCACGCTCCTCATGGCGCGCCTGACGGGGCTGGCGGGCTACCGCGCGCTCGCGTGGGTGTTCCTCGCGCTGCTGGTCGCGGTGATCGCGGTCCTGGCCGTGGCCACCGTGCGCGCCATCGCGGCGCGGCGCATCTGCGAGCCGGACTAGCCGACCGCCCTAGCGCGTCCAGGTGGCGCGCACGAGGTTCTCGTCGGCCTCGTAGCGCACCTTGAGCGTGCCGTCGTAGGCGGCGCGCACCGCGTTGCCGATGGCCCGCGCGAGGTGCGTGCCGGTGGTGGTGATCTCCAGCGCCTCGGGCTTGTCGCCGATGCCCATGACGCGCTCGAGCGGGTGCTCGGCCTTCTCGTGGTCCTCGCGCGCCCTGACGAGCTGCTTGAGCTCCTCGCGGTGCGCCTGGACGAACGGGCCGCGCAGCGTCACGTAGCCGCCGGGGAACGCGTCGTGGATGCGCAGGCACGCCGGACAGGCCGTGGCGATCGCGTCCCTGGGCGCCGGGCCCCAGGCCCAGCGGCCGTCGTGGAAGACGACGCCGCAGTGCGGGCAGCGCGCGTCGCGCGCGGGCTTGCCCGCCTCGACATAGGGGTCTTCCCGGCGGGGGGCGTAGAGCTGCTCGTGCCGCACTTCGCTTCCGTGCCGATGGGGGGTTTTCATCGCCATCTCCCGGGAATGGAACTTGCAAGCCCACTGTAGGCCGGGGCGGCGGCGCGCATTTGCCCCCGATCAACGGACGCTCCGAATCCCGCGGCCCCTTCGGCTAGACTTCGCCGTTTCGCCCGCCCGCCGACCCGTGACCGCCCGCCCCGCCGCCCTCACCTTCGTCTTCGCCCTCGTGGTGATGGACGTGGTCGCGATGGGCATCGTCATCCCGGTGCTGCCCAAGCTGGTCGAGGCCTTCAAGGGCGGCGACACCGCGGCCGCCGCGCGCGTGTACGGCGTGTTCGGCACCGCCTGGTCGGTGATGCAGTTCGTCTCCATGCCCGTGCTCGGCGCGGTGTCGGACCGCTTCGGCCGCCGGCCGGTGATCCTCGTCTCCTGCCTGGGCCTGGGGCTGGACTACTTCCTCATGGCGCTCGCGCCGGACCTCGCCTGGCTCTTCGTGGGGCGCGTGATCTCGGGCATCACGGCGGCGAGCGTGGCCACCGCCTTCGCCTACATCGCCGACGTGACCCCGCCCGAGAAGCGCGCGGGCGCCTTCGGCATGGTGGGCGCGGGGTTCGGGCTGGGCTTCACGCTGGGCCCGGCGCTGGGCGGCGTGCTGGGCGGCGTCGATCCCCGGCTGCCCTTCTGGGTGGCGGGCGTGCTCGCGCTCGCCAACGCGGCCTACGGCTGGTTCGTGCTGCCCGAGTCGCTGCCGCGAGAGCGCCGGGCCGCGTTCTCCTGGGCGCGCGCCAACCCGGTCGGCTCGCTGCGCCTGCTGCGCGCGCACCCGGAGCTGCTGGGCCTGGCGGCCGTGCTGTTCCTCATGCAGCTCTCGCACGTGGTCTTCCCGGCGGTCACGGTGCTGTACATGGGCTACCGCTACGGCTGGGGCGAGATGGCGGTGGGCCTGGTCCTCGCCGCCGTGGGCGTGTGCTCGATGATCGTGCAGGGTGGGCTCATCCGCCCCGCGGTGAAGTGGCTGGGCGAACGGCGCGCGCTGGCCACGGGCCTCGCCTGCGGGGCGGCCGGCATGGCCATCTACGGCCTCGCGGGCAGCGGCGCGGTGTTCCTCGCGGGCATCCCGGTGATGGCGCTGTGGGGCCTGGCAGGCCCGTCGGCGCAGGCGATCATGAGCCGTCGCGTCGGCCCCTCGGCGCAGGGCCAGCTGCAAGGAGCGACCTCGGCGCTGCAGGCCGTCACCGGCATGATCGGGCCCACGCTCTTCACGCAGGTCTTCTCGGTGGCCATCGCCGACGGCGCGCGCGCGAGCCTGCCCGGCGCGCCCTTCCTCGTGGCCGGGGCGATGCTGGCGGCCGCGGGGCTGCTCGCCTGGCGCGTGACGCGGCCGGGCGCGGCGTGAAGCGCGTCGTCTTCCACTCGCCCGTGCACGATGCGCTCTTCGTGGGGCGAAGCGCCATCACGGGCCGGGGCCTTTTCGCCGGCACCTTCATCCGCCGGCGCGCGAAGATCGGCGAGTTCGAGGGCGAGGTGATCTCGATCGCCGAGGCCCGGCGCCGCGCCGCGCGCCTTCGCGTGGTGGCCATCGTCGAGCTCGACCGCCGCGCCCTCGACGCGCGCGGCCTGCGCTCGGGATTCCGCTTCATCAACCACTCGTGCGCGCCCAACACGTTCCTTCGCCGCACCGCGACGCGCGCCGAGTTCTACGCGCTGCGCGACATCCGGCCCGGCGAGGAGCTCACCGTGGACTACGGCGAGAGCCACCACGAGGGGCGGCTTCGCTGCCGCTGCGGCGCCCCGGGCTGCCGCGGCTGGATCTAGCCCGCGTCGCGGCTTGTTACAACTGCGCCGGCCGGCCCGCGGCGGGCACGGTTACACTCGCGCGTCGCCGAAACCGCCCCCGATCGATGCGCTCCCTCCCGCTGCTCGCCACCGCCGCTCTCCTCGCCGCCGCGCCCGCCCTCGCGCAGACCCCACCCCCGGCCGAGCCGCCCCCCGCCGAGGCCCCCGCGGCGACTCCGGCGCCGGACAAGCCCGCGGCGCCGCCGCGCGGCCGCCGCGGCAAGCCGCCCGCGCCCGAGAAGGTGGAGTCGCTGAAGGTGACCGGCACGCGCACGACCACCACGGAGCGGCGCGATTCCACGGCGGCCAAGATCGTCATCGGGCGCGACGAGATCGAGCAGTACGGCGACACGAACCTCGGCGACGTGATGCGGCGCCTGCCCGGCGTCACGCAGGCGGGCCGCCCCGGCCGGCGCGGCGCCATCCGCATGCGCGGCATGGCGGGCGGCTACACGCAGATCCTCCTCAACGGCGAGCGCATCCCGCCGGGCTTCTCCATCGAGGAGATCACGCCCGACCAGGTCGAGCGCATCGAGATCCTGCGCGCGCCCACGGCCGAGACGGGCACGCGCGCGGTGGCCGGCACCATCAACATCGTGCTGCGCGAGGCGTACCGGCGGCGGGCCAACGAGCTGCGCGCCGGCACGCAACTCGAGAACGGCCGCTACGCCTCGAACGCCGGCTACACGCGCAACGAGACCGTGGGCGACAAGGGCACGTGGAACCTCACGCTCTCGCTCAACCGGCGCGACCAGGACAACGACGGCGTGGTGGACACCACGTACACGGACGTGCCCACGGGCGCGGTGACGCTGGCGCAGCGGCGCGTCGAATCCTCGGAGAGCCGCGGCGACGGCCTCTTCCTCACCTCGCGGTTCCAGTGGCGCTTCGGGCCGGGCGAGCTCTTCACCTTCCAGCCGTTCGTGGTCGCGCGCCATTCCGACGGCGTCACGACCGGGCGCCTGGACCAGTCGGCGGGCGCGGCCGCCGCGCCCTACGACACCAGCGCGTCTAGCTCCACCTCGCGCTTTCGCGCCGCGCGCTTCCTGTCCACGCTCTCGCGGCGAATCGCCCCGGGCACCACCGTGGAGCTGCGCGGCGGCGCGGGCACCTTCACCGTGGACGGCACCTCGGCGCTGGGCCAGTTCGACGCCGCGGGCAACCGCACGCTCTTCCAGACCACGGTCACCGACATCACCGACCGGTCGGGCAACCTCACCGGCAAGCTCTCGCAGCTCTGGGGCGAGACGCACAAGGCGACGGCGGGCGCCGAGTGGGAGCAGACGCGCCGGCGCGAGGCGCCGCAGACCACTCTCGACGGCGCGCTGCAGCTCGAGGACTTCGGCGCCGACTACGAGGTGAACGTGCGCCGGCTGGCGGCATACCTGCAGGACGAGTGGGATCCCAGTCCGCGCTGGGCGACCTCGCTGGGCCTTCGCTGGGAGGGCATCCGCACGAGGAGCGACGACACGGCCGAGCCAACGACCAACACGAGCCGCGTGCTGAACCCGCTCGCGCACGTGGTCTGGCGCTTCGACGCGCCGCGGCGCGACCAGCTGCGCGCGAGCCTCACGCAGACCTACCGCCCCCCGGTCACTTCGAACCTCGTCTCGCGCCCGCGCCTGAACACGCTCTACCCGGTGCCGGGGCCCAACACCGCCACGAGCGCCGACTTCGCGGGCAACCCGGGCCTGAAGCCCGAGGTCGCCAACGGCCTGGAGATCGCGTGGGAGAGGTACCTGAAGGCCAACGGCGTGGTGTCGGTGAACCTCTTCACGCGGCGCCTGAAGGACGTGATCCGCAACGTCACGGCGCTCGAAGCCGTCTCGTGGGCCGGCGTGCCGCGCTGGGTCTCGCGCCCGCAGAACCTGGGCCGCGCCACGGCGAGCGGCGTCGAGTTCGACGCCAAGCTGCGCTGGGACGAGCTGGTGGACGGGGCCCCGCCCGTGAACGTGCGCGCCAACCTCTCCGTCTTCCGCTCGCGCGTGGACTCGGTGCCGGGCCCGGACAACCGGCTCGCGAGCATGCCGGACATGACCGGCAACCTCGGCGCGGACTACCGATTCCGCGGCTCGCCC
Source organism: Pseudomonadota bacterium (assembly GCA_029781595.1). Taxonomy (GTDB): domain Bacteria; phylum Pseudomonadota; class Gammaproteobacteria; order Burkholderiales; family Usitatibacteraceae; genus FEB-7. The sequence goes on along the minus strand of JAKOWJ010000104.1, from coordinate 5,784 downwards.
CTGGCGCTGGGCGGCTCGGTGAACTGGACGCCGGCCTACGACACGCGCTCGACGCCCGAGCAGGTCGACCGCCTGCGGCGCAAGGTGGTGCTCGATGCCTACGCGCTGTGGAACTTCGACGCGGGCACGCGCCTTCGCCTGTCGGTGTCGGCGGCCTCGCCCCGCGACTACCAGTCGGCGACGGTCTTCGTGACGGGCGACGAGCGCCAGGAGGTGGTGGACACGCGCCGCGGCCACCTGGTGACCGCGCTGCGCTTCGAGATGCGCCTGTAGGGGCCGGCGCTAGCCGTGCTGCGGGTGCGGGGAGCGGCCCGTGCCGGCGGCGTATTCCCCGGCCGCGCGCGGGTCGGCCGGCGGGGCGGGCGACTCTTCCAGCGGGTCCGGGGCCTGGAAGGCGCTGTGGAAGAAGGCGATGAGGATCCCCATGGAGATGAGGTAGCCGATGGCGAGGCCGAGCCAGGGGTTCATGGTCGATGCTCCGGTTGCTCTGGGTCACCGTCATGCTGCCGCGGCGGCCGCGCCGCCGGTGCGCCGAGAAGCGGGGGAAAACCGGCCCAGTTCGGCGCTCGCCTAGAGCGCCCTGGCGCTTCGCAGGAGGTCGGCCACGGCCTCCGCGATCTTCGCGTATCCCTCGGCGTTGGGGTGCACCAGGTCGCTCTTCAGGCGACCGGAGGAGAGCACGTCGGCGAGCACGTCGGCCTCCACCGGGATGCCCAGCTCGCGGCCCAGGTCGGCGTAGAAGGGCACGCGCGAGGCGCCGAAGCCGGGCTTGGGCGTGGCGAGCAGCACCACGGCGATGCCGCGCTCGCGGGCCAGGGCGATCATGGCGCGCACGTTGGCCGCGGCCGCGGCCTCGTCCAGGTGCTGCAGGAAGTCGTTGCCGCCGTGGCAGAGCACCAGGAGCTGCGGCCGCACCTCGTCGAGCACGCCGGGCAGGCGCGCCAGGCCCTCGGCCGAGGTCTCGCCCGGCACGCCCGAGGCGACGACCTTGCGCCCGATGAGGCGCGCGAGCACGGCCGGGTAGCCCTGCTCGCGCCGCGCGCCGGTGCCGAAGGTGAGGCTGTCGCCGAAGGCGAGCACCACGGCGTCGCCCGCGAGCGGCGAAAGGCGCGGCACCTTCGGGCCGCAGCCGGCGACGAGCGCGGCGGCCAGGGCGGCGAGGGCGAGGCGGCGGGAAGCGTCCACGGCGGGCCTCATCGCGTCGCGGCCTGGCGCACCAGGGGCTCCAGGGCGAGGTTGGTTCGCTCGTCCGAAAACCACGCGTGGCCGTCCTGCACGGTGCAGTGCAGCTTCATGGTGCGCGCGGCCAGGGCCGCCAGGGCGCGGGTGTCGTCCGGTGCGAGTTCGAGGACGGTGAGGTTGGACAGGCGCGAGAGCGCGGCGGCGTTCTGCGCCCACCACAGCGGCGCGCCCGTGCCGTAGGCGAGCACGAGCACGCGCGCGGCGCGGCCCGCGGCCTTGCGCACCTCGCGCTCGTCCGGCAGGCCCACGTCCACCCACAGCTCGATGGCGCCCGTGAGGTCGGTGAGCACGAGGTCGGCCTCGCCCTCGCTGGACAGGCCCCGCCCGAAGGCGAGGCGCTCGTCGGCGTTGAGCGCGAACGCGGCCACGCGCACCATCATGCGCTCGTCGGTCTCCGACGGGTGGCGCGCGATCGTGAGCGCGTGCGTGGCGAAGTGGCCGCGGTCGAGGTCGCTCACCTCGAGCTCGGCCTTGAAGATGGTCGCCTTGAGGGCCATGGGGCCGCTACTGTACCAAGGCGCGCTAGAGCACGGGCGAGGTGAGGCGCGCCACGCTCTCCAGGAAGGCCGAAAGTCGCGAGCGCTCGTCGCGCCCGCGGAAGGGCGCCGAGCGCCCGCGGTCGGCCTCGAAGCGCGCCGCGAGCTCCTCCACCACCCCCGCGTCGTAGAAGGCCGAGGCCACCTCGAAGTTCAGGCGGAAGCTGCGGTTGTCGAGGTTGGCCGTGCCCACCACCGCGCAGGTCTCGTCCACCACGAGCGTCTTGGCGTGCAGCATGCCGGGCAGGTACTCGAAGATCCGCACGCCGGCGCGCCCCAGCGCCTCGCAGTAGGTGCGCGAGGCCGCGCCCACCAGGCGCGAGTCGCCGCGGCGCGGCACGATCACCTGCACGTCCACGCCGCGCAGCACCGCCACGCGCAGCGCGCTCTCCAGCGGCTCGTCGGGCACGAGGTAGGGCGTCTGGATCCACGCGCGGCGCTTCGCGAGCGCCAGGGCGGCGAGCAGGAACGCGTGGATGGGCGCGTTCGCGTCGTCGGGCCCCGAGGCGAGCACCTGCACGGGCACGCCGCCGCACGCGGCCGCGGGCGGGAAGTACTGCTTCACCGACGCGAGGTCCGCGGGCACCGTGCCGCCGGCGTACACCCAGTCCTCGAGGAACAGGCGCTGCAGGCGCCGCACCGGCTCGCCCTCCAGGCGGGCGTGGGCGTCGCGCCACGCGGCCTCGCCCGAGGCGGCCGCGCTCGCCTCGTCGTGCAGGTTGTTGCCGCCGACGAAGCCCGTCACGCCGTCCACCACCACGATCTTGCGGTGCGTGCGGAAGTTGGCGAAGTTCAGGCCCCGCGGCGCGAGCCGCACCGGGTTGAAGGCGAGCACGGCGCCGCCGGCCGCCTCCAGCGCCGCCCAGAACGCGCGCGGGGCGCCGCCCGAGCCGACCGCGTCGCGCAGCGCGCGCACCTGCACGCCGCGCCGGGCCGCCGCCGCGAGCGCGTCGCGCACGCGCGTGCCCGTGCCGTCGGCCGCCCAGATGTAGTACTCGCAGTGCACGTGGTGGCGCGCGCCGGCGATGGCCGCCTCGATCGCCGCCGTGCACGCGTCGCCGTCCTCGAGGATCGCCACGCCCGCGGCGTGCGTGGGCCAGCCCTGCCCCAGGCGCGAGACCACGCCCGCGAGCACGGCCGCCTCCGGGGCCAGCACGGGCGGGTCGGGGCAGCGCGAGCCGCGCAGGTACCCGGCCACGTCGCCGGCGAGGTTGCGCCGCGCGAGCCCGTAGCGCAGCTTGCGCCGGCGCAGGCGGCGAGGCCCGAACACCACGTAGTAGATGCCCGAGACGACGGGCAGCGCGGCGAAGGCGAGGAGCCAGGCGAGCGTGGCCGTGGGCGAGCGCCGCTGCGTAAGCACGGTGGCCCCGGCGCCCAGCAGCCACGCGAGGTAGAGCGCGGTGACGATCTTGCTCCAGGGCAGGGTCGCGAGGGCGTCGGGCATGGCCGTGAGCATACCCGGGGCAGGGGGGGCGGCGGAGTAGAATGCCGCCTTCGACGCCTTCCCCGGGAGCCTTCCGATGACCGCCCGCCCGAACCTCTCCACCGTGGACGCCACGCCGCTCGCCGAGCGCATCGGGGCGCAGTGGGACGCGGACATCGTCCCGCGGCTCGTCGAGTACGTGCGCCTGCCGGCCAAGAGCCCGCACTTCGACGCGCGCTGGGCCGAGAACGGGCACATCGACGCGGCCGTGGCGCTGGCGCGCGACTGGGTCGCCGCGCAGGGCGTGCCGGGCCTCGCGCTGGAGGTGGTGCGCCTCGCGGGCCGCACGCCCGTGATCTTCTTCGACATCCCGGCCACGGGCGGCCTCGACGCCTCGCGCACCGTGCTCTTCTACGGCCACCTGGACAAGCAGCCCGAGATGACGGGCTGGCGCGCGGGGCTCGGCCCCTGGGAGCCGGCCATCCAGGACGGGCGCCTGTACGGGCGCGGCGGCGCGGACGACGGCTACGCGGTGTTCGCGGCGCTGTCGGCCGTGATGGCGCTGGACGCCCAGGGCCACGCGCGCCCGCGCTGCGTGGGGCTCATCGAGACCTGCGAGGAGAGCGGCAGCTACGACCTGCCCGCCTACCTGGACCTTCTGGCCCCGCGCATGGGCGACGTGCAGCTCGTGGTGGCGCTCGATTCCGGCGCCGGCAACTACGAGCAGCTCTGGGTCACCACCTCGCTCCGTGGCCTGGTGAACGGCACGCTGGAGGTCGCGGTGCTGGAAGAGGGCGTGCACTCGGGCGACGCGGGCGGCGTGGTGCCCTCGTCCTTCCGCCTGGCGCGCCAGCTGCTGGACCGCGTGGACGACTCGCGCACCGGCGTGGTGAGGCCGGCGGCGTTCAACTGCGACATCCCGGCCGACCGGCTCGAGCAGGCGCGGCAGGCCGCCGCGATCCTGGGCGAGTCGATGTGGCGGCGCTTCCCCTGGGCCTCGTCGTGCTGCGACGACCCGGCCACGGCCTCGCTCTTCGCCGAGCCGGTGACGAAGGACCCGGTGGAGCTCGTGCTCAACCGCACCTGGCGCGCGGCGCTCGCCGTCACGGGCGCCGACGGCCTGCCGCCCACGGCCAGCGCCGGCAACGTGCAGCGCCCGTTCACCACGCTCAAGCTCTCGCTGCGCCTGCCGCCGCTCGTCGACGGCCCGGCCGCGGCCGAGGCGCTGCGCCGCACGCTGGAGGCCGACCCGCCGGGGCGCGCGCGCGTGCGCTTCCAGCACGACTCCGCGGCCACCGGCTGGAACGCGCCGCCCGTGGCGCCGTGGCTCGCCGCCGCGCTCGACGGCGCCTCGCAGGCCTGCTTCGGCAAGCCCGCGGCCTACATGGGCGAGGGCGGCACCATCCCCTTCATGGGCATGCTGGGCCAGAAATTCCCGGCCGCGCAGATGCTCGTGACGGGCGTGCTGGGGCCGAAGTCCAACGCCCACGGCCCCAACGAGTTCCTGGACATCGCCTACGCCAAGAAGGTCACCGTCGCCACCGCCCTGGTCGTCGCCGCGGTGCGCTGATGCGGCCTCAGGCCGCCCGAACGGGCGCGCGGCAGCCAGACCGCGCCCCCCACTCCACGAAATGAGCGAAATGCCACCCGCACCCTCCCGCCGCCAGCGCGGCCTCGCGCGCCCCGTCCTCGTCGCAATCCTCGTCGCCGCCGTCGCCGCGCTCGCCGCGGGCGCGTGGGCGCTGCGCGGCGGGGGCGCCTCGAAGCAGGCCGCGGGCAAGGGACGCGGCGGGCCGGTGCCCGTGGTCCTCGCCACCGTCGAGAAGCGCGACGTGCCGGTGCGCATCCGCACCAACGGCGTGGTGACCGCGGTGCAGTCCGTGGACCTGCGCGCGCAGATCACCAGCACGGTGCGCGAGGTGCACATCCGCGAGGGCCAGGCGGTGGCCCGGGGCGAGCTCCTCTTCACGCTGGACGCGCGCGCCGAGGAGGCGAACCTGCGCAAGGCCGAGGCGCAGGTGCAGAAGGACCGCGCCGACCTCGCCAACGCCGAGCGCACGCTCGAGCGCCAGCGCCAGCTCTTCACGCAGAAGTTCGTCTCGCAGTCGGCGCTGGACGCGGCCGCCACGCAGGTCGACGCGCTGCGCGGCGCGCTCGCCGTGGACCAGGCGGCGGTGGAGGCCGCGAAGGTCGCCGTGGCCAACACGCGCATCGCCGCGCCGTTCGCGGGGCGCACCGGCGCCATCGGCGTGCGCCCGGGCAGCCTCGTGCAGCCGGGCGGCGCGCTGCTCGTCACGGTGACGCAGGTCGACCCCATCCAGGTGGCCTTCACGCTGCCCGAGCAGGAGTTCCCGGCGCTGCAGCGCGCGCTGGCCGCGGGGACGGTCTCGGTGGAAGCCACGCCCGACGGCGGCCGCCAGGTGCTGCGCGGGCGCGTGAACTTCCTCGACAACGCGGTGGACTCCGCCACGGGCACCATCCGCGTGAAGGCCGAGTTCGAGAACCGCGCGAGCCGCCTGTGGCCCGGCATGTTCGTGAACGTGACCGTCTCGCCGCGCACGCTCGCCGGCGCGGCCGTGGTGC
>JAKOWJ010000081.1 GCA_029781595.1 Pseudomonadota bacterium | reverse complement strand
ACTGGTCGGGGTTGTTGTTGGCGTTGCCGTCGATGAAGCGCGGGTCGGCCAGGTCGAAGGAGAACCAGCCGACCCCGCTCGTGACGAGCGTGAAGTCGGCCGAGGCCACACCGGAGGCATCGGAGTCGACCGTCTGGACCAGCGGTTGGTACGTGTATGTCTGCGGGCCCAGGTTCGGCGCGGTGAGGCGGATCTTCACGCCGGCCATCCCGGGGCCGCCAGGGACGAGCGAGACCTTCGTGCCGACGCGCACCTTGCCGCCGACCACCAGCGGTCCGAGCGGCACCACCACGGTCTTCGAGCGGAACACGGGGATGACGGCCGGGGGCGGGGGCGGGGTGTAGGAGTAGCTCGCCTGCGCGCCCGACGAGGTGTAGTGCACGTCGCCCGCGAAGTCCGCGCGCAGGCTGAACGTGCCGCCCTTGGTCAAGGGCCTCCTCGCGTGGAACCGGCCGGTGGGGTCGGTGGCGACGGTATCGACCTTGGCGCCGTCCACGCTCAACTCGACCGCCCGGCCGCTGAGCCCGGCGTCGTCGGCCACGCGGCGGACGACGCCGCCCAGCGCGAGCTCCGGCTTGCCATCGGCGCCGCTCGTTCTCACGGTGGCGAATTCGGTGATCTTGGTGGCGCCCTTGAGCACGGCCAGGCGCCCGGTGCCGGTGGCCCCGGAAATGCCCGGCTCGCCCTCGAAGACCACCTTGATCTCGTGGTCGCCCACGGCAAGGGAGGTCGTGACGGGATACTCGACCACGGCCTGGCCGGCCCCGTTGGTCGGCATCGGCTGTCCAAAGGGGCCGACGTTCGTGCCGTCGACGAAGAACTTGAGGGGCTTGCCCGCGAGGGGATTGGGGCCTTGCGTCGCCGTCGCGCGAAGGGTCGCCTTGGCGCCATAGGTCGCCAGGGAGGTTCCGACCTCGATCTTGACGATCGCGACCGCGGTGGCCGGCGCGGCGGGCGCGAGGACCGGTGGCCTGGGCGGCTGCGCGGGCGGGGGCGGCGAAGTGCGGGTCTGTGCGTGGAGGGCGCCGGCGGCGAGCAGCGCGACGAGCAGGCCCGCGACGGCCGATGGCAGGATCTTCATGGGGCGGCTTCTCCTGGAGTGCGTTCCCCCTGAGTCGGAGACGCGGCACGCGGGGTTCACTCCCGCCGCCTGCGCTACGATGGCGCCGATGAACCTCCTCGACCGCGAATCCTGGGAGCTCGCCTCCTACGTCGTGACGGTGGTGGGCCTGCCCCTGGCCATCGCCACCTTCCTCATGGAGCAGCGCAAGGAGCGCCGCAACGAGGAGGAGGAGATCTGGCAGCGCCTGTCGGACGCCTACATCGACTTCCTGGAGATCGTGCTCGCCAATCCCGACCTGCACCTGCGCACGGCGCGCGCCACGGCGCCGCTCACGCCGGAGCAGGAGGAGCGCAAGCTCGTCATCCTCGACATGCTGGTCACGCTCTTCGAGCGCGCCTACCTCGTGGCCTGGGAGTCGGACATGACGGCCGAGCAGCGCCGCCGCTGGAATTCCTGGGAGGACTGGATGCGCGAGTGGTGCCGGCGCGAGGACTTCGCGCGGCGCCTGCCGGTGCTGCTGCGCGGCGAGGACCCGGACTTCGCCGCCTACATCGGCCGCATCGCCGAGGAGGAGCGCGCCGCCGCCGCGGCCGATCAGGAGCCGGCCGCGTCCCCGCCGCCGCCCAGCGCCTTGTAGAGCTGCGCGGCCGACACGAGCAGCGCGCGCCGCACCTGGATCGTCGCCTGCCGCGCGGCGTTGGCCTCGCGCTGCGCGTCCAGCACCTCGAGGTAGCTGCTGGCCCCGGCGCGGTAGCGCGCGTCGGCGATCCTCTCGCGCTCGGCCTGGGCGCGCTCGGCGGCCTCCTGCGCCGAGAGCTGGCGCGCGAGCGTGTCGCGGGCGGCGAGCAGGTCCGCCACCTCGCGGAAGGCCTGCTGGATGGTGCGCTCGTAGTCGGCCACGGCGATCACCTTGCGCGCCTGCGCGAGGTCCAGCGCGGCCTCGTTGCGGCCGGCGTCGAAGAGCGGCTGCGCGAGGCTGGGCACGAAACTCCACGCCCGGCTGCCGGCATCGAAGAGCCCCGACACCGTGCGGCTCGCCGTGCCCGCCGACAGGCCGATGGCCACGCGCGGCAGGAACGCGGCGCGCGCGGCGCCGATGTTGGCGTTGGCCGCGACGAGGCGCTGCTCGGCGGCGCGCACGTCGGGCCGGCGCAGCAGGGCCGTGGACGGCACGGGCGCGGCCAGGTCCGCGACCACGTCGCGCTCCGTGAGGCGGCGGGCAGGCGGCAGCCCCTCGGGCG
>JAKOWJ010000046.1 GCA_029781595.1 Pseudomonadota bacterium | reverse complement strand
GCCGACCGCATCGCCGGCGGCGACCTGGGCACGCAGGTGCGCGTGGCGAGCCGCGACGAGCTGCGCGACGTGGGCGAGTGCTTCGACCGCGCCGTGGGCGCCTTCCGCGCCGCCCTGGTGCAGATCGCCGGGGAGGCGGGCGAGCTCGCGCAGACCGCGCAGTCCCTGGCCAGCACCTCGCAGCAGGTCTCCACCGCGAGCAGCGAGCAGAGCGAGGCCGCGGCCTCCATGGCCGCCTCGATCGAGGAGATGACCGTCTCCATCGACCACCTCAAGCAGCACTCCGGCGAGGTGCTCACGGCCGCGCGGCACACGGGCGAGCTCTCGGCGCAGGGCAACGTCGCCGCGCAGCGCACCGTGGGCGAGATGGGCGACATCGCCCACTCCGCGCACGAGCTCACGGGCCTCATCGAGCGGCTGGGCAGCCAGTCGACGCAGATCTCGAAGATCGTGCAGGTGATCGGGGAGATCGCCAACCAGACGAACCTGCTGGCGCTCAACGCCGCCATCGAGGCGGCCCGGGCGGGCGAGCAGGGGCAGGGCTTCTCGGTGGTGGCCGACGAGGTGAGGAAGCTCGCCGAGCGCACGACCGACTCCACGCAGGAGATCGCCAAGATGATCGAGGCGATCCAGGGCGGCACGGGCGAGGCGGTGGACTACATGAAGCGCTGGAGCGGCAAGGTCGACGACGGCGCCCGCGAGGCGCAGGAGGCCGGGGCCGTCATGCAGCGCGTGGAGTCCGACGCCACCAAGGCGGCGCAGGCGGTCACCGAGATCGCCTCGGCGCTCTCGGAGCAGTCCAGCGCCTCGACGCAGATCGCGCAGAACGTCGAGCGCATCGCCCAGATGAGCGAGGAGAACAACGCGGCGGTGGGGGCCATGGCCGACAGCGCGCAGCGCCTGGACCACCTGGCCGGGGCCCTGCGCGAGCTCGTCGGGCGCTTCCGCCTGGGCGCCGGCCCGGGCCTGGCCGCCGGGGACTGAGCGGGCCGAAGTGGGCCCCCGTGAGGGGGCTATTCCCCGGCTTTGGCGTGGGGGGCGGGGCGAATAATCGCCCCAACACCCGGATTCCCCCGCCATGGCCGACGAAAGCAAGGAAGACCGACACCTCCCAGCCTCGGAAAGGCGCCTGCAGCAGGCGCGCGAGGAGGGCCAGGTCGCGCGCTCGCGCGAGCTGGGCGCCGCGGCCGTCACCGCGGCCATGGTGGTCGGCCTCTGGGTCGCGGGCGGGGCCGTCCTCGGCTCCACCGGCGCGATCCTGAGGGCGGGGCTGCGCTTCGACCAGTCCACGGCCCTGTCGCCCGAGCGGGCGATGGCGCGCCTGGGGGACCTTTCGTGGGCGGCCCTGGCCACGTTCGGCCCGCTGCTGCTCCTGCTCGCCGTCGCGGCTTTCCTCGCCGCCATCGCGCTGGGCGGCTGGAACTTCACGCCCAAGCCCCTGGTGCCCAACTTCACGCGCCTGTCGCCCCTGTCGGGCCTGGGGCGCCTCGCGAGCGCCGAGGCCTGGATCGAGCTCGCCAAGGCGGCCCTCAAGGCGGTGGCCCTGGCCGGCACCGCGGCCTGGTTCGTCTGGGAGAACCTCCCGGCCTTCTCCGCCGCCGCCACGGCCGGCAACGGGGGCCTGGTCCTCGCCGGCGAGACCGTGGGCCGCGCCGTCGTCTTTCTCCTCGGGGTGCTGGTGGCGCTGGCCGCCATCGACGTGCCGATCGTCCTGTACACCCACGCCAAGCGCCTGCGCATGACGCCGCAGGAGGCCAAGCAGGAGATGAAGGAGATGGAGGGCGACCCGCACGTGAAGGCGCGCATCCGCGGCCTGCAGCGCGCCGTCGCCCGACGCCGCATGATGGCCGCCGTGCCGAAGGCCACGGTGGTGGTGACCAACCCGACCCACTACGCGGTGGCCCTGGAGTGGCACGAGGGGCTGCGCGCGCCGCGCGTGGTCGCCAAGGGCACGGGCCTGGTGGCCGAGCGCATCAAGGAGATCGCCCGCGAGGCGGGCGTGGCGCTGCTCGAGGCGCCGCCGCTCGCGCGCGCGCTCAACCGGCACGTGGAGATCGGCGGCGACGTGCCGCCGGCGCTCTACCAGGCCGTGGCGCAGGTGCTGGCCTGGGTCTTCCAGGTCAAGGCGGCCGCCGGCCGCGGCCCGCAGCCCGAGCCGCCCGCCGACGTGGCCGTGCCGCCGGGCCTGGACCCCGCTGAGGCCGCCGCATGAACGCCGTGGCCGCCCCCGCTCCCGCGCGCCCCTGGCAGGCGCTCGCCGCGCCGCTCGTCATCGTGATGATCCTCGCGATGATGATCCTGCCGCTGCCCAAGTTCCTGCTGGACCTGCTCTTCACCTTCAACATCGCGCTGGCGATGGTGGTGCTGCTCTCCAGCCTGCACACCACGCGCCCGCTGGAGTTCGCGGCCTTCCCGACGGTGCTGCTGCTCACCACGCTCCTGCGACTGTCGCTCAACGTCGCCTCCACGCGCGTGGTGCTCATGCACGGGCACTCGGGCCCGGACGCGGCCGGCAAGGTGATCGAGGCCTTCGGCCACTTCCTGGTCGGCGGCAACTTTGCCGTGGGCCTGGTCGTCTTCACCATCCTCACGGTCATCAACTTCGTGGTCATCACCAAGGGCGCGGGCCGCATCGCGGAGGTGGCCGCGCGGTTCGCCCTGGACGCGATGCCCGGCAAGCAGATGGCCATCGACGCCGACCTGAACGCCGGGCTCATCGGCGAGGCCGAGGCGCGCCGCCGCCGCTCCGAGGTGGGGCAGGAGGCCGAGTTCTACGGCGCCATGGACGGCGCCTCGAAGTTCGTGCGCGGCGACGCCATCGCCGGCATCCTCATCCTGGTGGTGAACATCCTCGGGGGCCTCGCGATCGGGGTCATCGAGCACAAGCTCTCCTTCTCGCAGGCCGTCTCCAACTACGTGCTGCTCGCCATCGGCGACGGCCTGGTGGCGCAGATCCCGGCGCTCGTGATCTCCACGGCCGCGGGCCTGGTGGTGAGCCGCGTGGGCTCCGAGCAGGCGGTGGGCGGGCAGATCATCTCCCAGCTGTTCGGCTCGCCGCAGGCCCTGGCCATCACCGCGGGCGTGCTCGCGCTGCTGGGCTTCATCCCCGGCATGCCGCACGTGGCCTTCCTCACGCTGGCCGCGGTGGCCGGGGGCCTGGCGCGCTGGATCTCGCTGGACCGCCGCGCCCGCGAGGCCGGTCCCGTGGCGGTGCCCGCGCCGGCGCCGGCCCCGGAATCGCAGGAGGCCACCTGGGACGACGTGGCGCCCCTGGACGCGCTGGGCCTGGAGGTGGGCTTCCGCCTCGTGCCGCTGGTGGACCGCGCGCAGGACGCCGAGCTGCTCAAGCGCGTGAAGGCCATCCGCAAGCGCTTCGCCCAGGACGTGGGCTTCCTGCCCCCGCCCGTGCACATCCGCGACAACCTCGAGCTGCGCCCCGGCGCCTACCGCATCACGCTGCGCGGCGTGCCGGTGGCCGAGGGCGAGCTGCTGCCCGGCCAGTGCCTGGCCATCAATCCCGGCCGCGCGAGCGGCGCGCTGCACGGCACGCCCACGCGCGACCCGGCCTTCGGCCTGCCCGCCACCTGGATCGACCCCGCCGCGCGCGAGGGCGCCCAGATGCAGGGCTACACCGTGGTCGACTGCGCGAGCGTGGCCGCCACGCACTTCAACCACGTGCTGCAGTCGAACGCGGCGCGCCTGCTGGGCCGCCAGGAGACGCAGGGCCTGCTCGATCACCTTGCCAAGAGCTCGCCGCGGCTGGTCGAGGACCTGGTGCCCAAGCTCGTGCCCCTGTCGACCGTCCAGCGCGTGCTGCAGAACCTGCTCGACGACGGCATCCCCGTGCGCGACCTGCGCACCATCCTCGAGACGCTCACGGAGCACGCGCCGCGCACCCAGGACGCGGGCGAGCTCACCGCGGCGGTGCGCGCCGCCCTGGGCCCGGCCATCGTGCAGCACGTCTTCGGGCCCGTGCCCGAGATCGGCGTGCTGGTGCTCGAGCCCGACCTCGAGCGCGTGCTGCTGCAGTCCGCCACCGCCGCCGAGAGCGCCCTGGAGCCCGGCCTCGCCGAAGGCATCGCGCGCCAGGCCGCCGAGGCCGCCTCGCGCCGCGAGGCCCTGGGCGAGACGGCCGCCCTCGTCGTGCCCGACCGGCTGCGGCCGGTCCTCGCGCGCCTGCTGCGGCGCGCCGCACCCCAGCTCAAGGTCCTCGGCCACGCCGAGATCCCCGATTCCAAGACTCTCCGCGTGCACGCGGTGATCGGAGCGCGTCCATGAACCTGCGCAAATTCGTCGCCCCCACCTCCAACGCCGCCCTGAAGCTGCTCAAGGCCGCCCTCGG
>JAKOWJ010000367.1 GCA_029781595.1 Pseudomonadota bacterium | reverse complement strand
GAGCAGGCTCGCGCGCTCCAGGAGGTTGCGCAGCTCGCGGATGTTGCCCTCGAAGCGGCGCGTGGCGAGGGCGCGCGAGGCGGCGGGTGTCAGGCGCAGCGCCCGCCCGGGCGCCACGCGGGCGAGCAGCGACTCGGCGAGCAGGCCCAGGTCCCCGGCCCGCTCGCGCAGCGCCGGCACGCGGATGGGAAAGGTGTCCAGCCGGTAGTACAGGTCGCGGCGGAACGCGCCCTCGCGCACCATGGCCGCCAGGTCGCGGTGCGTGGCGCTCACGACGCGGAAGTCCGAGGGCAGCGCCTCGATGGCGCCCACGCGCCGGTACGTGCCCGTCTCCAGCAGGCGCAGGAGCTTGGCCTGCATCGAGGCGGGCAGCTCGCCGATCTCGTCCAGGAACAGCGTGCCGCCGCTCGCGGCCTCCACCAGCCCCGTCTTGCGGTGCGTGGCGCCGGTGAACGCGCCCTTCTCGTAGCCGAAGAGCTCGCTCTCGAAGAGCGTCTCCGTGAGCCCCGAGCAGTCCACCGGCACGAAGGGGCCGGAAGCGCGCGGGCTCGCCTCGTGGATCGCGCGCGCCACGAGCTCCTTGCCCGTGCCCGTCTCGCCCAGCAGCATCACCGCCGCGTCCGAGGGCGCCACGCGCATCACCTCGCCCAGCATGCGCGTGAAGGCCGGCGCGCGCCCCACCAGGCCCTGCGCGGCCGGCTGCGAGCGCGCGTGGCGGATCACCTGCATCGTCTCGACGAACCAGCTCACGGCCCCGGCCTCGTCGCGCACGGGCACCGTCTCCACGGCCACGTGCTCCTCGCCGCGCGGCGTGTGGTGCAGGTGCAGCACCCTGGCGGCGTTGCCCGCCTCCTGGCTCGCCTTGAGCGGGCACGACTCGCCCGCCTGGTCGCAGGGCACCGTGAAGTGGTGCGAGACCTCGTAGCAGCGCCGGCCGATGACCGACCGGCCCTGCGAGAACTCCGCGCAGTAGGCGCGGTTGGCCGCGACGATGCGGTAGTCCGCGTCCATCACGATCTTGGGGTCGGGCTGGCCATCCAGGTAGGAGGTGAGCTCGGCCAGGGACTTCACGGGGATGCTCATCGCTTTCCCGGGCTGTCAGTAATGGCCGGCATTCTAGCGCGTGCCTGCCATTCCTGTCAGGCTTGCGGGCCGGTAGCCGCCGGCGCCGGTCCCGGCGAGGATACTGTTATCGTTTACATTCAATGGCTTGCAATCCCGGCGGCCGCGGGTGCCGACGGTGGCACGCACCTTGTATGGGTGAGGGCATGCGTGCCACGGAACCCCCCACCCACCCTGGTGGCTACCACCTCCCGGCTGCCGGGGCCAACCGCGGTTCCGTGGTGCGCACCCCTTCGACGGCCACGACCCGCGATGTGTCCTGCCGCCTATTTCCGCCAGCTGCGTGACGCGCACAGCGGCTGCTTTTCCTACCTGCTCGCCGACGCCGCGAGCGGCCACGCCGTGATCGTGGACCCGGTGCTGCGCGAGGTGACGCTCTACCTGGGCCTGCTCGAGGAGCGGGCCCTGCGTCTCGACTGGATCGTCGAGACGCACCTGCACGACGACCGCGTCTCCGGCGCGTGGGCCCTGCGGGGCCGAACGCGG
>JAKOWJ010000018.1 GCA_029781595.1 Pseudomonadota bacterium | reverse complement strand
CGGATGCAGTCCCCGGCCTTGCGGATGTCGGCGGGGATGGCGAGCGCGCGCACGCCCGAGTCGGCCCGGATGGCCTCGGCCGCGGCCTCCAGCGGCTCGGCCTTGCGGGCCACCATCGCCACGTGCGCGCCCTCGCGTGCGAGGAGCCGCGCGATGGCGTTGCCGATGCCCTGGCTCGCTCCGCCCACGAGGGCCACGCGGCCGCGAAGCGCGAGATCCATCAGCCTTCCTTCGGGAGGAAGTCCGCGAAGAGCGTCTCCGCGTTGCGGTGGAACACGCCCTCCAGCGTCTCCTCGTCGAAGCCGAGGTTGCGCCAGTCGTCCACGAGGCGCTCGTAGCGGAAGAGGGGATAGTCGGCGCCGAACATCACGCGCTTCTTCAGTCGCCGGGCGATGTCGCGGCGCAGCGGCTCGGTGAGGTACTTGGGCGACCAGCCGTGCAACTCGGCCCACACGTTGGGCTTGTGCAGCATCACGGCGATCATCTCGTCCTGCCAGGGCCAGGCCGGCCGGCCGGTGACGATCTTGAGCGTGGGGTAGCGGATGGCCAGCTCGTCCACGTAGCGCGGGTGGCAGAGCTCGAGCTTCACGCCCTTGCCGCCGGGGATCCCCGCGCCCGAGCCCGTGTAGCCCACGAGCACCAGCACCGGCCGGCCCGTCTCCAGGGAGACCTCGTAGAACGGGTCGTAGATCGGGTCGCTCGCCACGAAGCCCATGCCGGCGGCGGACACGCAGTAGCCGATGAAGCCCGCGCTCTCCGCGATGCAGCGGCGCATCTCGTCGGCGCCGGCGCGACCCAGGCGCGGGTCGATCTGCAGCCAGTTGCCGAAGATCGCATCCGGGAAGCGCTGCTGCGTCTCGATCGCGTAGTCGTGGAAGGGCCGCACCTGCTCCAGCGTCATGCTCTTGGTGAAGCCGAAGTCGAGGAGGGTGCGCACGCCGTTCTTCCGGAAGTACGCGGCCATCTCCTCCTCGGTGTCGTAGCGCGGCGTGGAGCCCCAGGTCTGCTGCTGGCGAGCGAGCTCCTCCGCGGTCTGCAGCACGTAGCCGCGCTGCGTGCCCCAGTGCGAGTGCAGGTCGAACAGCTTCAAGTCAGTTCGCCTTGATGCCCTTGGCCTGGATGATGGCGCCCCAGCGGTCGATCTCGCCCTGCAGGTAGGCGGCCGCCTCCTCGGGCGTGCCGCCCACGAGGTCCACGCCCTGCGTGCCCAGGCGCTCGCGCACCTCCGGCGACTGCATGGCCTTGTTCACCTCCGCGTTCAGGCGGTGGAGGATGGCCGGCGGCACGCCGCGGGGGGCCAGCACCATGTACCAGGCGCTCACCTCGAAATCCGGGATGCCGGCCTCGGCCATCGTGGGCACGTCGGGGGCGAGCGGCGAGC
>JAKOWJ010000008.1 GCA_029781595.1 Pseudomonadota bacterium | reverse complement strand
CGCGGCGGCACGGGCTCGCCCACGCTGGCGGTGTACGGCTCGCTCGCCGGGAGCCTGCTGCTGCGCGCCTTCGACCGCGCCGAGCGCATCCACCGCGCCATGCTCGCGCGCGGCTTCGACGGCGAGGTGCGCACCACGCGCGCCTTCGCGTGGCGGGCCGGCGACACGCTCTTCGTCGCGGGGTGGGCCGCGTTTTTCGCGCTCGCCCGCGCCGTGGACCTGCCGCAGCTCCTCGGGCGCCTGCTCACGGGAGGCGGCGCGTGAGCCACCACCTCGTCGAGGCGCGCGGCCTCTCGTACCACTACCCGGACGGCACACCCGCGGTGCGCGAGGCGAGCTTCCGCTTCACGCACGGCGAGTGCGTGGCGCTGGTGGGCGCGAACGGCGCCGGCAAGTCCACGCTGCTGCTGCTGCTCGAAGGCCTGCTCGCGCCCAGCGCGGGCGAGGCGCGCATCGGGGACGTCCCGGTGACGGCCGCGACGCGAGCGCAGGTGCACCGCACCGTGGGCTTCGTGTTCCAGGACGCGGACGACCAGCTCTTCCTGCCCACCGTGCGCGAGGACGTGGCCTTCGGGCCGGCGAACCTGGGCCTGCCGCCCGCGGAGATCGAGGCGCGCGTCGACGAGGCGCGGGCCACCGTGGGCGCCGCGCACCTCGCGGGCCGCGCACCCTGGCGCCTGTCGGGCGGCGAAAAGCGCGCGGTGGCCATCGCGGGCGTGCTCGCGATGCTGCCCTCGGTGCTGCTGCTGGACGAGCCCAGCGCGGGGCTGGACCCGGCGGCGCGCCGGCGGCTCGTCGCGCTGCTCAAGGCCTTCACGCACACGCGCGTCATCGCCACCCACGACCTGGAACTCGTGCGCGAGGTGTGCACGCGCGTGCTGGTGATGCACGGCGGGCGGGTGGAGGCCGACGGCTCGCCCGCGGCCATCCTCGGCGACGCGGCGCTGCTGGAGCGCTGCGGCCTCTAGAAAACCGGGGACGCTCCCCGATTTCCGGCGACATCGCGGGGAAAATCAGGGACGCTCCCCGATTTCCGCCGACACCTCGGCCCGAAACGCCCGCTACCTCCGGAAATCGGGGA
>JAKOWJ010000007.1 GCA_029781595.1 Pseudomonadota bacterium | reverse complement strand
CCGCGAGTACGCGGCGCGCGGCGCCACGCACGGCCTCGTGGCCCGGCGCGCCGAGGCGCTGGAGGCACTGGCCGCCTCGCTGCCCGCCGGCGCCGACACCTACCGCGCGGACGTGTGCGACCTCCCGGCGATGCAGGCCGCGGCCGCGGATTTCCTGGGCCGGCACGGCCCGCCGGACCTGGTGATCGCCAACGCCGGCGTCTCCCACGGCACGCTCACCGAGGAGCCGGCCGACTCGGCCGTCTTCCGCCAGATCCTCGAGGTGAACGTGGTGGGGATGGTGAACACCTTCCAGCCCTTCGTCGCGCCGATGCGCACGGCCGGCCGCGGCACGCTCGCGGGCGTGGCGAGCGTGGCCGGCTACCGCGGCATGCCGGGCGCCGGCGCCTACAGCGCCTCGAAGGCCGCCGCCATCCGCTACCTGGAGAGCCTGCGCGTGGAGCTGCGCGGCACGGGCGTGCGGGTGGCCACGATCTGCCCCGGGTACATCGCCACGCCCATGACGGAGAAGAACCCGTACCCGATGCCCTTCCTCATCACGGCCGACGAGTTCGCGCGGCGCTTCGCGCGCACGCTCGAGGCGGGCAGGACCTACGCCGTGATCCCCTGGCCCATGGCCATCGTGGCGCGCATCCTGCACGTGCTGCCGAACGCGCTCTTCGACGCGGCCTTCGCCCGGGCGGGGCGAAAGCCGCGCAAGGGCTGAACCGCCCGCCTCAGAAGACGGTGCGCATCCCCAGGCTGAACCCCTCGGGGTCGCCACCCGAGGTGACGCTGAGCGAGCCCGAGCCGAAGTTGCACAGGTTGCCCGTCTTGTTGTCCACCTTCGCGTAGCTCGCGATGAGGAAGGTGCGCTTCGAGAGCGTGTGCTTGTAGCCCACCGCCTTCAGGTCGCACTCGGGCTGCGCGGCGCCGGTCGCCCCGCCGTCCTTCGAGGCCGAGTAGGTGGCGATGAAGGTGCCGCGGCCCTGCAGCCACTGCACGCCGACCTGGTAGGACTTCTGCGTCTCGGTGCCCGTGCGCCGGTACTGGCCGTACTGTCCCGAGAGCTTGAGGTGGCCCAGCAGCACCTTGCCGGAGATGCCGTGCCCCTCCTCGTCCACGTCGTTCGTCACCGTGGCGCCGACCGTCTCGTAGTGCTTCTCGTAGGCGTAGGCGAGCGCGTTGGCGCCCTTCTGCCAGACGATGGCGGCGCTGAAGAGGCGCGGGTTCACCGTGGCCGTGCGCGCCTCGTTGGCGCCGACCATGGCCTTCACCTGGACGTTGCCGAACTTCGGAGTCCAGTACTGCACGGTGTTCTGCGCGCGCAGGCTGAAGCGCCCCTGGCGCAGCGCCGCGCCCGTGATGTCGGCGATCTGCAGGTCGCTCCACGGGTCGACGAAGGAGGCCTGCGTCTGCTTGAACGGCGTGTCCCAGCGGCCCGCGGAAATCGCGCCCCAGCGGCCGCGGATCCCGACGGCGCTGTTGCGGTTGGCGAACGAGGTGCCGTTGGACTCGGGCGGGAATCCCGTCTCGAGCTGGAAGAACGCCGCGAGCCCGCCGCCCAGGTTCTCCGTGCCGCGCACGCCCAGGAGCGAAGCCTGGTCCTGCACGCGCAGGCGCTGCGGCACGCTGGTGGTGCCGCCCGAGGCCTTGACGGACTCGACGGTGACGTAGACGCGGCCGTAGAGCGTGACCGGCCCGGTGGACTGCGCGAGGGCGCAGGGTGCCGCGAGCGCGGCCGCGAGCGCGGCCGCGAGGTGACTGCCTTTCATGCCTTTCTCCCCGATTTCTGGATGGAACGGAAGCCGCCGCGCCTCTGGCGGGCGCGTTCGCGGCTTGCCTGCGGGCCCGGGGCCCCGCGCTCGAAAACTCAGATGGTCGCTAGTTGCCCGCCAGCTCGCCGAAGGCCTTGTCCAGCTTCTGGTCGGCGGCCTTCAGGCGCCCGCGCGTCTCGGCCATCCACGCCTTGTCGGCCTTGAGCGCGGCCTGCGCCTTGGCGAGCATGCGCTCGACCTCCGCGGGCTGCGGGCCGCCCGTGCCCACGCGGCTCTTCACCATGAACTCCGGCGAGAGGATCTTGCGGAACTCCGCCTCCGGCAGCGGCAGCTTCGGGTCGGGGAGCTTGAACTTGGCGATGGCCTCGGCGTAGAGCTCCACGGCCTTGTCGTACGGGAAGTCCCTCGGCTTCAGGCCGTTGGCGCGCGCGTACGTGACGATTGAGGAGGCGAAGCCGTGGCCGACGCGGAAGGGCACCTGGTGCTCCTTCTGCAGCGTCTCGGCGAGCTCCATGGAGGTGGTCCAGTCCGCCTCCAGCTCCTCCAGCGAGCGCTGCGGGTTGATCTTGAGCGCGTCCATCACGCGGTTCATCGCCGCGATCATGCCGACGGCCTGCGGGAAGTAGTTGAGCGCGGCCGTCGGCTGCTTGTAGTCGGTCATGCCGGTGGTCACGTTGTGGTCGCGGATGGCCACGGCCTGCGCGAGGCCCACGACGTCCGAGGCCGCCTCGCGCGCCCGCATGATGAGGCCGGGGTTGCGCTTCTGCGGCATGGCGCTGCTCGTGTAGGTGGCGCCCTCCTCCAGGAGCAGCCACGGGCGCACCTGGTGGTACTGCGTGTGGATGTCGCCCAGGATCGCGCCGAGGCGGATGGCGGTGGAGGCCGCGATGCCCGTGGCCTCGAGCGTCACGTCGAAGGGAGCCACCTGGCTCGAGTCGATGGAGTTCTCGATCACGCCGTCGAAGCCCAGGAGGTCGGCCAGGCGCTCGCGGTTGAGCGGCCAGCTCGAGTTGGCCAGCACGGCCGTGCCCATGGCGCTGCGGTTCATGCGCTTGTAGAGCTCGTGGATGCGCTGCGCGTCGCGCTCGAACGAGGCCGCGTAGCCCAGCAGGTAGTGCGCGTAGGTGATGGGCTGGGCCTGCACGCCGTTGGTGTAGGCCGGCACGATGGTGTTCACGTTCTGCGAGGCGGTGAGCAGGACGCGGTCGCGCAGCGAGTTGAGGGCGTCGGAGAAATCCAGCACCTGGTTGCGCAGCCGCGCCATGCGGAAGGTCGCGTACATGTCCTGGCGGCTGCGGCCGGCGTGGATGAGCGAGCCGTCCGGCCCGATCTCGTCGGTGATGATCCGCTCGATCTGCAGCACGTCGCTCGGGCGCTTGCCGCCGGGCTTGCCGGCCTGGGCGATGGAGTGCGCCACGCCCCTGGCGATCTTGCGGCCCATGTCGGCGTCGAGGATCTTCTCCTCGACCAGCATCACGATGGAGGCCTTGTTGATCTTCTCGACCCAGTAGAACTGGTCCTCGGCCTGGTCGAGCTTGCTGGTGGTGCTGCCCTTGGCCGTGGGCGAGGGCACGAAGGCGCCGATCTTGGCGGCCTGCTCCTGGCACTCGGCGGTGGTGCGGCAGGGCAGCTGGCCCGTGTCGGCGGCCCAGGCGGGGCCGAAGGCGAGGGCGAGGGAAACGGCGAGGGTGGCGTTGCGAAGTCTCACGGGGGTCTCTCCAGGGGAACGGGAAGTCCCGGGCCGGGGGCCCGGGCCGCTTCTACGGCGGGTGCGGCCACTATAGGCGCCGGTCGATCTCCCGTAAAATATCTCGTTGCTAGCGGAACGATACGATGCGCCTATACCTTGGGAGGCCGCCGTGGAGCTGAGGCACCTTCGCTACTTCCTCGCCGTCGCCCGGCACCGCAACTTCACGCGCGCCGCCGAGGCCCTGGGCATCCGCCAGCCGCCGCTCTCGCAGCAGGTGCGCGACCTCGAGCGCGAGCTGGGCCACGCGCTCTTCCGCCGCCTGCCGCGCGGGGTGGAGCTCACCGAGGGCGGCAAGGTCCTGCTCGAGGAGGCCGAGGCCCTCCTCGCGCGCGTCGAGCGGGGCGTGAAGCGCGCCGCGCAGGCCGCCCACGGCACGGCGGGCTCGCTCTCCGTGGGCTTCACCAGCTCGGCCGTCACCCACCGCTTCGCGCCCGCGCTCATCCGCGCCTTCCTCGAGGCGCACCCGGCCGTGGAGCTGGAGATCCACGAGGGCAACGCCGCGGCCGTGACCGAGGGCGTGGCGGCCGGGCGCCTGGACGTCGCCTTCATCCGCCTGCCCGTGCTGGAGCACACCGCCGTGGCCTACCACACGGTGGCGCACGACCGGCTGCTCGTCGCGATGCCGGCCGGCCACCCCCTGGCCGCGAAGGCCCGCACGCGCGGCGTGCGCCTGGCCGAGCTCGCCGGGGAGTCCTTCATCTTCGTGCGCCGCCCGGGCGCGCCGGGCATGTACGGCGAGCTGATCGAGGCCTGCCACCGCGCGGGCTTCGCGCCGAAGGTCGTCGCGGAAGTGGACCAGATGCTCACCAACATCACGCTGGTGGCGGCGGGGGTGGGCGTGTCGGTGGTGCCCGCCTCGATGCGCGACATCCACCACGAGGACGTGGTCTACGCCGAGCCGCGGGACGCCCCGCAGCTCGTGGCGCCCCTCAACCTCGTCACGCGCGTGGGGGAGAGGCGGCCCGTGGTCTCCCGCTTCGTCGCCTTCGCCCTGTCGCGGGGCGAGGCGCCTAGAGCTGCGGCTCGGTCTCGCCCTGGACGGGGCGCCAGACCAGCAGGCGCTTCTCCGCGGCCGAAACGGCGAAGTCCAGCACCAGCGCGAACACGGTGAGCACGAGGATGCCGGCGAAGACCGTGTTGATGTCGAAGGCGCCCTCGGCCATGTGGATGAGGTAGCCCACGCCGCGCGCGCTGCCCAGGTACTCGCCCACCACCGCGCCCACGAAGGCCATGCCCACCGAGGTGTGCAGGCTCGAGAACACCCACGAGGTGGCCGAGGGCAGGTACACGTGGCGCAGCAGCTGGCGGCGGCTCGCGCCCAGCATGGTGGCGTTGCTGAGCACCACGGGGCTCACCTCCTTCACGCCCTGGTAGACGTTGAAGAAGACGATGAAGAACACGAGCGTCACGCCCAGGGCCACCTTCGACCAGATGCCCAGGCCGAACCACACCATGAAGATGGGCGCGAGCACCACGCGCGGCATGGCGTTGGCCGCCTTGATGTACGGGTCCAGCAGCATGGAGGCGAAGGGCGTGAGCCCCAGCCACAGGCCGATCGCCAGGCCCAGGAGCGAGCCGATCACGAAGGCGAGCGCCGTCTCCTGCAGCGTCACCCACAGGTGCGGGTAGATCTCGCCGGAGACGAACCAGTCGCGGATCACCACGAACATCTTCAGCGGCTCGCCGAAGAAGAAGGCGGCGCGGTCCGGGTTGTCCCACACGATGGGCGGCAGCAGGTCCGGCGCCGTGGCCACGTGCCACAGGCCGAAGATCGCCGCGAGCAGCAGCGCCTGCCAGAACCAGAGTCTTCGCTTCATGCGGCCTCCCGGCCTCAGCCCGAGGTGCGGTTGCGTGTCTGCGCGTAGCCCTTGAGCACCTCGCCCTTCATCGCGTGCCAGATGCGGTCGTGCAGCTCGATGAAGCGGGGCGTGAGGCGGATCTCGGAGACGTCGCGCGGGCGCGGCAGGTCGATCACGTACTCGCCGATGGGGCGCGTCGCGGGCCCCGCCGAGAGCACCACGACGCGGTCGGAGAGGCTGATGGCCTCCTCCAGGTCGTGGGTGATGAAGATGACGCTCTTGCGGTCGGCGCTCCAGAGCTCCAGCAGCTCGTTCTCCATGAGCTGCCGCGTCTGCACGTCCAGCGCCGAGAACGGCTCGTCCATGAGCAGGATCTGCGGGTCCAGGATGAGCATCTGCGCGAGCGAGACGCGCTTTCGCATGCCGCCGGAGAGCTGGTGCGGGTAGCGGTCGCCGAAGCCGGCGAGGCCCACGCGCTCGAGCCAGCCCTCGGCCTTCGCGCGGGCCGAGGCCGCCTCCTCGCCGCGGAACTCCAGGCCCGCCGTGACGTTCGCGAGGGCGCTTCGCCAGGGCATGAGCGACTCGGCCTGGAACATGTAGCCGGCGCGGCGGTTGATCCCCGCGAGCGGCTCGCCGTGGATCTTCACCGCGCCCGAGGAGGGCCGCAGCAGCCCGGCCGCCACGTTCAGGAGCGTGGACTTGCCGCAGCCCGTGGGCCCCACCACCGAGACGAACTCGCCGCCGGCGATGGCGAGGTCCACGTCCTTCACGGCCGTGTAGTGCCCCTCGCCGCTCTTCGCGGCGAAGGTGCACGTGACCTTCTCCAGTGAGACTGCCGGGTCCATGGCGATGGCCGCCGCCGGGCGGCCGCCCCTTACTTGTACTTGGCGGCCGCCTTGCGGGCGAAGCTGTTGTCGAAGGTGTCCTCGAGCTTGATCGCGTTGCCCGCCTTGATCACCGAGGGCTCGAACTGCTTGAGCACCTTGTAGACGTTCATGGCCGCCTTGAGCGAGATCTGCCCGTCCTCGGAGTAGCCGATCATGTTCTTCAGCAGGCCCTCCTTGTAGAGCGAGGGGTTGCCGCCCTTGTACGCGTCGGGCATGAGGTCGACGATCTCCTGCGGCGTGGCCTTCGCGATCCAGCGGTCGGCGCGCACCATCGCGTTCACCACGGCCTGCACGGTGTTGGGGTACTTCTTGATGTAGTCGGCGTTGAGGTAGATCACGCTCGCGAGGTAGTCGCCGCCGTAGATCTCCTGCATGCCCTTCTCGGTGCGGCTGTCGGCCACGGCCTTGAACTTGCCGGTGGATTCCAGCCGCGTGATCACCGGGTCGAGGTTGGAGAGCGCGTCGATCTCGCCCTTCTCCATGGCCGCCACGGCGCCCGCGCCGGCGCCCACGCCCACCACGGAAATGTCGGTGGGCTTGAGTCCCCCCTTGGCGAGGATGTTGTTCACGAACATGTTGGTGGACGAGCCCGGGGCCGTCACGCCCACCTTCAGGCCCTTCAGGTCCGCCGGGCCCTTGTAGTGCGCGGCCTTGTCCTTGGGCAGCAGCAGCACGATGGAGCTGAACTTGGCCTGCAGCACCACGGCCTTGATGGGCTGGCGCTTGGCGGCCATGTTGATCGTGTGCTCGTAGGCGCCCGAGACCATGTCGGCCGAGCCGCCCACCAGCGCCTGCAGCGCCTTGGAGCCGCCCGCGAAGTCGGGGATCTCCACGTCCAGGCCCTCGTCCTTGAAGAAGCCCTTTCGCTCCGCCACCGACAGCGGCAGGTAGTAGAACAGGCTCTTGCCGCCGACCGCGATGGTGATCTTCTTCTTCTCCGGCTCGGCCGCGCCGGCCGTGAGCGCCACCGTGGCGCCGAGCGCGATCGCCGCGAGCATCCTGAGCATCTGCTTCATTTGCCTTCTCCTCTGGTCGTTGTTCGAATGGTGCGGGTGCTGCCGGCCCGGGCCCGCGCTAGAAGCGCCAGCCCGCCTTGGCCGAAAGGGTGGTGTTGCCGCCGAGCTTCTCGGCCTCGACGGCGAGATTCACCAGCGCGAGGTTCACGTTCAGGCCCGCGAAGACGCGGCTCTTGTTCAGGCGCTCCTCGGAAAGGCCCAGAGACTCGGCCGACGCCGTGGTGCGCACCACGCCCGCGCCGGCGTAGGGCGTCACCAGCGTGAGGCGCTTGGAGACCACGAGGTCGCCCGAGAGCGTGTCGAGCTTGAGGCCCCCGATGTCGGAGGTGCGCGTGCCCGCCACGCGCAGCGCCACCGCGGGCGTGACGATGCCGTCTCCGGCCATCGCGTAGCGGGCCTCCAGCCCGTAGAGCGAGGCGCTCACGCCCGTGGCCGAGCCCACGAAGGCGCCGATGTCGATGCCGAAGGGCAGGCCCTTGTGCACGTGCACCTTGGGGACCGTCACCGTGTCCACGCCGTTGCCCGCGAGGTTGAAGAGACCCGTGTGCCGGATGTCGGTGACGGAGGCCTCCACGCCGACGTCGAAGCCCGCGAGCCCCAGGGGCGTGGCGGGCGTGACGCCCTTGTACGAGAAGGCGGCGCCCAGGTCCTCGGCGAGGAGCCGGAACTCGCCCTGCGTGAGCGCGCCGAGGCTGGGCAATTCGCCCGCGCGGGCGGGCAGGGCGGCGGCGACGGCCAGGGCGACGAGCCAGCGTTTCATCAATGTGTCCTCAGGGATTCGGGAAGGGGGTGCAGCGCGAGGCTGGGGCCCGCCTTGGCCACCTGCCCGGGCGTGTCGTGGCCGACGATGCCGGGCACCTGCCGCGCGCAGGCGATGAGGCGTTCCAGGTCCACGCCCGTGTCGTAGCCCATGTCCTGGAGCATGTTCACCATGTCCTCGGTGCAGATGTTGCCGGTGGCGCCCGGCGCGAAGGGGCAGCCGCCCAGGCCCGCGATGGAGCCGTCGAAGGAGCGCACGCCCGCCTCGATGCCCGCGAGCACGTTGGCGAGGCCCATGCCGCGCGTGTTGTGGAAGTGCAGGGTGTAGAACGCGTCGTCGCGGGCGGGGAAGCGGTCCAGCACGCGCGCGGTGAGCTCCTCGACCTGGCGCGGGTTGGCCATGCCGGTGGTGTCGGCGAGCGAGATGCCGTCCACGCCCGCGGCGAGGAAGGCCTCCACGAAGCGCAGCACCGCCTCCTCGCTCACGCGCCCCTCGAAGGGGCAGCCGAAGGTCGTCGACAGGCTCATGGTCATGCGCATGCCCGCCTCGTGGGCGACGCGCACCATCGTGGGGAGCTCGGCCAGCGACTGCTCGTGCGTGCGGTTGATGTTGGCGCGGTTGTGCGATTCCGAGGCGCTCATGACGCCGTTCACCTCGTCGGGCCGGGCCGGGGCCGCCGCCGCGTTCTGCACGCCGCGCACGTTGGGCACCAGCGCCACGTAGGTGACGCCCGGCACGCGCGCGATGCCCGCGAGGACCTCGTTCGCGTCCGCGAGGGCCGGCACCGCCTTCGGGCTCACGAAGGAGGTCACCTCGATGCGGGCGAGCCCGGTGCGCGACAGGGCGTCGATGAGGCCGACCTTCGTGGCCGTGGGCACGAAGACCTTCTCCATCTGGAAGCCGTCGCGCACGGCGACGTCGTTGATGTGCAGGCGCATGGGGCGCTCGATACCGGAAGAGGTGGATTTTACCCCGCGATTCGGCGAAGCTTCGAGCCATGAGCGCGATCGAGAAGGAAGCGGTCCTGCACGAGGACATCCGCCTGCTGGGCCGGATCCTCGGCGACACCATCCGCCGGCACGAGGGCGAGGCCGCCTTCGAGCTGATCGAGACCATCCGGCGCCTGGCGGTGGCCAGCCGCCGGCTGGAGGACGTGACCTCGCGCCGCTCGCTCGCGCAGGTGCTCGACGCCCTCTCCGACGACCAGGCCATGGTCGTGGTGCGCGCCTTCAGCTACTTCTCGCAGCTCGCCAACATCGCCGAGGACCGCCACCACGTCCGCCGCCACCGCGAGAACCGCCGCCAGGGCTCGCGCCCCCTGGCCTCGACCCTGCGCGGGCTCTTCGCCGACGCGCTGGAGCGCGGCACCACCCGCGAGGAGGCCCGCGCCACGCTCGAGCGCGTGCGGGTCACGCCCGTGCTCACCGCGCACCCCACGGAGGTGCAGCGGCGCAGCACGCTGGACCTGCAGCTCGCCATCGCCGCGTGCCTCGCGCGCCGCGACGACCCGGGCCTGCTGGACGAGGAGCGCGAGGCCCTCGAGGTCGAGCTGGCCCGGCTGGTGGCCACGCTGTGGCAGACGCGCATGCTGCGCGCGGTGAAGCTGGGCGTGAAGGACGAGATCGAGAACGCGCTGGCCTACTTCGACTACTCCTTCATCGAGGCCGTGCCGGCCCTGCACGCGGAGATCGAGGATTCGCTCGCGCGCCTGCCCGGCGGCGGCCCGCCCGGGGAGGTGCCCACGGTCCTCACCATCGGCAGCTGGGTGGGGGGCGACCGCGACGGCAACCCCTTCGTGACGGCCGAGATGCTCGAGCACGCCTTCCGCCGCCAGGCCGAGATGGCCTTCGACCACTATTTCGCCGAGGTGCACGCCCTGGGCGCGGCGCTGCCGCTCTCGGGGCTGCTGGTGCGCCTCACGCCCGCGCTCGCGGCCCTGGCCGAGTCCTCGCCCGACCGCTCGCCCTTCCGCGAGGACGAGCCCTACCGGCGCGCGCTCACGGGCGTCTTCGCGCGGCTGGCGGCCACGGCCACGGCCCTGGGGCTCAAGAGGGAGCACCGCACCGCCGTGGGCACGGCCCAGCCCTACGCGACGCCCGCGGACTTCGCCGCCGACCTGGACGCGATCGACGAGAGCCTGCGCGCGGGCGGCTCCGCGCCGCTCGCGGACGGGCGCCTTCGCCGCCTGCGCCGGGCGGTGCGCGTCTTCGGCTTCCACCTCGCCACGGTGGACCTGCGGCAGAACGCGGACGTGCACGAGCAGGTGGTGGCCGAGCTCCTGCGCGCGGCGCGCGTGGCGCCCGACTACCTCGCCCTGGACGAGCCCTCGCGCGTGGCGCTGCTGCGCGCCGAGCTCGCCACGCCCCGGCCGCTGCGCTCGCCCTTCGCCCTGTACTCGGAGCTCGCGCAGGGCGAGCTCGCCATCGTGGAGCAGGCGGCGAAGGGGCTCGCCGCGCTGGGCCCGGCGGCCATCCGCCAGTACGTCATCTCCAAGACCGAGAGCGTGTCGGACCTGCTGGAGGTCGCGGTGCTGCTCAAGGAGGCGGGGCTCGTGACGCCGGGCGAATCCCCCGCCTCGCGCCTTCAGGTGGTGCCGCTCTTCGAGACCATCGGCGACCTGCGCCGCGCGCCGGCCACCATGCGCGCCTGGTTCGCGCTGCCCGAGGCCCGGGCCATGGTCGCCTCGCTGGACGGCGTGCAGGAGGTCATGCTCGGCTACTCGGACAGCAACAAGGACGGCGGCTACGTCACCTCCAACTGGGAGCTGTACAAGGCCGAGCTCGAGCTCGTGGCCGTCTTCCGCGCCGCGGGCGTGCGCCTGCGCTTCTTCCACGGGCGCGGCGGCACGGTGGGCCGCGGCGGCGGGCCCTCCTACGAGGCCATCCTCGCGCAGCCGCCGGGCAGCGTGCAGGGGGAGCTGCGCCTGACGGAGCAGGGCGAGGTCATCGCCAGCAAGTACGCCAACCGCGAGATCGGCCGGCGCAACCTCGAGGCGCTGCTCGCGGCCACGGTGCGCGCGACGCTCGACGAGGCGCCGCGCCACGAGCACGAGGAGTACCACGCCGCCATGGAGGAGATCTCCGCCGAGGCCATGGCGGCCTACCGGGGCCTGGTCTACGACACGCCGGGCTTCGCCGACTACTTCCGCGCCTCGACGCCCCTCAACGAGATCGCCGGGCTCAACATCGGCTCGCGGCCGGCCTCGCGAAAGCCCTCGCAGCGCATCGAGGACCTGCGCGCCATCCCCTGGGTGTTCTCCTGGGCGCAGTGCCGCGTGATGCTGCCGGGCTGGTACGGGCTGGGCAGCGCGGTGGCCGCCTTCCGCGCCCGCCACGGCGAGCGCGGCCAGGCGCTGCTCGAGCGCATGTGGGTCGACTGGCCGTTCTTCCGCGCCATGCTCTCCAACCTGGAGATGCTGCTCGCCAAGGCGGACCTGTCGGTGGCCGCGCGCTACAAGGAGCTGGTGCCCGACGCGCAGCTCGCCGACGCCGTCTTCGGCCGCATCCGCCGCGAGCTGGACCTCACGGTGAAGGCCTTCTTCGAGATCACGCGCCACGAGGCCTTCCTCGTCGGCAACCCCGCCCTCGCGCGCTCCATCCGCAACCGCTTCCCCTACCTCGACCCGCTCAACCACCTGCAGGTCGAGCTCCTCAAGCGCTACCGCGCGGGCGAGACCGAGCCGCGCCTGCCGCGCAGCATCCACATCACCATCAACGGCATCGCCGCGGGCCTGCGCAACTCCGGCTGACCGGAAAAACGGAAAACCGGGGACGTTCCCCGGTTTTCAGAAATCGGGAAACGTCCCCGGTTTTCCTTTCCACCCGGCAATGCGTCGGAAATCGGGGAGCGTCCCCGTTTTTCAGAGGACGCCGGCGGCGCGCAGGGCGGCGATGCGCGCGGCGTCGTAGCCGAGCGAGGCGAGCACCTCGTCGGTGTGCTCTCCCAGCCTCGGGCCGAGCCAGCGCGTGCCGCCGGGCGTGGCGGAGAGCTTGGGCACGATGCCGGGCAGGAGCAGGTCCCGGTCGCCCAGCTTGTGCCGCTCGATCATGCCGCGCGCCTGGTAGTGCAGGTCCGCGACGATGTCGGCGATGGAGTAGATGCGCCCGGACGGCACCTCGGCGCCCTTGAGCTTCTCGAGGGCCGTGTCCAGGTCCACGGTGGCCGTCCACTCGCCGATCACGCGGTCGAGTTCCTCCGTGCGCTTCACGCGCAGGTCGTTGGTGGCGAGCCCCGGGTCGTCGGCGAGGTCCTCGCGGCCCATCATGCGCATGAGCCGCTTGAAGATGGCGTCGCCGTTGGCGCCGATCACCACGTAGCGCCCGTCGCCGCACAGGTAGGTGTTGGAGGGCACGATGCCGGGCAGCGCCGAGCCCGCGCGCTCGCGCACCAGGCCCGTCAG
This sequence comes from Pseudomonadota bacterium, assembly GCA_029781595.1. Lineage (GTDB taxonomy): Bacteria > Pseudomonadota > Gammaproteobacteria > Burkholderiales > Usitatibacteraceae > FEB-7. The sequence continues at coordinate 1,238 of JAKOWJ010000007.1, read as the reverse complement.
GCCGTACTCCGGCAGCATCGACTCCATCATCGCGAACACGGCCTCGTAGAGCGCCACGTCCACCACCTGGCCCTGGCCGGTGCGGCCGCGGTTCACGATGGCCATCAGCGCGCCGATCACGCCGAACATCGCGGCGAGCGAGTCGCCGATGGAGATGCCCACGCGCACGGGCGCGCGGTCGGGGTAGCCCGTGATGTAGCGCATGCCGCCCATGGACTCGCCGATGGCGCCGAACCCGGGCTGGTCGCGCTGCGGGCCGGTCTGGCCGAAGCCCGACAGGCGCACCATCACGAGGCCCGGGTTGGCCTGCGAGAGCGCTTCGTACCCGAGGCCCCACTTCTCGAGCATGCCGGGGCGGAAGTTCTCCACGAGGATGTCGGCCTTCGTCGCGAGTTCGCGGGCGATGGCCCGGCCCTCCTCGGCCTTGAGGTTGAGGACGACGGATTTCTTGTTGCGCGCCTGCGCGTACCACCAGAGCGAGGTGCCCTCGTGCATCACGCGCCACTTGCGAAGGGGGTCGCCCTCGCCGGGCGTCTCGATCTTGATCACCTCCGCGCCGAACTCCGCGAGGAGCCGCGCGCAGTAGGGGCCCGCGATGAGGGTGCCCATCTCGAGGACCTTGAGGCCGGCGAGGGGGCCGGGGCCGTTGCCTGCTTTCATCCATTTCTCCCGCTTTGCGCACGGGGCTCGCGCCCTGCGCCGATTGTCTCACCTCCGGCCGGGGCGTCCCCGCGCTCAGGCCGGCGCGAGGCGGGGCGGCGACGGGCCCGCGCGTCGCCACAGGCTCCAGGCGATGGCGAGGTTGAGCAGGTTCCAGGCGATGCCGTTCACGAAGGCCGCGCGGTAGCTGCCCGTGAGGTCGAAGACCTTGCCCGACATCCAGCCCCCCAGCGCCATGCCCACGAGCGTGCACATGATGATCGCGCCCGTGCGGGCGCCGGCCTCGCGCGCGGGGAAGTGCTCGCGGACGATGATGGCGTAGGAGGGCACGATGCCGCCCTGGAAGAGGCCGAAGAGCGCGGAGATCACGTAGAGCGGCACCAGCCCGTCCACGGGCAGGAACATCGCCAGCGCCACCATCTGCAGGAACGAGCCCAGCAGGAGCGTGCGCACCCCGCCCACGTGGTCGCAGACCCACCCCGAGAAGAGCCGGCTCGCGATGCCCGCGCCCAGCATGAGCGAGAGCATCTCGGCGCCGCGCGCCGGCCCGAAGCCCAGGTCGGAGCAGTACGCGACGA
>JAKOWJ010000346.1 GCA_029781595.1 Pseudomonadota bacterium | reverse complement strand
CCGGCGAGCGGCACCTGCGCGGTGACCTCCGCCATGATGCGCAGCGCCTGGCGCGCGTCGGCGTCGCCGCGCAGCAGGAACCCGGAGAGCATCAGGAAGGCGAGCACCGGCACCGAGAGCGAGAGCCGCAGCCACACGCCGCGGCGCAGGCGTTGCTCCGTGCGCAGCCTCAGGTGGTCCGCCAGGTGCGCGAGCGTGAGGACCAGCGCGGCCTGGCCCGACCAGTAGTGCAGCCCGCGCAGGAACGCCGCCTCGGGGGAGGCGAGCAGCATGGCCGCGAGCGAGCCGTAGGCGTCGGCCGCGTCGTACGGCACCGCGACGGCCACGCCGGTGGCCGCCGCGAGGAGGAAGGCCGCCAGCGCGAGCTCGCCCAGGGTGCCGGCGGGCGTGCGGACGAGCCCGGCGGCCGGGTCACGCGCGCGCCCGGGCGATCCAGCCTCCCGTGGCCGCGTCCGCCTCGACGTGCAGCGGCGCCAGGGCGCGCGTGGCCGGTCCCGCCGCCACGGTGCCGTCGGCGCGGTAGCGCGAGCCGTGGCAGGGGCACACGGCCTCGTCGCCCGCCACGCGGTCGATGCGGCAGCCCAGGTGCGTGCAGCGCGCCGACCAGGCGCGGACGGCACCGCCCGGCGCGCGGTGCACGAGGGCGTCGCCCACCACGCTCAGGCCCTCGCCGACGTCGGCGGGGATGGCGACCGCGATCGGCGCCTCGCGCCGGCGCTCGCGCCGCAGCATCGCGGCCACCAGGCCGGCGAGCGGCAGCGTGGCGAGGAGCGCGAGCGCGCGCCGCACGAAGCGGCGCCGCGAAGGAGAGGGCGGGGTGCGCGGGTTCATGGCGGAAAGGCCGGGCCCGCCCCGGGGCGGACCCGCGGACCATGCTAGCCCGGCCGCCGGGCCCCCCCGTTGATGGCCGACAAGGCGGGCCGCCACGGCGTGCGCCCGGGCAATGCGCGCGGGCGCGGCCCCGTGCGATACTCGGGCCCCGATGCCCCCGCCCGACAAGGGGGTGCGAAACCACACCCAAGAGGAGAAACCCATGACCCGCAAGACCTCGCTCGTCCTCGCCGTCGCCGCCGCCCTCGCCGCCGGAGCGGCCCAGGCCGACACCCTCCGCCTCATGACCGGCCCGCAGGGCGGGGTGTGGGTGCCCCTGGGCGGCGCCCTGAAGAACATGTGGGAGAAGGCCATCCCGGGCCTTTCGGTGCAGACGCTGCCCGGCGCGGGCATCGCCAACGTGCGCGGCGTGGACGAAGGCAAGGCCGACATCGGCTTCGGCAACAGCATCACCTCGGTGGACGGCGTGCACGGGCGCGGCGCGTTCAAGCACAAGGTCACCAAGGCCTGCCAGCTCGCGAACCTGTACCCGCAGTACTTCCAGATGGTCGCGCTGGCCGACAGCGGCGTGCACTCGGTGGCCGACCTCAAGGGCAAGTCCATCGCCGTGCAGCCCAAGGGCAACACGGCCGAGCTCATCTCGCAGCAGATCCTGCAGGCCGTGGGCCTGAGCTACCAGAGCGCCAAGGTGAGCTTCGTGAACAGCTACACCGACGCGGCCTCGCTCCTGAAGGACGGCCACGCGCAGGTCTTCACGCTGGGCACCACCATCCCCGCCTCGTCGGTGATGGACGTGGCCGCCGGCCGCGACATCCACCTCGTGCCGGTCACCGACGAGATCGTCGCCGCCATGCGCAAGATGAACCCCGGCTACGTGAAGGGCACGATCCCGGCGGGCACCTACCCGAAGCAGGACAAGGACGTGCCGGTGATCATCTACTCGACGCACCTGGTCGTCTCCTGCAGCCTGCCGGAGAAGACGGTCTACGAGATGGCCAAGACCATGGCCGCGCACGTGAGCGACATGGCGGCCATCAACAAGGCGATGGGCAGCCTCACGCCCAAGATGATGGCCCAGGACATCGGCGTGCCCTTCCACCCGGGCGCGGTGAAGTTCTACAAGGAAGTCGGCGCGATGTAGCGGCCCCGCGCGGGCGAGGGGCGCGTCGATGGGCAAGGCCATCCGCTGGGCGGCGGGCGGCATCGCGGTCGCGATGTCGCTCTACCACATGTGGTTCGCGGCCATGCCGCCGCCGGAGGCGATGATCTTCCGGGGCACGCACCTGCTGTTCGCGCTCACCCTCGTCTTCCTGCTGTACCCCGTGGCCGGCGCCGAGGGCGGCCGGCGCCACTTCTGGCTGGACGCGCTGCTCATCGCGGCCGCGGGGATGGTGATCGGCTACATCTTCTGGGACTACGACACCATCATCAACCGCATCATCTACATCGACGACCTCACCACGGCGGACAAGGTGATGGCGACGGTGACGGTGCTGCTGGTGCTCGACGCCACGCGCCGCGTGATCGGCTGGGCCCTGCCGGTGACGGCGCTCCTGTTCCTCGGCTACGCGGTGTTCTTCTCCGGCGTGCGCATGCCCATCCTCCTGGAGCAGATGTACCTCTCCACGGACGGCGTCTTCGGCTCCACCCTGGGCGTGTCGGCCTCCTACGTGATCGTGTTCGTCCTCTTCGGCGCCTTCATGGAGAGGAGCGGCACGGGGCGCCTGTTCATGGACTTCGCGCTCGCCATCACCGGCCACACCGCCGGCGGGCCGGGCAAGGTGTCCATCGTGAGCTCGAGCCTGTTCGGCACGATCTCGGGCAGCGCCGTGGCCAACGTGATGGTCGACGGCCCCATCACCATCCCGCTCATGAAGAAGACGGGCTTCCGGCCGCCCTTCGCGGCGGCCGTCGAGGCGAGCGCCTCCACCGGCGGGCAGATCATGCCGCCCATCATGGGCGCGGCCGCGTTCGTGATGGCCGAGTACCTGGGCGTGAGCTACTTCCAGGTGACCGTCTGGGCCTGGATCCCGGCGCTGCTCTTCTACGGCGCGCTCTTCTTCGCCGTGCACTTCGAGGCCAAGCGCGTGGGCCTGGCGGGCGTGCCGCGCTCGGAGCTGCCTCGGCTGGGCGCGGTGATGCGCGAGCGCGGCCACCTCTTCCTGCCCATCCTCATCGTGCTGGTGGGCATGTCGCTCTCGTACAGCGCGCCGCTGTGCGCGCTGGCCGGCACGTTCGCCACCATCCCGTGCGCGCTGCTTCGCCGGTCGACGCGGGAGGGCATCACCTGGCGCACGGTCGTGGACGCGCTGCAGGGCGGCTCGCGCGACGCGCTGGCGGTGGCGATGGCCTGCGCCTGCGCGGGCATCGTGATCGGCGTGATCTCGCTCACGGGCCTGGGCATCACGTTCACGCAGATCGTCATCGCGCTCGCGCAGAACAGCCTGTTCCTCGCGCTGGTGCTCACGGCCGTGGCCGGCATCGTGCTGGGCATGGGCATGCCCACGACGCCCGCCTACATCGTGATGGTCTCGCTGCTGGTGCCCGCCCTCGTGAAGCTGGGCGTGGCGATCCCGGCCGCGCACATGTTCGCCCTCTACTTCGCGGTGCTCTCGGCCATCACGCCGCCCGTGGCGCTGGCCGTGTTCGCGGCGGCGGCCCTGGCCAAGGCCAACATGTGGCGCGCGGGGTTCGAGTCGATGCGGGTGGCCTCGGCCGGCTTCATCGTGCCGTTCATGTTCGCCTACGACACCTCGCTGCTGTCGATCGGCAGCTGGGAGAGCATCGCCCTGGCCACGGCCACGGCGACGATCGGCGTGATGACGCTCGCCGCGGCGCTCTACGGGTACCTGCTCGCGCCCCTGGCGGCCTGGCAGCGCGCGCTGCTCGCGGCGGCGGCCTTCCTGCTCATCAAGCCGGGGTTCGCGACCGACGCGGCCGGGCTGGGCATCCTCGGCGTGATGCTCGCCCTGCAGTGGGCGGCCTCGCGGCGGGCGCTGCCGCGAGGGGCCTGAAGGCCGCGCCCTACTTCGCGCCGGCGGCGGCGTCGCCGGACGGGAAGGCGCCCGTCGCGGCGCCCGGGGCCGCGCCCCGCAGGCGGCTCTTGCGAAGCTGCCCGGCCTGCTCGAGGATGGGATAGGCCGTCGAGCAGAAGAACGAGTTGATGCGCCGCATGTCGCTGATGATGTCCAGGTGCAGCGAGCTCGTCTCGATGGAGAGCACCGACTGGCCCGAGAGCCGGTCCAGGTGCTGGCCCGCGTAGGAGCGCTCCAGGTCGCGGAAGCGCTCCTTCTCCGCGAGGAGCATCTGGGCCGTCTTCACGTCGCCGGTGAGGAAGACCGACAGTCCCAGGCGCAGGTTGGCCACCAGGCGCGCGTGCAGGTCCTGGAGCTCGCGCATGCCCTCCTCCGAGAAGGAGAGCTTGTGCGCGATCTTCTTGTCCTTGATGTCGGAGAGGATGCGCTCGATCACGTCGCCCACGTGCTCCAGGTTGATGGTGAGCGAGATGATCTCGGCCCAGCGCCGGCCGTCCTTCTCGTCGAGCGCCTCGCGGCTGATCTGCGTGAGGTAGAGCTTGACGGCCGTGTACAGGCGGTCGACGTCGTCGTCCAGGCGGATGAGCTCCTCCACGCGCTTGCCGTCGTTGGTGCGCAGCACCTCCATCAGGCCGTCGAGCATGCGCTCGATGGTGTCGCCCATGCGCAGCGTCTCGCGCGCGGCGTTGGCCAGGGCCAGCGTCGGCGTCTCGAGCGCCCCGGCGTCCAGGTGCCGCGGCTCGGCGGCCTGCGCGGCGGGCGCGACGGCCACCGGGATCCAGCGCTCGATGCGCGCGGCGATCGCCTCGGTGAAGAACAGGAAGCCGGCGGCCAGGCCCACGTTGAAGAGCACGTGGAAGTGCAGCACCTGGCGGCGCGGGTCGTCGTCGAGCTGGGCGATGCCCTGCAGCACCAGCGGCAGCGCGAGCGAGAAGACGACGCAGCCGGCGAGCTTGAAGACGAGGTTGCCCACCGCCACGCGCCGCCCGGCGCCCGGCGTGCCGATCGTGCCCACCAGCGCGATGAGGCCGCTGCCGAGGTTGGCGCCCAGCACCAGGCACATCGCCACCGGCACGGAGATCACGAGCGAGGAGGCGAGGGTGGCGGAGAGCAGCACCACCGCCAGGCTCGACCACGAGAAGACGGTGAACACCGCCCCGATCAGCATGTCGAGCACCGGGTCGCCGGAGAGCGAGCCGAAGAGCGCCTTGGTGCCCGTCGCGTTGACGATGGGGTGCGTGGCCGCCTGGATGAGCTGCAGCGCCAGGATGATGAGCCCCAGGCCGATCGCCACGCGGCCCATCTGCCCGGCCTTGGTGTTCTTGCGCGACAGGAAGAAGACGACGCCGAAGAAGATGGCGAGCGGCGAGAGCCAGGACAGGTCCAGCGAGAAGACCTGCGCCATGAGCGAGGTGCCCACGTCGGCGCCCAGCATGATGGCGAGCGCCGGCGCCAGGGCGATGAGGTTCTGCGAGACGAAGGAGCTGGCGATGAGCGCGGTGGCGCTCGAGGACTGCACCAGGCTCGTGACGCCCAGGCCCGCCACGAAGGCCGAGCCGCGGGTGGAGACGCTCTTGGACAGGACGCGGCGCAGGTTCGCGCCGTAGACGCGCAGGATGCCCGTGCGGACGATGTGCGTGCCCCACACGAGCAGGGCCACGCTGGCGACGAGGTTGAGGAGCGTCTGCACTTCGGTCGGTTGCGACTCCCGGCGGCCACGGGCCGGCGGGAAAGGTCACCTCTCTTTGTCGCGGGCTTCCGGTTGCCCGCCTGCGCCGATTATGACAGTTTCGTGACGCCCGGGGGCCTCAGAACCCCGGCAGGCTGAAGGTCTTCACGTTGGTGAAGCTCTTCATGGCCTCCTGCACGCCCTCCTTGTAGCCCAGGCCCGAGTCCTTGATGCCGCCGAAGGGCGTGAGCTCGAGCCGGTAGCCGGGCACCTCGCGCACGTTCACCGAGCCCACGTGCAGCTCCGCGACGAAGCGCGCCACGTAGTCCAGGCGGTTGGTGCACACGCCCGAGGACAGGCCGAAGGCCGTCCCGTTGGACAGCGCGATGGCCTCGTCGATCGTGGAGAAGCGGATCACGGGCGAGACCGGCCCGAAGGTCTCCTCGCGCACGACGGTCATGGCGGGGGCGACGCGGTCGAGCACCGTGGGCGAGTAGAGCGCCCCCTTGCGAACGTTGCCCGCGAGCAGGCGCGCGCCCTGCGCGACGGCCTCGTCCACGCGGGCCTCGAAGAGGCGCGCGGCGGCCTCGTCGATCACGGTGCCCATCTCCATCGCCGGGTCGGCGGGGTCGCCGTACTTCCAGGCCCGCGTCTTCTCGACGAGGCACTCGACGAAGCGGTCGGCGACGGCCTCGTGCACCAGCATGCGCTTCACGGCCGTGCAGCGCTGGCCGCTGTTCTTGTAGGAGCCCTGGGCGGCGAGGGTGGCGGCCTCCTCGACGTCGGCGTCCTCCATGACGATGAGCGGGTCGTTGCCCCCCAGCTCCAGCACCTGGCGGCGGTAGCCCGCGCGCTCGGCGATGTAGCGGCCGACGGCCACGCCCCCGGTGAAGGTGACGAGGTCGACGTGCTCGTTGGTGATGAGCTCGTCGGCGATCTCGCGCGGGTCGCCCGTCACCACCTGCAGCATCTCCGGCGGCAGGCCCGCCTCGTAGAGCAGGTCGGCGAGGTAGAGCGCCGAGAGGGGCGTCTTCTCCGTGGGCTTGAGCACCATGCGGTTGTTGGTGGCCACCGAGGGGGCGATCTTGTGCGCGACCTGGTTCATCGGGTGGTTGAAGGGCGTGATGGCCGAGATCACGCCCAGCAGGGGGTCGCGCCGGGTGAACACGCGCCGGTTCTTGCCGTGCGGCGTGAGGTCGCACGAGAAGACCTGCCCGTCGTCGCGCAGCGCCTCGCCGGCGGCGAAGCCCAGCACGTCGCACACGCGGCCCACCTCGTACACCGAGTCCTTGCGGCACAGGCCCGACTCGCGGGTGATGAGGTCGGCGGCCTCCTCGAGGCGCTCGCGCAGGAGCGCGGCGGCCTTGAGCAGGATCGAGGAGCGCTGGAAGCGCGTGAGCGTGGGGCGGTAGGGGCGCGCGATGGCGAAGGCGCGGCGCACGTCCTCGACGCTCGCGCGCGGCACGGTGCCCTCGAGCTCCCCGGTGTACGGGTTCAGGACTTCGATCACGCGCTCGCGCGTGACCTTCTCGCCGCCGATGCGCAGGGCTTCGGCCTTGAACTTGGGGCTGACGGCGGGGCGGGTGGCGGCGTTCATGTCGGGCTCGTCTGGGGATCCGGGGCAGGGGGGGAGGGGGCGTCCAGCGCCTCGTGCAGGCGGCGCCGGCTGCGCATCACGTGCTCGTAGAGCAGGCGCCCGGCGAGGTCGGCGTCGTGGGCGGCGATGGCCTCCACGATGGCGGCGTGCTCGGCGGTGGACGTGGGGATGGAGCCGTGGCCGCGCGCGAGGGTCTCGCGGCGGTACAGGTGCAGCTCGTTGATGAGGCGCCGGTAGGCCGACACCAGCGTGCGGTTGCCGGTGAACTCCGCGAGGCGGTCGTGGAAGCGCACGTTGAGCGGGTAGTAGTCGTCGACGCTGCCGGCCAGCCCGGCCGCGCGCATGCGCGCGACGATCTCGCGCAGCTCCGCCACCTGCGAGCCGCTGGCGCGCTCGGCGGCCAGGCGCCCGATGAGCTCGTCGAAGCCCGCGCGCACCTCGTAGATCTCGTCGGCCTCGGCGAGGGAGACCTGGCGCACGAAGACGCCCCGGTTCTTCTCCGTGCGCACGAGCCCGGCCTGCTCCAGGGCGCGGAAGGCCTCGCGCACGGGCCCGCGCGAGACGTTGAGCTCGGCCGCGATGTCGTTCTCGATGAGCTTGTCGCCCGGGTGGATGTCGCCGGCGAGGATGCGGCGCTCCAGTTCCTGGCGGACGAGGGTGGTGAGGGACTTGCTCTGCAGCAGCGCGATGGCCGCTTCGGCCGCCGTGGAGGGCGTCGCTGTCGTCATGGTCCTGTCTTGCGGCTCCTCTAGCGTGGATGCCGTGCTTGACATTAGACTCCGCTCGTTTGTAGATTGTCAACAATCTGCAACAGACAAATCATATCCTGCCGCCATGACGAATCGATGTCAGGCGAGCGGGCCAGGGAGGAGTGCAGAGGCCATGACGACCGGCGCAGCCCTGTCCGTGCGCGAGCTCTCGAAGTCCTTCGGGGCGCCCAAGCGGGCCCTCGAGTCCGTGCGGCTGGAACTGGCGCCGGGCGAGATGGTGGCGCTCATCGGCGCCTCGGGCAGCGGCAAGTCCACCCTCCTTCGCCACGTGGCCGGCTTCGTCGAGGGCGACCGCGGCTCGGGCGCCGTGCGCGTGGGCGAGCGCGTGATGCAGGACGACGGCCGCATCGCCCGGGAGATCCGCGCCCTGCGGGCCGACGTGGGCTTCGTCTTCCAGCAGTTCAACCTCGTGGGCCGGCTCACCGTCATGACCAACGTCCTGATGGGGCAGCTGCCGCGCATCCCCGCCTGGCGCAGCCTGCTCGGCCGCTTCACCCACGAGGAGAAGGCCGAGGCCTGGCGCGCCATGCGCAGCGTCGGCATCGAGAACCTCGCCTGGCAGCGCGCGAGCAACCTCTCCGGCGGCCAGCAGCAGCGCGTGGCCATCGCCCGGGCGCTCGTGCAGCGCGCCCGCCTGATCCTCGCCGACGAGCCCATCGCCTCCCTCGACCCCGAGAGCGCGAGGAACGTGATGGAGATCCTCGCGCGCATCAACCGCGAGCAGGGCATCACCGTGCTCGTCTCGCTCCACCAGGTCCAGTTCGCGCGCCGCTACTGCCCCCGCACGGTGGCGCTGCGGCTGGGCGAGGTGGTCTACGACGGGCCCTCCGCCGATCTCGACGCCGGGATGCTGCGCGGGCTCTACGGCGCCGCCGTCGAGGAGATGCTCGACGGCACCGAAACCATCGACGCGGTGATGAACGACCCGGTGGTCGCGGAGGGCCTCGCCCGCGCGCCCGCCACCGCCTGATCCCGCGCCCCCACCCCCACCCCCACCCCCGCCCCGCCAACCCAGGAGAAGCCCATGACCCTCGCCAAACGCGCACTCGCCGGCCTCGCGGCGCTCGCCGTCGCCGGCGCCGCCCTCGCCCAGGAGATCAACTTCGGCATCATTTCCACCGACAAGAGCGCGGCGATCAAGTCGCTGTGGGACCCGTTCATCGACGACATGCGCAAGCAGACGGGCCTGAAGGTGAACGCCTTCTTCTCCACCGACTACACCGGCATCATCGAGGCGCAGCGCTTCAACAAGGTGCAGGTGGCCTGGTACGGCAACAAGAGCGCCATCGAGGCCGTGGACCGCGCCAACGGCGAGGTCTTCGCGCAGTTCATCGACCTGCACGGCACGCCGGGCTACTACAGCTACATCATCACGCACCGCGACAGCCCCATCAACACGCTGGACGACATGTTCAAGCACGGCAAGGAGCTCGCCTTCGGCGCCGGCGACCCGCAGTCGACCTCCGGCACGCTCGTGCCGGGCTACTACGTCTTCACCAAGCGCGGCGTCGAGGCCAAGGACGTCTTCAAGGTCGTGCGGCCCGCCTCCCACGGCGTGAACCTGCTCGCGGTGCTCAACAAGCAGGTGGACGTGGCCACCAACAACAGCGAGGAGCTCGACAAGCTCAAGCTCAAGGACCCGGCCAAGCGCGAGATGGTGAAGATCGTGTGGACCTCGCCCCTCATCCCGCGCGACCCGCTGGTCTGGCGCAAGGACCTGCCGGCGGACGTGAAGGCGAAGCTGAAGGCCTTCATCATCGGCTACGGCAAGGACGCGCGCGAGAAGGAGATCCTGAAGGGCATGCAGCAGATCGCGGGCTTCCGCGAGTCCTCCGACGCGCAGCTCATCCCCATCCGCCAGCTCGAGCTGGCCAAGAGCCGCGCCAAGGTGGCGGGTGACACGACGCTCTCGGCGGCCGACAAGCAGGCGAAGCTCCACGACATCGACGCGAAGCTCGCCGAGCTCGCCAAGACCGCGAAGTGACGGCCGCGGCGCCGACCCCCATCCCGGTGCCGCCGGGGGCGCTCACGCCCCCCGGCGCCGGCAAGCGCACGCTGGCCCAGGCGCTCGCCTGGGCCGGCTTCGCGCTGGTCCTGGCGTGGGCGTGGAAGGGCGCGGACATCCGCCCGCTGGACCTCGCCCGCGACTCGGGCAACATGGCCCAGTTCCTGAAGGAGTTCTTCCCGCCGGACTTCCGCGAGTGGCGCAGCTACCTGCGCGAGATGATCGTCACGGTGCACATCGCGATCTGGGGCACGGTGCTCGCCATCGGCTGCGCGGTGCCCTTCGGGCTGCTCTCCTCGTCCAACATCGTGCCGATCTGGGTGTACCAGCCCGTCCGGCGCCTCATGGACTGCTGCCGCGCCATCAACGAGATGGTGTTCGCCATGCTCTTCATCGTGGCGGTGGGCCTGGGGCCCTTCGCGGGCGTGATGGCGCTGTGGGTGCACACCACGGGCACGCTCGCCAAGCTCTTCTCGGAGGCGGTGGAGGCCATCGACCCGCGGCCCGTGGAGGGCGTGCGCGCCACGGGCGCCTCGGCCCTGGAGGAGATCTTCTACGGCGTGATCCCGCAGGTGCTGCCGCTGTGGATCTCGTACTCGCTCTACCGGTTCGAGTCGAACGTGCGCTCGGCCTCGGTCGTGGGCATGGTGGGCGCCGGCGGCATCGGCGTGATCCTCTACGAGGTCATCCGCGGCTTCGAGTACGCGCAGACCTGCGCCGTGATGCTGATCATCATCACCTTCGTGAGCTCGATCGACCTGGTCTCGGCGAGGGTGCGAAAGCTCTTCATCTAGCATGGCCGGGGGCCCGGCCCGCGGCGAACAAGGAGAACGAATGCTCCACGAAAGACCTCCCGTCCTCGTGAACGGGACGCAGTACCGGTGGCCGGGACGGCCCGTCGTCGTGGTGATCATCGACGGCGGCGACCCGGCCTACCTGCAGCAGTTCCTGCGCGAGGGCGCCATCCCCAACATCGCGCGCTTCATGAAGGAGGGCTTCGCCGTCGTCGCCGAGGGCACGGTGCCCTCGTTCACCTGCCCCAACAACATGTCGATCGTGACGGGCACGCCCGCCTCGCGCCACGGCATCTCCGGCAACTACTACCTGGACACGGCCACGGGCGAGGCGGTGGTGATGACGGGGCCGGAGCTGCTGCGCGGCGACACCATCCTCAAGGGCTTCGCCGACGCCGGCGCGAAGGTGGTGGCCATCACCGCCAAGGACAAGCTGCGACGCCAGCTCGGCAAGGGACTGGACGTGAGCCGCGGCAACGTGTGCTTCTCCTCCGAGAAGGCCGACCGCTGCACGCTCGCGGAGAACGGCATCGAGGACGTGCTGGGGCTCGTGGGCCAGCCGCTCCCGGACATGTACTCCATGGAGCTCTCGCTCTTCGTGCTGGACGCGGGCATCAGGCTGCTGGAATCCGGCCACCGCGACCTCATGTTCCTCTCGCTCACGGACTGGGTGCAGCACAAGTACGCGCCGCAGGAGCCGGAGGCGCGCCGCTTCTACCAGGAGATCGACCGGCGCTTCGGCCGGCTGGCGGAGCTGGGAGCCGTGGTCGCGCTCACCGCCGACCACGGCATGAACGACAAGTCCGACGCCGCCGGCGAGCCGAACGTCATCTGGCTGCAGGACATCCTCGACGCGAAGTTCGGCGCGGGCGAGACGAAGGTGATCTGCCCCATCACCGACGCCTTCGTCGCCCACCACGGCGCGCTGGGCGGGTTCGTGCGCGTGTGGTGCCGCGGCCGCACCACGCCGCGGCAGGTGATCGAGGCCATCCGGGGCCTGGCGGGCCTGGAGTCGGTGATGGACAAGGAGACGGCGTGCCGCGCCTTCGACCTGCCGCCCGACCGCGAGGGCGACGTCGTGGTGGTCTCCGCGGCCGACGTGTGCGTGGGCGCCTCGGAGAAGGACCACGACCTCACGGGCCTGAAGGGCCACCGCCTGCGCACCCACGGCGGCACGACGGAGGCGAGGGTGCCGTTCATCCTCAGCGCGCCGCTCAACGACGAGTACCGCCTGCGCGGCGGCGCCGCCGTGCTCAAGAGCTACGAGCTGCTCGACTTCGCGCTGAACGGCGTGGCGTCCTGATGGGCATCGCCGCGGACCTGCAGGGGCGCCTGGCGGTCTACGACGCCCCCGGCCGGCCCTTCGAGATCCGCCTCTTCCCGGTGCGGGCGCCGCGCGCCGGGGAGGTGCTCGTGCGCATCCGGATGTCCACCATCTGCCGCTCGGACGTCCACTCGTACCTGGGCCACCGGCCCAACCCCTGCCCCGGCGTGCTGGGGCACGAGATCATCGGCACCATCGTCGAGCTGGGCGAGGGCGTGACCCACGACATGCGCGGCGAGCCGCTCGCGCCGGGCGAGCGCATCACCTGGAGCGAGTACTTCATCCCGGGCTCGAGCTACTACACGGAGGTGCTGGACCTGCCGCAGAAGTCGCCCGGCGTGGACAAGTACGGGCACATGGCCGCGACCACGCCGCCGCACCACCACGGCGGCTTCGGCGAGTACTGCTACGTGCTGCCGAAGTCGTGGATCCTCAAGCTGCCGCCCGGGCTCACGGACGAGGAGGCGACGCCCATCAACTGCGGCGTGGCCACGATGATGTGCGTCACCGAGCGCGCCGGGATCCGCATGGGCGACGCGGTGGTGGTGCAGGGCCTGGGGCTGCTGGGCCTGTACGGCGCGGCCATCGCCAAGGCGCGCGGCGCGCGCGTGGTCGTGGGCCTGGACACCGTGGCCGCCCGTCGCGAGATGGCGCCGCGCTTCGGCGTGGACCACGCGCTCGATCCCGGCGCGATGGACGAGGCGGCGCTGGTGCGCGAGGTGCGCGCCCTGTGCCGGCCCGAGGGCGCGGACGCCGTGCTGGAGGTCTGCGGCTCCCCGGCGGTGATCCCGTCGGGGATCGCGATGCTGCGCACGGGAGGCTGCTACGCGCTGGCGGGGGTGGTGAACCCGGAGGCGAACGTGACGATCGACGCGAACCTGCTGCTGCGCAAGCTCGTCACGCTGCGCGGCGTGCACAACTACCACCCCCGGAACCTCGTCGAGGCCCTGGACTTCGTGCACGCCAACCGCGACCGCTTTCCCTTCCACGAGCTGGTCGACGGCAAGTATCCCCTCTCGGAGGTCGGGCGGGCCATGAAGGACGCCGCGGAGAGGCGGGTGCTGCGCGCGGCCATCGTCCCGTGAGTCCCGCGGCCCGCGCGGCCGGAGGGGCCGGATGAAGATCCTCCACGTCACCGACACGCACCTCGTCCCCCCGGGGCAACTGCTGTACGGCCTGGATCCCCTCGAGCGCCTGCGGCGCTGCATCGACGACATCGTCGCCCACCACGCCGACGCGCGCCTGCTCGTCATCACCGGCGACCTCGCGCACCGGGGCGAGGAGGCGGCGTACCGGGCGCTGCGAACGCAGCTCGAGCGCCTGCCCATGCCGTGGCACGCGCTCGTGGGCAACCACGACGCGAGGGGCCCCTTCGCGGCGGTGTTCCCCGACGCGCCCCGCGACGAGTCGGGCTTCGTGCAGTCGGCGCGGCGGCTGCCCGAGGGCGACTTCCTCTTCCTCGACACGCTCGAGGAGGGCATCCACGGCGGCCGCTACTGCGACCGGCGCGCCGCCTGGCTCGCGCGCCGCCTCGACGAGGCCGGGGACCGGCCGGTGTTCCTCTTCATGCACCACCCGCCGTTTCCCGTGGGCATCCCCTGCCTGGACGCCATCTCGCTGCAGGAGCCCGCGGGCTTCGCCGCGCTGGTGGCGGGGCGCCGCAACATCCGCCACCTCTTCTACGGGCACGTGCACCGCCCCGTGTGCGGGAGCTGGCTCGGCATCCCGGTCTCCACGATGCGCGCCCTGAACCACCAGGTGCCCTTCGACCTCGTCACCACGGACCACGTCCCGCAGAGCCACGAGCCGCCCGCCTACGGCGTGGCGTTCATCGAGGACGACCGCGTCACCGTCCACTTCCACGACTACCTCGACCGCCGCACGCTGGTGCGGCAGGGCAATGGATACGCCTACGCCCCCTGAGCGCGCGGCGGCCGCGGCCGGCCCGGCGCGAATCCCCCACTGGAGAACCCGATGATCCTCGGCAGCGATCCCATCCTCCTCACCCCGGGCCCCCTCACCACCTCGCCGGCCACCCGCCAGGCGATGCTCCGCGACTGGGGGTCGTGGGACGCCGCGTTCAACGCGCTCACCGGCACCATCTGCCGCGACCTGCTGGCGGTGGTCAACGGCAGCGGCACCCACGAGTGCGTGCCGCTGCAGGGCAGCGGCACTTTCGCGGTGGAGGCGGCGCTCGCCAACGTGGTGCCGCGCGGCGGCAAGGTGCTCGTGCCGCAGAACGGCGCCTACTGCCAGCGGATCCTGAAGATCCTCGGCTACCTGGGCCGGGCGCACGTGTCCCTGGACCTCCCGGAGGACCGCCACCCCACCGGCGCGATGATCGACGAGGCCCTGCGCGCCGATCCCTCGATCACGCACGTGGCGCAGGTGCACTGCGAGACGGGCACCGGCATCCTGAATCCCCTGCCGGAGATCGCGGAGGCCTGCGCCCGCCACGGCAAGGGGCTCGTCGTGGACGCCATGAGCTCCTTCGGCGCGGTGCCCATCGACGTCGCCCGCCACCCGGTGGACGCGCTGGTGGCCGCCTCGGGCAAGTGCATCGAGGGCGTGCCGGGCATGGGCTTCGTGATCGTGCGCCGCGCCGTGCTGGAAGGGTGCCGCGGCAACTCCCACTCGCTGGCGATGGACCTGCACGACCAGTGGACGTACCTCCAGCGCACGACGCAGTGGCGCTTCACGCCGCCCACGCACGTGGTGGCCGCCTTCCGCGCCGCGCTCGACCAGTTCCTCGCCGAGGGCGGGCAGCCGGCGCGCGGCGCGCGCTACGCGGCCAACCGCGACACGCTCATCGACGGCATGTCGGCGCTGGGCTTCCGGCTCTTCCTGCCGCGCGCGGTGCAGGCGCCGGTCATCATCACCTTCCACGCGCCGGGCGACCCGCACTACGCCTTCAAGCCGTTCTACGAGAAGGTGCGCGCGCGCGGCTACGTCCTGTATCCCGGCAAGCTCACGAAGGTCGAGACCTTCCGCGTCGGCTGCATCGGCGCCATCGACGCCAACGAGATGCGCAACGTGGTCTCGGCGGTGGCCGAGACGCTCAAGGACATGGGCGTCAGTAGAATGGAGCCGCTCGAAGCCGCGGCCTAGGGCCTCCCACCAGGGGGCCGACGGCGGCCGGCGGCCGGCACCCCCACAACACGGAGGCTCCATGCGCATCGGCGTTCCCACCGAAACCAAGATCCACGAGTACCGCGTCGGGCTCACGCCCTCGTCCGCGCGCGAGCTGGCGGCGCACGGCCACGAGGTGCTGGTGCAGGCCGGCGCCGGCGCCGGCATCGGTGCCGCGGACGCCGCCTACGAGAAGGCCGGCGCGCGCGTCGTGGGCACCGCCGACGAGGTCTTCTCCGCCGCCGACATGGTGGTGAAGGTGAAGGAGCCGCAGCCGGCCGAGATCCGGCGCCTGCGCCCGGGGCAGGTGCTCTTCACCTACCTGCACCTCGCGCCGGACCCGGCGCAGGCGAAGGGCCTGCTGGAGAGCGGGGCCGTCTGCATCGCCTACGAGACGGTCACGAAGGCGGGCGGCGGGCTGCCCCTGCTCGCGCCGATGTCCGAGGTGGCCGGGCGAATGTCCATCCAGGCCGGCGCGCACTGCCTGGAGAAGTCGCAGGGCGGCATGGGCACGCTGCTCGGGGGCGTGGCGGGCGTCGCGCCCGCCAAGATCGTGATCCTCGGCGCGGGCGTCGTCGGCACCAACGCGGCGCAGATGGCCGTGGGCAGCGGCGCGGCGGTCGTGGTGATCGACCGCGACATCGACGCGCTGCGGCGCATGGACCGGCTGCTGGGCGCGCGCGCCGTGACCATCCACTCCAACCGCGACAACGTGGAGAGCCACGTGCGCTCGGCCGACCTCGTGATCGGCGGCGTGCTCATCCCCGGCGCCGCGGCCCCGAAGCTGGTGACGCGCGCGCTCGTCGCGCAGATGAAGCCCGGCGCGGTGGTGGTGGACGTGGCGATCGACCAGGGCGGCTGCTTCGAGACCTCGCGGCCGACCACGCACGCCGAGCCCACCTTCGTCGTCGACGGCGTGGTGCACTACTGCGTGGCCAACATGCCGGGAGCGGTGCCGCGCACCTCCACCTACGCGCTCAACAACGCGACGCTGCCCTTCGCCCTGCAGCTCGCGGACCTGGGGTGGAAGCGGGCGCTGCGCGAGAACCCGCACCTGGCCGCGGGACTCAACGTGTGCGAGGGCCGGCTGACCCATCCCGAGGTCGGGCAGGCGCTGGGACTCGCCTGGCAGGCGCCCGGGCCGCTCCTCGCGGCGTGAGCCACGCGCGGGGCCGGGGCGATTCCCAGAAGCGCTCCATCGCGATGTAGACGTACGAGGCCGACCAGCCGATGAGCAGCAGGCCGTTGAGCGTCTCCACGCCGGCCAGCACGCGCAGCGGGCCCGTGGGGACGATGTCGCCGAAGCCCACCGAGGTGTAGGTCTCGGCGGAGAAGTACAGGCAAGCGGCGAAGGTCGAGCCGAGCGCGCCCGCGAGCCCGCCGACGCCCACCTGCGCGATCCAGGCCCAGGTGGCGCCCGCGTACAGGACGATCTCGGCCGCGTGGGCGGCGAAGGCCACGAGCACGACGACCACGAGCTTCAGGCGCGGCGCGACGGCGGCGGCCGGCAGGCGCGTGGACACCTGCCCGAGCACTTCGTAGTGCACCAGCGTCGTGGCGACGACGAGGAAGAGGCCGAGGGCGAGGGTGAGCAGCATCGGGGCGGGGCGAGGGCGGGCCGCGGTTCGACCACGGCCGCCGCGGGCGAGTTCGCCGGCGGGCGCCGACCGTATCATGGCGCCATGGCCGCGCCTTCCCCTTCTCCTCCTGCCCACGGCGGGGACCTGCCCCCCTCGCCGTGGGTCGTGCGCTGGGCCCCGCTCATCCGCCCCGGCGGGGAGGTGCTGGACCTCGCCTGCGGCGCCGGGCGGCACGCGCGCCACCTGGCCGCCCTGGGCTGCGAGGTGGTGGCCGTGGACCGCGACCCGGCGCTCCTGCGCGACCCGCCGGCCGGCGTGCAGGTGCTGGGGGCGGATCTGGAGGCCGGGCCCTGGCCCTTCCCGGGCCGTCGCTTCGACGCCATCGTGGTGACGAACTACCTGCACCGCCCGCTCCTGCCCGCCCTGGCCGGGAGCCTGGCGCCGGGCGGGATCCTGGTGTACGAGACCTTCGCCCGCGGCAACGAGCGCTTCGGCCGCCCGTCCAACCCCGACTTCCTGCTCGCGCCCGGCGAGCTGCTGGAGGCGGTGCGGGGGCGGCTGCGCGTGCTGGCCTACGAGGACCTGGTGGTGGATTCTCCCCGGCCGGCCGCGGTGCAGCGCCTGTGCGCGCGGCACGAGCCGGCGTGAGGGGCCGGAACCGGGGTCGAATGCGGTAAAATCCCGCTCTTTCGACCGCGTCCCGAGCCCGGAACCATGCTGACCGGCAGCCTTGTGGCGATCGTCACGCCGATGCAGGCGGACGGCTCGCTGGATCTTCCCCGATTCAAGTCCCTCCTCGACTGGCACGTCGCCGAAGGCACCGACGGAATCGTCGTCGTCGGCACGACGGGCGAGTCGCCCACCGTGGACGTGGAGGAGCACTGCCTGCTCATCCGCACGGCGGTGGAGCACTGCGCCGGCCGCGTGCCCGTGATCGCCGGCGCGGGCGGCAACTCCACGCGCGAGGCCATCGAGCTCACGAAGTACGCGAAGGACGTGGGCGCGGACTATTCCCTCTCCGTGGTGCCGTACTACAACAAGCCCGCGCAGGAGGGGCTGTACCGGCACTTCCGCGCCATCGCCGAGGCCGTGGACCTGCCCATGCTCCTCTACAACGTGCCCGGCCGGACGGTGGCGGACCTCGCCACGGAGACGACGCTGCGCCTGGCCGAGGTGCCGGGCATCGTCGGCATCAAGGACGCGACGGGCAACCTCGACCGCGGCGCGGAGCTGCTGCGCCGCAAGCCGGCCGCGTTCCGCGTCTTCTCCGGGGACGACGCCACCGCGCTGCCGTACATGCTGCTCGGCGCCCACGGCGACATCTCGGTCACCGCCAACGTCGCCCCCCGCGCCATGCACGAGATGTGCGCCGCCGCGCTGGCCGGCGACGCCCGCCGCGCCATCGAGATCAACCAGCGCCTGATGGGGCTGCACCACAAGCTGTTCGTCGAGGCCAACCCCATCCCCGTGAAATGGGCGCTCGCCCGAATGGGCCGCATCGGCGAGGGCATCCGCCTGCCGCTCACGCCGCTCGCGAGCGCCTTCCACGAAACCGTCACCGAGGCGCTGCGCGAAGGCGGCTGCCTCTCCTGAACCGGACCCGTCCATTCCATGACCCGCTCCCGCCAGCTCGCCCTCGTCGTCATCCCCCTCGTCCTCGCCTCCGGCTGCGGGATCTTCAAGACCGAGGAGCAGCAGCGCCTCGAGCGCTCCCGGGAGCGCCCCCTGGAGGTGCCGCCGGACCTCACGCGCCCCGGCGCCGACGAGCGCTTCGCGGTGCCCGATCCGCGCTCGGCCACCAGCTACTCCCAGTACAACCGCGACCGCGCCTCGCAGCCGGCCGGCACGCCCGCGCAGGCCTCCGACGCCGTGCTGCCCGCGGTGAAGCACGCGCACCTGGAGCGCGCGGGCGACCAGGTGTGGATCGTGGCCGATGCCACGCCGGACCAGGTCTGGCCCGTCGTGCGCGCCTTCTGGCTGGACCAGGGCTTCACCCTCGCGCGCGAGACGCCGGAGTCCGGCATCCTCGAGACGAACTGGAAGGAGCTGCGGCCCAACGTCGAGACCTCGGGGCTGCGCGGCATGGTGAGCCGCGCCCTGCCGGGCATGTACTCCACCGGCGAGCGCGACCGCTTCCGCACGCGCCTGGAGCGCGGAGCCAAGCCGGGCACCACCGAGATCTACGTGAGCCACCGCGGCCTGGAGGAAGTGTTCACCAACGTCGACCAGGACGCGACGCGCTGGCAACCCCGCGGCACCGGCACGGACCGCGACCTCGAGGCCGAGATGCTCGGTCGCCTGCTCGTGAAGCTGGGCGAGCCCGGCCGCAAGTCCGAGATGGTGACCTCGAACAAGGCGGGTCCGCTGGCCGCCTCCACGGAGGCCGCCGCGAAGGTCGCGCCGCCCGGGGCCACGCTCGCCGCCGGCAATGCCGGCCCGCTGGTCGTGAACGACGGCTTCGACCGCGCCTGGCGCCGCGTCGGGCTGGCGCTCGACCGCACCGGCTTCACCGTCGAGGACCGCGACCGCTCCAAGGGCGTGTTCTTCGTGCGCTACATCGATCCGGACGCGCCGGCGCCCGACTCCGGCGGCGGCATCCTGGACAAGCTGGCCTTCTGGCGGCCCTCGCCCAAGGCGCCCAAGCCGCTGTACCGCGTGCTCGTCACGGAGGTGTCGGGCGGCGGGCACTCCAACGTGGTCGTGCAGAACGAGAAGGGCGAGGCGGAGAACTCCGCCACGGGCCGGCGAATCCTCTCGCTCCTGTTCGAGCAGCTGCGCTAGCGCGGGTCCCCGGGCGATGGCGCTGCGCTTCGCCTCCCTGGGCAGCGGGAGCGGCGGCAACGGCCTCGTCGTCGAGAGCGGCGCCACGCGCGTCCTGCTGGATTGCGGCTTCCCCCTGGGGGAGACCGCCACGCGCCTGGCGCGCCTCGGGCTGGCCCCCGGCGACCTCGCCGCCGTCGTCGTCACCCACGAGCACAGCGACCACCTGGGCGGCGTCGCGCGCTTCGCCCGCCGCCACGCCCTCGCGGTGCACCTCACCCGCGGCACGGCGGCCTCGCTGCCGCCGGACTTCCCCGAGGCGCTCGTGCGCCTGGTGGACCCGCACGCGGCCTTCGCGGTGCAGGACCTCCTCGTGGACCCGTTTCCCGTCCCGCACGACGCGCGCGAGCCCGTGCAGTTCGCCTTCTCCGACGGCCACCGGCGGCTGGGGGTGGCCACCGACCTGGGCGTGTCCACGCCGCACGTGGAGGAGAAGCTCTCGGGCTGCGACGCGCTGGTGCTCGAGTGCAACCACGACGCGGTGCTCCTGGAGTCCGGCCGCTACCCGCGCATGCTCAAGCAGCGCATCGCCGGCCGTCTCGGGCACCTGGAGAACGGCGTGGCCGCCGGCATCGTCTCGCGCATCGACCGCTCGCGGCTGAAGCACGTGGTGGCCGCGCACCTGTCGCAGGAGAACAACCGGCCCGAGCTGGCCGCGGCGGCGCTGGCTGGCGCCCTGGGCTGCGCGGCCTCGTGGATCGGCATCGCCACGCAGGACGAGGGGTTCGGCTGGCGGGAGGCGTGAGGCGCCGGCGGGGCGCGAAGGCCAAAAAAAAGCCGGCCCGAGGGCCGGCTTTTTCGCTCCGGGGAGCCCGTTACTTCTTGGGGGCTTCGGCGGGCTTCGCGTCGGCCTTGGGGGCCTCGGCGGGCTTGGCCGCGTCGGCGGCCGGGGCAGCCGGCGCCGCGGCGGCGTCAGCGGGCTTGGCGGCGTCGCCGGCGGGAGCGGCCGGGGCGGCTTCGGCGGGCTTCGGGGCTTCGGCGGGCTTCGGCGCCTCGACCTTGGGGGCCGGGGCCGGGGCGGGCGCTTCGGTCTTGCCGCAGGCGACGGCGCCGGCGGCGAGGAGGGCTGCGAGGAGATAGGAAATTCTCATTTTGTATGGATCCTTGGGGACACGTGTCGATAGGGTTGCCCGTTCCCCGAAGCACCGGTCATGCTGCGGTGCAACAACCTGCGCCCGGCGCTTCCGAGCGGGCGCAGAATCATAGCACCGGGCGTGCGCCGGGGGAACCTTGAGATCCGGCAAAACGCCTAAGTTTCAAAGCCCAAGGGTGGAGGCGCCGACGGCGGGCTCGGAGAGCTCCCAGATCTCCCCGAAGCGCTCCCGGATGGGCGCGGCATCCGCCGGCGAGTGCAGTGCAACAACCGCGCGGGGCTGGTCGTGGTGGTGCTGGTGCCAGACGCTGTGGTCGTCGGCCACCACGAAGGGGTCGGTCGCGTTGCGGGCCTGCCCGAGCGTGCGGTGGATCTCCACCGACGCGGGCAGCTGGCGCAGCAGCCCCACCAGGCGCGGCTCGAAGCGCTCGAGCCTTTCCGGCTCGTGCAGCGCGATGAGCAGGCGGTGGTTGCGCCCCGCGACGAGGAAGTGGCGCAGGCGCTCGATGCGGCCCGGGTCGCCGAACCCGCGGTTCTCCAGCGAGTAGTCGAACACGCACAGCGTGGCGCGCGCGCAGGCGATCACCTCGTCGATGGCCGCGCGCGACTCGGCGAGCCCCGAGATCGCGCGATAGGAGGGCTTGGGATCGGCTTGTTCCGGCGTGCTCATCGTCACGACTCCTCGCGCAGGTGCAGGATGCCCAGGGCGTGCCACTCGTGCGCCAGCGACCAGAACGCGGGCGGCGCGCCCTCCACGGGGCCTAGCGTGCGCGAGTCCGCCAGGGCGCGCAACCACGGCGCGCAGCCGGCCCGCGCGGGCACGAGCTCCCCGTTGAGGAAGAACGCCCCGCGCGCGGGGAGACGCCGCGCGCGGCGGTCCAGCACGAGCCCGCGGCGCGCCGCCGCGGCCCGCAGTCGCGCCGGCGAGAGCGGCCGCGCGGGCGGCGTGAAGTAGACGTGCGCCTTCGGCTCGGAAAGGAAGCGGCCGGCGAACTCCAGCGCCTCGCGCCGGCCCCAGCGCACGCGGCGCAGCACCCGCGACACGTGCCCGAGCAGCGCCTCCGGGATGCGTCCCGCGGCCCGCGCGGGCGCGAGGCCGGGGTCGTCGTAGCGGCCCTCGAGCGCGAGACGCTCGCCCAGGAAGTCGAGGAAGCCGGCCGCGAGCTCCGCGTCCGACGGCGCGCGGAACCCCACCGACCACGTGAGACAGTCGGTGAGCGCCACGCCGTAGTGCGCCACGTCGGGCGGCAGGTAGAGCATGTCGCCGGGCTCCAGGACCCACTCGCGCTCGGACCGGAAGCGGCGCAGCACCTTCAGGTCCAGCCCCGGCACGAATTCGAGGTC
>JAKOWJ010000332.1 GCA_029781595.1 Pseudomonadota bacterium | reverse complement strand
TGGGCGGCTCGGGCGCGGGGGTGTAGGCGGGGGGAGCGGGCGCGGGGGCCGCCGTGCCCGTCGCGACCGGGGCCCCCGCCGCGGGAGCGGGGACCGCCGCCTCCTTCGCCGGGGGCGCGCCCGGCGCGGAGCTCGCGGGGGTCGCCGGCGTCGTGGCGGCGGGCGCGGCCGCCGGCGGCGACGGCGCGTCCTGCGCCCGCGCGGTTGCGGCGAGCAGCAGGACCAGGGCGAGGGCGGCGGGGCGGATCATGCGGTGGCTTCGGCCGTCGGCGAGAACTGCAGGGCGGCGAGGCGGGCGTAGAGCCCGTCCTCGCGCACGAGGTCCTCGTGCGTGCCCGCGGCCACGACGCGGCCGTGGTCCATGACGACGATGCGGTCCGCGGATTTTACCGTGGCCAGGCGGTGCGCGATGATGAGCGTGGTGCGCCCGCGCATGAGGCTCGCGAGCGCGAGCTGCACGGTGCGCTCGCTCTCGGCGTCGAGCGCGCTCGTGGCCTCGTCGAGCAGCAGCACGCGCCGGTCCGCGAGGATGGCGCGCGCGATGGCGATGCGCTGGCGCTGCCCGCCCGAGAGCTTCACGCCGCGCTCGCCCAGGGGCGTGGCGATCCCGTCGGGCAGGCGGTCGACGAACTCGAGGCAGTAGGCGAGCCGGCAGGCCTCGCGGACCTCGTCGTCCGGTGCGCCGGGCCGGCCGTAGCGGACGTTGTCGGCCACGCTCGCGGCGAAGATCACCGCCTCCTGCGGCACGAGCGCGAAGTGGCGGCGCCAGGCGCGGGGGTCGGCCTCGCGGGCGTCCACGCCGTCGAGGCGCACCGTGCCCTCCTGCGGGTCGTAGAAGCGCAGCAGCAGCTGGAAGACCGTGGACTTGCCCGCGCCCGAGGGGCCGACGAGCGCCACGACCTCGCCCGGCTCGACCGCGAGCGAGAACCCGGCGAGCGCCGCGGTCGCGGGCCGCGACGGGTAGTGGAAGCCCACGCCCTCCAGGCTCACGCGGCCCGTCCCGGGAGAGGCCAGCGCCACCGGGCGCGCCGGCGCGCGGATCTCGGGCTCGGTGGCGAGCAGTTCCGTCAGGCGCTCGGAGGCGCCGGCCGCCCGCTGCAGCTCGCCCCAGGTCTCGGCCAGCACGAAAGTGGCGTTGGCCACGATCACCGCGTAGAACACGAAGGCCGTGAGGCTGCCGATCGTCAGGCGCCCGGCCATCACGTCGTGCGCCCCCACCCACAGCAGGGCGCCCACGCCCCCGAAGGCGAGCACGATCACGGCCGCGATGAGCAGCGCGAGCGTGGCGCTGCGCCGCACGCCGGCCTCGAACACCGACTCGACCAGGCCCGAGAAGACCGCGCCCTCGTGGTCCTCGTGGGCGTAGGCCTGCACCGTGCGGATCTCGTGCACCGTCTCGTCGACGTGGGCGGACACGTCGGCCACGCGGTCCTGCACCAGGCGCGCCAGGCGCCGCAGGCGCCGCCCCAGGATGCCGATGGGCAGCACGAGCAGCGGCAGGCCGGCGGCGGCCAGCGCGGCGAGCTTCACGCTCGTGAGCACCAGCATCACCGCGCACCCGGCCAGCGTGAAGGCCATGCGCAGCGCGTAGAGGAGCGTGCCGCCCATCACCGCCTCCACGAGCGTCACGTCGCTCGTCAGGCGCGAGACCACCTCGCCGGTGCGCGCGCCCTCGAAGAACGAGGGCGAGAGCGTGAGGATGTGGCGGTAGACCTTCGCGCGCAGGTCCGCCGTGAAGCGCGCGCCGATCCAGTAGACGTTGTAGACCCGCGCCCACGTCACCGCGCCCAGCACCGCCACGAGGGCCGCCAGCCCCGCGAGCCAGGCGTCCAGGCGGTCGGCGCGCCCGGCGGCGAAGCCCTCGTCGACCAGCCGCTTCAGGCTCTCGCCGATGACCAGGACCATGCCCGCCGACACGAGCAGCGCCGCGAAGGTGAGCGCGAGGCGCGCGCGGTGCGGCCCCAGCAGCCGGAAGAGCGGCAGGAGCTTCGCGAGGCCGGCGGTGCCCCGGGGGGCGCCCGCCGCCCCGCGGGGCGGCCCGGAAGCCAAGAGGCGGTCAGCCGCCGCGGCGCAGGATGGGTCGCTTCACCGTGCCCGACACCGAGAAGCCGCCGCGGTCCTGCGCCACGTTGGAGCGGATCTCCACGGACAGGCGCCCGGAGAGCGCGCCATTGGCCGCGATGTCGACGCCGCCGCCGCCGCGCAGCACGCCGCCCTGCAGGTTGAGCGCGCGGTAGGAGACGCGCCCCTCGGCCGCGGAGATCTCCCCCGTGAGCTCGGCGAACTTGGTGACGCCGGCGCGGCCCCCCGCCTCCTGGGACTGCATGGCGGCCACGAGGTCGGCGTTGGAGATCGACCCGTCGGCGAGCCGGAACTTGCCCTGCACCTGCGGCGACTTGAGCAGGTCCGCGAGCGCGGCCGAGTCGGCGGAGACCGCGAAGTTGCCGTCCACGCGGCCGGTGACCGCGATGTCGGGCGTGAACGCGCCCATGAGCGCATCGGCCTTCAGCCGCGCGAGGTTCAGGTCCGAGGCGAGGTGGAAGGACGGGCCCCAGGTGACCTTGAGCGTGCCGTTCACCTTGCCCTCGAGGACGTCGGCCTCGAATTCCGAGAAGGTGATGTCGCCCGTCGTCAGCACGCCCTTGGCGGAGACCTCGCTGATCGGCACCGGCGCGCCCATGGGCAGCTCCCAGTCGCGCGCGCTGAAGTTCACGTCGTAGGCGCTGCCGCTCGGGGCGATGCGCACCGTCCACTTGCCCTCGCCCGTGAGGCTCGCGCTGCGGAACGCGCCGTCGGCGCCGAAGCCCAGCACTGCGTCGAAGGGCTTGACCTCCGGCTTCACGTCGAGCTTCACGTTGCGCAGGCGGATGGACTCGATGCGCGCGGCCGCGCTCTTGCCCTCGACCTTGCCCCACGACAGGATGCGCCGCGGCGCGTCGCCCGTGATCGAGACGTTGTCCAGCTCCAGCGAGTTCACGACCACCTTGTCGCCGAGCAGCGCGGGGATGTCGACGAACACGCGGCCGTGCGTGGCCTTCGCGTCGAGGGCCTTGCCCACCGTGAAGCCCTCGATCTTCAGGTGCGGGGAGGGCAGCAGCGAGAACTTGAGGTTGGAGATCGACACCTCCTCGTGCAGCCAGCCGCCGATGCCCTTCTCGAGCTTGTCGGCGAAGGTGCGCAGCGGCACCACGTGCAGGAGCCCCACGCCGATCACCACGAAGGCGCCCAGGCCCACCAGGATGTTGCGGAACCAGTTGATCCTGCGGCGCGGCCGGCGGCGCGCGGGCGTGGCGGCCTCGGGCACGTCCGGCTCGACCTTGGTGCGCAGCACCTCGGCGATCTCGCGCGCCTTGCGGTCCTGCTCGGCGCGCACGCGCGCGTCCTCGTCCGCCTCGGCCTTCTGCTTGGCCTCCATGTAGGCGCGCGCCTGGGCCTTGCCCTCGAGCTCGGCGCGGCGCGTCATGTCGCCCTCGATCTCGGCCTTCACCTTCTCGCGGGTGGTCTCCTCGACCGTCTCGCGGGCCCTCGCCTCGATGCGCGCGCGCTTCTCGGCCTCCTCGCGCGCCTTGCGCTCGGCCTCGATCTTGGAGGAGAGCTCGCGCTCGCGGCGCTCGCGCTCCTCGGCCTCCACCATCGCGCGCGCCTCGGCCTCGATCTTGGCCTTGCGCTCGGCCTCGACGCGGGCGTCGGCCTCGGCCCGCGCCTTCGCGGCGGCGGCGGCGGCGGCGTCCTTCTCGCGGGCGGCCGCCTCGGCCTCCTCGCGCGCCCTCGCCTCCATGCGGCGCAGGCGCCTCGTCTCCTCCTCGGCCTTCTCGCGGGCGGCCGCCTCGGCGGCGGCGCGGGCCTCGGCCTCCTCGCGCAGCTTCGCCTCCTGGTCGGCGCGCTCGCGCGCCGCGCGCTCGGCCTTCACGCGCGCCTCGAGCTCGGCCTTCTGCAGGGCCTCGCGCTCCTCGCGCAGGCGCTCCTCGAGCTCGGCCTTGGCCGCGAGCCGCGCCTCCTCCATGATCTGCGCCTGCAGCTCGGCGCGGGCCTTCTCCTCGATCTCCTCGCGCAGCAGCTGCTCCATCTCGCCGCGGATGCGGGCCTCGATCTCCTCCTTGAGGCGCGCCTTGAGCTCCTTCTCGGACTCCACGGCCTCCTGCGCCTGGCGGCGCGCGGCCGACTCGGCCTCCGCGCGCGCCTTGGCGAGCGCCTGGGCCTCGGCCTCCGCGCGGGCGCGGGCCTCGGCGAGCGCCTTCGCCTCCGCCTCGGCCTTGGCGCGCACCTCGGCCAGGCGCTGCGTCTCGGCGTCCTCGCGCGCCTTCTCGGCGGCCGCCTCGCGCGCGTGGCGCTCGGCCTCCACGCGCTTCTTCGCCTCCTCCTCGCGCACCCGCGCCTCGAGCTCGGCGCGCGCCTTCGCGTCCGCCTCGGCCTGGGCCTTGGCGCGCATCTCCGCCAGGCGCCTGGCTTCGGCCTCCTCGCGCGCCTTCTGCTCGGCGGCCACGCGCGCGTGGTGCTCGGCGGCGGCGCGCTTCTTGGCTTCCTCCTCGCGCAGGCGCGCCTCGAGCTCGGCCTTGGCGCGGTCGGCGGCCTCCTTGGCCTTGCGCGCCTGCTCCATCGCCCGCATCTCGGCCTCGGCCTTCGCGCGGGCCTCCGCCTCGGCCTTGGCGCGCGCCTCGGCCTGCAGCTTGGCCTTCTCGCGGGCGGCCACCTGCGCGTCCTCGCGGGCCTTGCGGTCGGTCTCGGCCTTCTCCTGCTGGCGCGCGAGCTCGCTGATGTCGAGCGCGGCCGCGGCCACCACGCGCTGCGTGGCGCCCGGGAGCTTGCCCGGCGCCGTGAAGTCGAAGTCGTCCTCGCCGAACGGGTCCGGGTCCTTGCGCGTCTCGAAGACGCGCGCGAAGCCGTCGCGGATCAGGGTGTTCATCGCCTTCTCGAGGACGGGCTTGTCGACCTCGGCGCGCTCCATGATCTGCGCGAACGTGGACTTGCCGTCGACGAGCTTGAGGACCTTCATGAGGTCCTTGGAGAGCGAGGCGGACTTTTGGTTGACCTGCGTGATGCCCTTCGCGGTCTTCGTGAAGACGGTGGTCTTGTCCATCCGATGGTCCCGGGCGAGTTCTTCTTCGGTGCGGTGGCGGCGGCGGGGGAACGGTGAGGCGGGCCGGTGCCCGGATGCGCCGCGCTCCCGAGTCAGCGGGAATTCGGGGCCAATAATGGCATGAAATCAGGGTGCTGGAAATTCCCGCGGGCCGAAGCCCGCGCGGGAAACAACCGGTTACATCCCGCGCTGTCCACCCCCGCCCGCCTGGCGCGTTATGGGAACATGGAACCGGCGCCGCCGCCGGCGATAGACCGCGAAGAAAGGCCCCACATGAAACGACTTGCCGCCGTCCTCCTGCCGCTCCTGCTCGCGCCCGCCATCGCGCTCGCCGATCCGCCGGGCCGCGTGGGGCGCCTCGCGCTCGCCGAAGGCGAAGTCACCGTGTACGCCGACCCGGCGCTCGGCTGGGAGGCGGCCCGGCCCAACCTGCCGCTCACCAGCGAGAACTCCGTCTGGACGGAGCCCGGCGCGCGCGCCGAGGTGCGCTTCGGCGCGGCGGCGCTGCGGCTGGACGGCGCCACGCAACTCGACATCGTGCGCCTGGACGACACCGCCTTCCGCGGGCACGTCGTGCGCGGCTCGCTCGCCGTGCGCGTGCGCGAACTGGCGCCGGGCGAGTCCTGGCTCCTGAGCACCCCGCAGGCGCGCTTCCAGCTGCGCTCCGCCGGGCGCTACCGCCTCGACGCGGATGCCGAGCGCGGCGAGACGCGCCTCACGGTATTCGCCGGCCGCGCCGTGATCGTCACCGGCGCCGGTCGCCAGCGTTTCGAGCTCGAGCCCGCGCGGTCCGCGCCCCTCGACGAGTGGGCGCTCGCGCGCGACCAGCGCTGGCAGGACCGCGAGGCCGCCCGCTACCTGCCGCCCGAGATGACCGGGTGGGAGGACCTCGACGACTACGGCTCCTGGTCCAACGACGCGGAGTACGGCGTCGTCTGGTACCCGACGCACGTGCCGGCGGGCTGGGCGCCGTACCGCTACGGCCGCTGGACCTGGGTGCGCCCCTGGGGCTGGACCTGGGTCGACGACGCCCCCTGGGGCTATGCGCCGTTCCACTACGGCCGCTGGGTGGTCCTCGGCGGGCGCTGGGCCTGGTTCCCGGGCCAGTACACGGGCCGGCCCGTGTGGGCGCCGGCGCTCGTCGGCTGGGTGGGCGAGCCGGGCTGGAGCCTCTCGTTCTCCACGGGCCCGACGAGCGTGGTGGGGTGGTACCCGCTGTCGCCGTGGGACGACTTCCAGCCCTGGTTCGCCGTCAACGCCACCTACGTCACCCACGTGAACCGCGTGGTGCAGCCGTGGCGGCACGCGCACGAGCGCGAGCGCCCCGACTGGCGTCGCGAGCACCGCTGGGACAACCGCGACCGCGGCGCCACCGTCATCCCCCGCGAGCACTTCGGCGGCCACCGGCCGGTGCAGAACTTCCGGGCCGACGTGCCACGCGAAGTGATCGACAGGCAGCCGGTGGGCGGCGGCTCGCGGTTCCTGCCCTCGCACGGCGAATGGCGCGCGCGGCAGAAGCCGGCCGAAGTCCCCCGCCCCGTGCAACGCGGCGAGCCCGCGGGGCGCCAGCCCCACCCGCAGGCACCCGTCCACCGCCCGGCCCCGTCCGTGCCACCGGCGGAATCCCCGCGGCGCACGCACCCCGCGCAGGCCGTTCCCGCGCCGCGCGCGGCCACGCCGTCCCCGGTGCCGCAGGCCTCGCCGG
>JAKOWJ010000278.1 GCA_029781595.1 Pseudomonadota bacterium | reverse complement strand
CTACGGCATCGCCGACGGGCTGCTGCGCGACCTCGGCATGACGGTGAAGGCCCTGGACGAGGTGGAACCGCAACGCGCGCAGGCCCTGGCCGCGATCGCCGCGCGGCGCCCCTGATGCCACGGGTACCCGGCCATGACCGTGCTGCGCGTGTGGTAGTGGTAGTCTGGATTCCATGAGCCAGGAGACCTGGGACGCGGTCGACGACTACCTCGCCGCCACGCTGGTGAAGGCCGACGCGGTGCTGGAGCAGGCGCTCGCCGCGAGCCAGGCCGCGGGGCTGCCGGCCATCAGCGTGTCGCCGCCGCAGGGCAAGTTCCTGCACCTGCTCGCGCGCGTGCAGGGCGCCAGGAACATCCTGGAGATCGGCACGCTGGGCGGCTACAGCGCCATCTGGCTCGCCCGTGCGCTGCCGCCGGGCGCCGGGCGCCTGGTCACCCTGGAAGTGGAGCCGAAGCACGCCGAGGTCGCCCGCGCCAACCTCGCCCGCGCGGGCTTCGCGCACGTCGCGCAGGTGCGCCTGGGGCGGGCCGTGGACTCGCTCGCGGAGCTCGAGCGCGAGGGGGCGGGGCCCTTCGACTTCGTGTTCATCGACGCGGACAAGCCCTCCAACCCGGACTACTTCGCCTGGGCGCTCAAGCTCACGCGCCGCGGCGCGGTCATCGTGGTGGACAACGTGGTGCGCGGGGGCGAGGTCGCCGACGCGTCCAGCACCAACGCGGCGGTGCAGGGCGTGCGGCGCCTGAACGCGATGATCGCCGCCGAGCCGCGCGTGTCCGCCACCGCGATCCAGACGGTGGGCGTGAAGGGCTACGACGGCTTCGCCGTCGCCCTCGTCGTCTCCTGATGCGCGTCTTCATCGCCGGGGCCGGCTACGTCGGGGCCGCGGCGGCGCCCCTGCTCGAGGCGGCCGGGCACCGGGTGGCCCTCGGCCGGCGCACGCCCGGCGGCGACCCGAGATCCCACGCGATGGACGTGCTGCGGCGCGAGACCCACCCGGCGGCGCTGCGCGAGGCCGAGTGCGTGATCTACTGCGTGTCGGCGGACGCTTTCACCGAGGAGGCCTACCGGCTCGCCTACGTGGAGGGCCTCGCGGGCGTGCTGGCCACCGCCGCCGCGGGCGCCGCGCGCCGCTTCCTCTTCGTCTCGTCCACCGGGGTGTACGCGCAGGACGACGGCAGCGTCGTCGACGAGGCCTCTGCCGCGGCGCCCCGGGGCTTCTCGGGCCGCGCGCTCCTAGAGGGCGAGGCCCTGCTCGCGGGCGCGCCCTTCGAGGCCGCCACGATCCGCTTCTCGGGCATCTACGGGCCGGGGCGCGAGCGCCTCGTGCGCATCGTCCGCGGCGCGGCGCCGGTGTCGCCACGATCGCGCGCGAGCCTCACCAACCGCATCCACCGCGACGACTGCGCCCGGGCGCTGGGGCACCTGGCGGGCCTGCCCTCGGTGGCGCCGCTCTACGTCGGCAGCGACGAGGCGCCCACGCCCATGGGC
>JAKOWJ010000277.1 GCA_029781595.1 Pseudomonadota bacterium | reverse complement strand
CCATCCACCACCCGCAGGGCGACGTGAAGAAGGTGAGCATGGGCCAGGCGCTGGGCCTGGTCTCCGAGGGCGGCACCGACCTCATCGTGGCCGGCTGGCTCGCGGGCACCACCGAGCCGGGCAGCAGCGGCTCGGGGCTCTTCACGCTGGACGGCGACCAGTACCTGCTGCGCGGGGGCCTGAAGGGCGGCAGCGCCTCGTGCGCCTCCACCGGCTCGCTGGCCGACCCGGCCAACCGCGACTACTACTCGCGGCTGGACCTCGACTTCTCGGGGATCCAGGCCGTGCTGGGCGCCAAGAGCGCGCCGGAGGCGGACTACACGGACCTGTGGTGGAACCCGCAGGAACCCGGCTGGGGCCTGTCGGTCGTGCAGCACGCGTCCAACGCGACGATGGTCGTCTGGTTCACCTACGACGAGAGCGGGCGCGCCGCCTGGTTCGTCGTCTCCGACTGCAAGTGGGAGGGCTCGCGCCGCTGCACGGGCGCCGTGTATCGCACGCGCGGCAGCCCCTGGACGCAGCCCATGCCGCCCGGCTCGCTCGGGCTGGAGGAGGCGGGCACGCTGACCCTGGACTTCGGCGACGCCGACGACCTCTCGATGCGCGGCACCGTCTTCGGCACGGCCGTCTCCAAGACGGCGGTGAGGCAGGTGTTCTAGAGGGAAGGCTGCCCGGCTGTCGGAAGAATTCCTACACGCGGACGGGCGCAATGCCGTACGCGAGAATCGGCGCGCCTCCCATTCAGTCGCGCGGGGCGGTGGTGGAGTATTCGTCTCACAAGCTTCACCCCATAACGAGCAACGGTTTGGAGGCGCACACCATGACGACCCAGCACCTGATGGAAGAGATCCGGGACCTCAACCTCGCGTACCTCATCCTCGCCCAGCACATGATCCTCACGGACCGTGCCGAGGCCCTCTATCGCCTGGGTCTCACCGAAGAGGCCGCCGACCGCATCGCCGACCTCAGCTCCGCGCAGCTGCTCAAGATCGCCGGCGCCAACCAGCTGATGTGCCGCTTCCGTTTCGACGACGACGTCGTGTGGAACCTGCTCGCGAGCCACGCCCGCGACCGCCAGGCCGCCGGCATCCACGCCTCCATCGTGATGGCGGGCCGTGGCGTCGAGGCGGGAGTCGCGGCGTGAGGGCCCCGCCCAGCCGCGTCCCGGTCCCGCAGCCCCTGGCCGGCCACCCCGCGCCCGCGGCGCGCCCCGCCACCCCCCGCGCGAAGACGAAGAGCGTCTCCGCCGAGGCCCGCGAGATCGACCGCGCCGCCGAGCTGATCCGGCTGGGCGCCCGCCTGCAGCTGCTCGAGGCCGAGACCAGGCTCTCGCGCGAGCGCCTGCTGCGCCTGTACAAGGAGATCGTCGGCAAGAGCCCGCCCAAAGGCATGCTGCCGTTCTCCACCGACTGGTTCATGACCTGGCAGCCGAACATCCACTCGAGCCTGTTCATGAACATCTACCGCTACCTGGACAAGACGAGCGCGCTCGACGAGGTCGAGGCGCTCACCCGCGCCTACCGCCTCTACCGCGAGCAGATCGCGCGCCTGGAGCTGCCCGAGACGCTCTCCATCACGCGCGCCTGGCGCCTGGTCAAGTTCTTCGAGGCCGACATGCTGGCCCTGGCCCCCTGCCGCAAGTGCGGCGGCCAGTTCGTGGTCCACACCTACGACCTCACCGAAGCCTACGTCTGCGGCCTCTGCCACATGCCCTCGCGGGCGGGCAAGACGCGCGCGGCAGGCGCCTTCCGCACCGACGCGGAATCGCCCGCCGCCCACTGAAGTCGTTTCCTCCCCCTGGCCCTCCCATGGGCCACTTCGAAGCCCGCCCTGGTGGCGGGCTCTTTCTTTTCCGGGCTCACCGGTGTTTCGGCGCTGGACGGGGCAAAGGGCGTCGGGCGGCCAGGCGATTCCGCCATCCTGGGCGCGCAAGCGGGACCGTCGGATGGGTGCCCGGAAATCCGAGGCCAGGCAACCCACGCCAGGCCTCGGATTTCCACCCATCTATCGGCGAGGTCGCTTCGC
>JAKOWJ010000275.1 GCA_029781595.1 Pseudomonadota bacterium | reverse complement strand
GTGGAGCGAGATCATCATCATCTTCGTGCCGATCTTCCTGCCGCTGCTCGAGCACTTCCACGTCGACCCGATGTACTTCGGCGTGCTGGTGGCGCTGAACCTGCAGACCTCGTTCCTCACGCCACCCATGGCGATGTCGGCGTACTACCTCAAGGGCATAGCGCCGAAGCACGTGCAGCTCTGGACCATCTTCAAGGGCTGCTTCCCGTTCCTGTCGATGGTCTTCGTCACCATGTTCCTCGTCTACCTGTTCCCGCGGCTGGTCTACTGGCTGCCGGAGCTCTTCTACGGCAACTGAGCCGCCCCGCGGCGAACCCATCATGAAGCAGGAAGATTTCATCGACGTCACCTCGCTCACGGCGAACGAGGCGCTCGCCGCCATCCGCGAGGGGCGCCTTTCCTCCGAGGAGCTGGTGAGCGGCTGCCTGGCGCGCATCCGCGCCGACGAGCCGCGCGTGCAGGCCTGGGCCTTCCTCGACGAGGAGCACGCGCTGCGCCAGGCGCGCGCCCGCGACGCCGACCGCAAGGCGGGCCACACCGTGGGCCCGCTGCACGGCATCCCCGTCGGCGTGAAGGACATCATCGACACCGGCGACATGCCCACCGAGGACGGCACGGTGCTGCACGCCGGCCGCCGCCCGGAATACGACGCGCAGGTGGTGACGCGCCTTCGCGAGGCGGGCGCGGTGATCCTGGGCAAGACGGTCACCACGGAGCTCGCGACCTACGCGCCCGGCAGGACGCGCAACCCCCACGACCCCGAGCGCACGCCCGGCGGCTCCTCGAGCGGCTCGGCCGCCGCGGTGGCCGCGCAAATGGTGCCGCTGGCGGTGGGGACGCAGACCAACGGCAGCGTGATCCGCCCGGCGGCCTACTGCGGCGTCTACGGCTTCAAGCCGACCTTCGGCCGCATCTCGCGCGACGGCATCCTGCGGCAGTCGCGGCCCCTGGACCAGGTGGGCGTCATGGCGCGCTCCGTCGAGGACCTCGCGCTCCTCGCCGAGTGCCTGATGGGCTTCGACGAGCACGACCCCGACACGCGCGCCGGCGTTCGCCCCCGGCTGCTCGAGGTGGCCGCGTCCGAGGCGCCGGTGCCGCCGCGCTTCGCGTTCGCGAAGACGCCCAACTGGTCCGACGCGGACGGGCAGACGCGCGAGGCCTTCGAGGAGCTGGCCGCGAGCCTCGGGGAGCGCTGCGAGCCCTTCACCGTGCCCGCCGCGCTGGGCGAGGCCTGGCAGTGGCACCGCACGGTGATGGAGTCCGACCTCGCGCGCAGCTTCCGCCACGACTACGAGCGCGGGCGCGGGCAGTTGAGCGAGTCGCTGCGCGGGCAGATCGAGCGCGGCCGCCTCGTGACCGCGGTCGACTACAATGACGCCGTGGAGCGCATCGACGCGGTGGCCACGGCCTTCGACGAGCTGTTCGTCCGCTACGACGCCATCCTCACGGCGGCGACGGCGGGCACGGCGCCGCGGGGCCTGGATTCGACGGGCAGCCCCGCCTTCTGCACGCTGTGGACCTTCGCCGGCATGCCGGCGGTCACCCTGCCGCTCATGCGCGGCGAGGACGGCATGCCGATGGGCGTGCAGCTGGTGGGCGTGAAGGGCGACGACGCGCGGCTGCTGCGCACCGCGCGCTGGCTCGCCCGGTGGGCGGCCGAGGAGGCGGGAAAATGAACGCAATCGCGGGAACGAGGAGGGCAGGACAATGATCGCGAAAATCATCATGGGGCTGGTGGCGATGGGCATGGCGCTCGCCTTCTTCGCCGTGCCGGTGATCAAGCTGAAGGAGCCGGCGCTCGTCATCGTCATCCTCATCGGGGTGGCGATGATGGTCTACAACTTCATCGAGGTCGTCCGCGAGAAGGACGATCACTGACGGCATGGGCGAGCGAAAGAAGGTACTGGTCGCGCGGCAGGTCTTCCCCGAGGTCGTCGAGGCGCTTCGCGCGCGCTTCGAGGTCGAGCACAACGACGAGGACCGGCCCTGGCCGCCCGAGGAGCTCGCCCGGCGCCTGAGGGGCGTCGACGGCCTGCTCTCGTCGGTGATGGACCGCGTCGACGAGACGGTGCTCGCGGGCGGCGACCGGCTCACGGTCGTCTCCAACATCGCCGTCGGCACGAACAACATCGACATCCCGGCCTGCACGAAGCGCGGGGTCAAGGTGACCAACACGCCGGGCGTGCTGGACGACACCACCGCGGACCTCACCTGGGCGCTGCTCATGGCGGCCGCGCGCCGCATCGCCGAGGGCGACGCGCTGGTGCGCCGCGGCGGCTGGGACATCGCCTTCCGCATGCAGGACCGGCTGGGCGCCGACGTGCACCACGCCACGCTGGGCATCATCGGCATGGGCCGCATCGGGCAGGCCATCGCGAAGCGCGCCGGCGGCTTCGACATGCGCGTGCTCTACCACAACCGCAACCGCCTCCCCGAGGCCGACGAGAAGCGCCTGAACGCCACGCTCGTCGACCGCGACCGGCTGCTGGCCGAGTCCGACTTCGTGGTGGTGATGGTCCCGTACTCGCCCGCCGTGCACCACCTCATCGGCGCCGCGGAGATCGCGAAGATGAAGCCCACGGCCATCCTCGTGAACACGGCGCGCGGCGGCGTGGTGGACGATGCCGCGCTCGTCGCGGCGCTGCGCGAGCGGCGCATCGCCGGCGCGGGCCTGGACGTCTTCGAGGGCGAGCCGAAGGTGAACCCCGGCTACCTCGACCTGCCCAACGCGGTGCTCACGCCCCACGTGGGCAGCGCCACGCGTGCCACGCGCCTTCGCATGTGCGAGACGGCCGTGGCCAACCTCGTCGCGGCTCTCGAGGGCCGCGTGCCGCCCAACCTCGTCAACCGGGAGCTCGCCTGAGCCTCCCCCCGCGTCCCGTCCCCGGGGCGCGGGCCGCAAACCGCAAGGAGAACGCAGGATGACCGCGAAAGTCGCCTTTCTCGGCCTCGGCGTCATGGGCTTCCCCATGGCCGGCCACCTCCAGGCCAAGGGCTGCGAAGTCACCGTCTACAACCGCACCGCCGCGAAGGCCAGGGAGTGGGTGAACCGCCACGGGGGCCACATGGCCGCCACGCCCGCCGAGGCGGCCAAGGGCGCCGAGTTCGTCGCCATGTGCGTCGGCAACGACCGCGACCTCGCCGAGGTCGCCGCGAGCGCGCTCTCGGGCATGGCGTCCGGCACCGTGCTCATCGACCACACCACGGCCTCGGCGGATGCCGCGCGCCGGATCTTCGGCGAGGCCGCCGCGAAGGGCGTTTCCTTCATCGACGCGCCCGTCTCCGGCGGGCAGGCCGGCGCGGAGAACGGCAAGCTCACCATCATGTGCGGCGGCGAGGCCGGGGCCTTCGCGCGCGCGAAGCCGGTGATGGACTGCTACGGGCGCGCCGTGACGCTCATGGGCGGCGCCGGCGCGGGCCAGCTCACCAAGATGGTGAACCAGATCTGCATCGCGGGCCTGGTGCAGGGCCTCGCCGAGGGCATCGCCTTCGCCGAGCGCGCCAAGCTCGACCCGCTGCTGGTGCTGGACGTGATCAGCAAGGGCGCCGCGCAGTCCTGGCAGATGGAGAACCGCGGCAAGACCATGGCGGAGCGCAAGTTCGACTTCGGCTTCGCGGTGGACTGGATGCGCAAGGACCTCGGCATCTGCCTGGACGAGGCCAAGCGCAACGGCGCCAGCCTGCCGGTGACCGCGCTCGTCGACCAGTTCTACGGCGACGTGCAGAAGGCGGGCGGCAGCCGCTGGGACACCTCCTCGCTCGTCACGCGGCTCTAGGGGGCGCCATGAAGATCACGCTGTACTACGCCCCCGGCGCGTGCTCGCTCGCGCCGCACATCGTCCTCGAGGAGCTGGGCCTTGCCTACGAGGCCGTGCGCATCGACACGCGCGCCGGCCAGCAGCGCTCGCCCGAGTACCTGCGCGTGAACCCGCGCGGGCGCGTGCCCACGCTGGTCGTGGACGGAAAGGTGCTGGTGGAAAACGTGGCCATCCTCGCCTTCCTCGGTGGCGCCTTCCCGGCGAAGGGCCTGTGGCCGCGCCGCACCTGGGAGCAGGCGCAGGCCCTCTCGCTGATGGCCTGGGTCGCCGACACCGTGCACCCGTCCTACGCGCACTGGTTCCGCGCCGAGCGCTACGTGGACGACGAGGCCGCGCGCGAGGCGGTGAAGGCCGCGGGCCTTCGCCAGTTCGGCGAGCACCTCGCCGAGGCCGACCGCCTGCTCGCGGGCCGGCGCTGGGCCGTGGGCACCCGCTACTCGGTGGTGGACGCCTACCTCGTCGTGTTCTACCGCTGGGCGCTGCGCGCGGGCCTCCCGGTGAAGGACCTCGCGAACTACACGGCGCTCGTCGGGCGCGTGATGGCACGGCCCGCCGTGAAGCGCGCCTTCGCCGCCGAAGGCATCACGATGGGGTGAGCCTCGCGCTCGACCACCTGGTGGTCGCGGCGCGCACGCTGGAGGAAGGGGCGGCCTGGCTCGAGGCCCGCACGGGCGTCGCGCCCGTGGCCGGCGGCGCCCACGCGCTCATGGGCACGCACAACCGCCTGGCCTCGCTCGGGCCCGGGGCCTACCTGGAGATCCTGGCGGTCGACCCGCAGGCGCCGCCGCCCGCCCGCCCACGCTGGTTCTCGCTGGACGATCCCGCGATGCGCCGTCGCCTGGAACGCGGACCCGCGCTCCTGCACTGGGTGGCGCGGACCGGCGACATCGATGCGGCCGCGGGCCTCGCGGGGGGCCTCGCGGGCGAGATCCTCCCGCTTTCCCGAGGCGACTACCGCTGGCGCATCGGCGTCGCGGCCGACGGCCGCCTGCCCGCCGGCGGCGCGTTCCCGACGCTCATCCAGTGGGAAGGCGGGCGCCACCCCGCCGCCGCGCTGCCGGAGTCGGGGCTGCGCCTGGCGCGCCTCACCGTGCGCTCGCCGGTGGCGGAAAGCCTGCGCCGCCGCCTGGAGGCCATGGGACTCGGGGCCGACCCGCCCGTGGAGTGGATCGAGGCGGAAGCCACCGGGATTTCCGCGGAACTCCAGGCGCCGCGCGGCATGGTCCTCCTGCCCGAGGCCCCGGGGGAATAAAACCGCCGCCGCGCTGTTCACCCGATCGACACTTCCCCGCAGGGCGCCCCCCATGGACCGCGACCAGGTCTCCGCGTACATCCCCAACCTGCGCCGCTACGCGCGCGCGCTGGTGGGCGATCGCCACGCCGCCGACGACCTGGTGCAGGACACGCTGGAGCGCGCCGTGCGCAAGTTCCACCTCTGGCGCCCGGGCGACCTGCGCGCCTGGCTCTTCTCGATCATGCACAACGTGTTCGTGAACCAGATCCGCGCGAGGCGCATCGTCCCCTCCGCGGAGGTGGACGACTCCATCGCGGGCGCGACGACGCCCGACTGGGTGACCGACGCGCGCGACCTCGAGCGCGGTCTCGCGCGCCTGTCGGCCGAGCAGCGCGAGGTGCTGCTGCTCGTGAGCCTGGAGGACATGAGCTACGAGGAGGTGAGCCGCGCGCTCGGCGTGCCCGTGGGCACGGTGATGTCGCGCCTGTCCCGCGGGCGCGAGCGCCTGCGCCGGTTCATGGACGGCGAGCCCGTCCGCGCCGGCCTGAAGGTGGTGCCATGAGACTCGACGACGACCTGCTGCAGGCCTGGGTGGACGGTGCGCTGGAAGGCCCGGAGCGTGCGGCCGTGGAGGCGGCCCTCGCGCAGGACGCCGGGGCGGCCCGCCGCGTGCTGCGCCTGGCGGAGCAGCGCCGGCTGCTGCACGAGCGCTTCGATCCGGTGCTGCTCGAGCCCGTGCCGGAGCGGCTGCGGCTGGCGCGCCCGGCGTGGCACGGCTACGCGCGGGCCGCCGCGGTCTTCGCGTTCGGCCTGGCGGTGGGGCTCGTGGCGCCGCTCGCGTGGCGCGGGGAGGGCGGGCCCGCGGGGCCGCAGGCGACGGCGCCCGCCGCCGGGGCCCTGCCGGCGCGCGCCGCCCGGGCCCACCTGGTGTACGCCACCGAGGTGCGCCACCCCGTGGAGGTCGACGCGTCCCAGGAGGCGCACCTCGTGGCCTGGCTCTCCAAGCGCCTGGGCACGAAGCTCCAGGTGCCCGTGCTGGCGGCCGACGGATTCAGCCTGCTGGGCGGCCGGCTCCTGCCCGGCCCTGACGGCGCGGTCGCGCAGTTCATGTACCAGGACGGCGCGGGCCGGCGCCTCACGCTGTACGTCTCCGCCCGCGCCCGCGACGAGAAGCAGACCGCCTTCCGCTTCGCCCAGGAGGGCCCCGTGTCGGTGTTCTACTGGGTGGACGGGCGCTGGGGCTACGCGCTGTCCGGGGAGATCGACAAGCCCGCGCTCCTGCGGATGGCCACGCGAGCCTACAAGGACCTCAATCCGCCTTGACCGCCCGGCCCCGGGCGCGATTGCAGGAAGTTTGACGCAATCGAAACCGGGCCGCTTCGGCGGGCCTATCGTGGCGGGACGCCCCGTCCGGCCGGCCCCCTCAAGAAGTCCCGGAGCCTGGACGATAGACGTTCGGGGTGATCGGCACGCCGCCCGGCGGGCGGCCCCGGAGCGCCCCATGGACCAGCCCGATTCCCGAGATCGACCGACCCCGCCGCCCGCCGCGGCGGCGGTCGACCTCGGCGAGTGGTCCTGGGAGGCCGACGGCGACCGGCTCTCGCCCAGCGCGGAGCTGTGCGCGATCCTGGGCCTGCCGGCGACGGCCGGGCCGCGGACCTGGGCCGCCTTCCTCGAGCTCGTGCACCCTCTCGAGCGCGCAGGGGTCGCGGCCAGGTTGCAGGCGCTTCGAGAGCCGAATGCGCCCCCGATCCGCATCGAGCACCGCATCCGCCACGCGCTGGGGTACTTCGCCTGGGTCCAGCTGGGGGGGCGCGCCATCGCTCGCGACGCCGATGGGGGCCCGGTCACGCTGGTGGGCCTGCTCCAGGAGATCGGCGAGCGCAAGAACGCGGAGTTCCTGCTGCGGGCGCAGCAGCGCCTGGCCACGGCCCGGCTCGAGGCGCCTACCCCGAGGGCCCTGTCCGAGGCCATCCTCGAGTGCGCGCTGGTGCTGCCGGCCTTCGACGCCGCGCTGCTGCACTGGCGGACCGCGGAGGGGAAGTGGCAGCTGGCCGCCCACCGCGGGCATTCGGAGCGATTCGTCGCGGGCGAGCCCCGGATCGCGCTTTGCCCGTTCTCCGAGGACGGCGAGGCTTCCTGGGCGGCATTCCAGTACCTGTGCCGCGGCGGCTGCCCGAGCTGCTCGCAAGAGGCGCTCGCCGCCGACGAGGCCTATGACGAGGAGGGCGTGCTCGCGCTCGTGCGCGTGCCCCTGCGCGTGGACGGCGAGGCCGTGGGCTGCCTGCAGCTCGCGGCGCGCCACGGCGAGCGCCTCGCCGAGGCGGAGCTCGCGACGGCCCGGCAGTTCTCGGAGCAGTGCTCGGCCGCGCTGCAGGCCGTGAGCGACCGGCAGGCCAAGCGCCAGCAGGACGAGCTCGTGCGGGCGGTGGTCGAGTCCTCCGCGGACGGCCTGCTCCTCATCGACGCGGACCGCCGCGTGCGCTTCGCCAACCGGCGCTTCCGCGACATGTGGGACCTGCCGGACGGGCTCCCCGGGGACGGCTCGGGCGAGGCCCTCGTCGCGCACGCCAGTTCGATGCTCGAGGATCCGCGATCGTTCCGCGAGGGCGTGCACCGGCTCTGGGCGAGCCCCGCCGAGACGCGCGTGCTGCTGCGGCTTCGCGACGGGCGCACCTACGAGCGCCTGTCGCGGGCGCTGGACGTCGACGGCCGGCCGGGCATCCTGTACTCGATGCGCGACGTCACCGCGCTGGAGTCGGCGCGGCAGGAGGCCGCCGAGGAGCACGCGCGCATGCGCGCGGTGCTCCAGGCCATCCCCGACCTCGTGTGGCTCAAGGACGCGCAGGGCGCCTACCTCGCCTGCAATCCGGCCTTCGAGCGGCTCTACGGCGCGAAGGAGGCGGCAATCGTCGGGCGCACGGACTTCGACTTCGTGCCGCGGGAACTGGCCGAGTCCTTCCGCGAGAACGACCGCCTCGCGGCCGAGGCCGGCGCGCCGCGCCGCAACGAGGAGTGGCTCGACTTCGCCGACGGGGGCTACCGGGGCCTCTTCGAGACGATCAAGACGCCCGTGCGCACGGCCGACGGCCGCCTGCTGGGCGTGCTGGGCACGGCGCGCGACATCACGGCGATGCGCCGCGCCGAGACGGAGCGCCTGGAGCGCGAGGCGCTGTTCCACGCCATCGTGAACCAGGCCGGCGACGGCGTGGAGGTGGTGGACGCCGAGACGCTGCGCTTCGTGGAGGTGAACGACGCGGCCTGCCGCATGCTGGGCTACACCCGCGAGGAAATGCTCGCGATGACGGTGAACGAGATCCAGGTCGACGCCGCCGCGCTGCACGACCGCGTGGACATGGGGCGCCTCTTCGAGCTGGGGCAGCTCACGCTCGAGAACCGGCACCGGCGCAAGGACGGCGAGATCCTCGACGTGCGCCTGAACCTGCAGGTGATCGAGCTGCAGGGGCGCCGCTACGTGGCCGGCGTGTGGCGCGACGTGACGGCCGAGAAGGCGGCCATGGCCGCGCTGGACCACGAGGCGCAGTGGCGGCGGGCCCTCATCGAGAACGCGAACGACGGCGTCATCATCTTCGACGCGTCCCACGCGGTCGTCGAGCACAACCGCCGCGCGGCCGAGATGCTGGGCTACGGCGAGGGCGGGCTGCGCGGCCTGCACACCTGGGAAATCGACGCGAACCTCTCCGAGGCCGAGGTGCGCGCCGCGTTCGCCGACCCCGCGAGCGTGCAGGGCACCTTCGAGACGCGCCACCGGCGCCGGGACGGCAGCCTCTACGACGCCGAGGTGAGCGTGCGCGGCCTGGTGATCGGCGGGCGCGGCGTGTTCATCACGGCCACGCGCGACATCACGGGCCGCAAGGCGGCGGAGCTCGCGCTGCGCCGCAGCGAGGAGAACCTGCGCCGCGCCCAGGAGGTGGCGCAGCTCGGGAGCTGGCGGCTGGACATCGCCCGCCGGGAGCTCGAGTGGTCGGAGCAGACGTGCCGCATGCACGGCGTCGTGCCGACCGGGCGGATCGCGCTGGACCGCTACCTGGAGTTCATCCATCCCGACGACCTCGAGGGCGTGCGCTCGGCCTGGCGGGCGGCGCTGGCGGGTGCGGACTACGACATCGAGCACCGCATCGTGGTGGGAGGCGAGGTGCGGTGGATGCGCGAGCGCGCGGAGATCGAGCGGGCCCCGGACGGCACGCCGCTCACCGGCATCGGCACCGTGCAGGACGTCACGGAGTCCCGGATGGTGCGCGAGGCCCTGCGCGCCAGCGAGCAGCGCCTCGACCACGCCCTCCGGGCGGCCAACGACGGCCTGTGGGAGCTCGATCTGGAATCGGGCCGCGCCTACTGGTCGCCGCGCTGGCTCGCGATGCTGGGCCACGCCGAGGACGGGATCGTTCCCTCGCCTCAGACCTTTGCCGGGCTCCTGCACCCGGAGGATCGCGACCGCGTCTTCGTCGAGCTGGGGCGCTACGTCGAGCGCGGCGAGGGCCGCTTCGAGTGCGAGTTCCGCCTGCGCCACCGCGACGGGCACTGGGTGCACGTCCTGTCGCGCGCGATCTTCGTCCGCGAGCCCTCCGGCGCGCTCGCCTCGCCGCGCCGCCTGGTGGGCACGCACCTGGACCTCACCGAGCGCAAGCTGCTGGAGGCGCAGCTTCGCGAAAGCGGCTTCTTCCTGCGCGAGAGCCAGCGCATCGGCCAGCTCGGCGGCTGGCGCGCCAACCCCATCCACAACACCGTCATGTGGACGGAGGGCGTGTACGCCATCGTCGAGATGCCGCTCGACTACAAGCCGGACCTCGAGAGGGGAATGGACTTCTACCTCCCGGACTCGCGCGATCGCGTCGTGGCCGCG
Organism: Pseudomonadota bacterium; assembly: GCA_029781595.1. Taxonomy (GTDB): domain Bacteria; phylum Pseudomonadota; class Gammaproteobacteria; order Burkholderiales; family Usitatibacteraceae; genus FEB-7. The sequence continues at coordinate 510 of JAKOWJ010000275.1, read as the reverse complement.
CTGCGCCGCACGCTGGAGACGGGCGAGCCGTTCTCGATCGAGGTGCAGGTGCGCGGCGCGCGCTCGGGGCGCGACAAGTGGACGGAGCTGCGCGGCTTCCCGCACCGCGACGAGTCCGGGCGCATCGACTACCTCATGGGCACGCTCCAGGACATCTCGGACCGCAAGGCGAGCGAGCTCGAGCTCGATCGCCACCGCCGGCACCTGGAGGACCTCGTGCGCGAGCGCACGGCCGAGCTGGAGGCGGCCAACCGGCGCCTGAGCCTTTCGGACCTGCGCCTGAACGCCATGTTCGAGACCAGCCAGCGCGCCGGGACGATGGACGAGCGCGAGCTGCTCCAGCACGGGATAGACCAGGCCGCGCGCCTCACGGGAAGCGAGATCGGGTACCTGCACTTCGTGAACGAGGACCAGGAGACGATCGAGCTGGTGACCTGGCCCGGCGAGACCCTGAAGCGCTGCGCGGCGGTGTACGACAACCACTACCCGGTGAGCCGCGCCGGCGTGTGG
>JAKOWJ010000366.1 GCA_029781595.1 Pseudomonadota bacterium | reverse complement strand
GGTGATCGCCGCGGTGGACGTCTGGGGGCCGACCTACCGGGTGACCCCGGGCCGGGTGCAGGAGCTCGCCCTGGCCACCCGGGACGCGGCGGCCGCCGTCTCCGTCCGGCTGGGCGCCAGCCCGGGCTGACACCGCGGGTCCGCCGACACCGCGCGCGCTACGCTCTGCCCATGAACCTGCCGCCCCAGGTGCAGGCGTGGCTGCTCAACGCGTGGCGCGACGCCCTGCTGCCCATCCTGATCATCCTCGTCATCGCCCTCGCGCTGATCGCCGTCTCACGGCGCGCGGTGCACGGGGCGGTGAAGGCGGCCCTCGACCGCGAGACCACCGAGGGCACGGCGCAGGAGCTCTCGGCCGTCGAGGTCCGCAAGCGGATGGACACCCTCGACACGCTGCTGACCACGGTCATCCGGGCGTTCGTCGCGATCGTGGCCACGGTGATGGTCCTGGGCGAGCTGGGGCTCAACATCGGGCCCGCCGTGGCCGGGCTCGGCATCGTGGGCGTCGCCATCGGCTTCGGCGCCCAGACGCTCGTCCGCGACTACCTCAACGGCGCCCTGATCCTGCTCGAGAACCACTACAGCAAGGGCGACGTGGTGACCATCGCGGACGTCTCGGGCACGGTCGAGGACTTCAGCCTGCGGCGGACCACCTTGCGCGACCTCGACGGCGTGGTCCACACCGTGCCCAACGGGCAGATCACCGTCGCCTCCAACCGGACGCGCACCTGGGGCCGGATCAACCAGGACGTGACGGTGGCCTACGGGACCGACATCGAGCGCGCCACCGAGGTGATCAACGGGGTGGGCCGCGACATGGCCGACGACCCCGCCTGGCGGCGGCGCGTCCTCGAGGCTCCCCACGTGGAGCGCGTGGAGGCGCTGGGCGAGTACGGCGTGACGCTCAAGATCCTGGGCCTCGTGCGGCCCTCGGAGCGCTCCGCCGCGGGGGGCGAGCTGCGCAAGCGGCTGCTGGCGGCGTTCGCGGCCAGCGGCATCGAGATCCCGCGGCCGCAGCGCGTGGTGCTGGCGCCGCAGGCCGGCCCGGCGGGCGGGGCAGCCGGGCCCAGCGACGAGGAGCTCTCGGCGGACAGCGACTGACGCTCAGCGCGGCGGGCGCGCCCGCCCGCCCGCGCAGCGCGCCCGCGTAGAATGTCCGGGCATCCGGCAAGGTGAGAGGAGCGATCCGTGAGCGACGCGTCCGGGGCCCGCGGCGGGGCCGAGATCGAGAACCTGCTCGACGAGAAGCGCACGTTCCCGCCCGACCCCGCCTTCTCGGCGAAGGCGAACGCGACCGCAGCCCTGTACGACGAGGCGGCCGCCGACTACCTCTCGTTCTGGCGGCGCGAGGCGCAGGAGCGGCTGTCCTGGTACACCCCGTTCGGGGAGACGCTCGAGTGGGACCTCCCGTTCGCGAAGTGGTTCGTGGGCGGCGAGCTCAACGTGGCCTACAACTGCGTGGACCGCCACGTCGAGCGCGGCCTGGGCGACAAGGTCGCCTACCACTGGATCGGCGAGCCGGGCGACACCCGCACCCTCACCTACGCCGACCTGCAGCGCGAGACGAGCAGGGCCGCCAACGCGCTGCTCGAGCTCGGCGTGCGCAAGGGCGATCGGGTGGCCATCTACATGCCCATGATCCCGGAGCTGCCGATCGCGATGCTGGCCTGCGCCCGCATCGGCGCGCCGCACACGGTGGTCTTCGGCGGCTTCTCGGCCGAGGCGCTCTCGGGCCGCATCAACGACTGCGGCGCCAAGGTCCTGATCACGGCCGACGGCGGCTGGCGGCGCGGCCGCAAGGTCGGCCTCAAGCACCACGCGGACGAGGCGGTCGCCAACTCGCCCACGATCGAGCACGTGATCGTGGTGGACCGCTTCGGCGAGGGGGCCCACATGGTCCCCGAGCGAGACCTGTGGTGGCACGACCTCGTGGACCGCCAGAGCGAGGTCTGCGCCCCGGTCCCGGTGGACAGCGAGCACATGCTCTACCTGCTCTACACCTCGGGCACCACGGCCCGGCCGAAGGGCATCGTGCACACGTCGGCCGGCTACCTGCTG
>JAKOWJ010000268.1 GCA_029781595.1 Pseudomonadota bacterium | reverse complement strand
GTACGGCGACACCGAGGGTCAATGGTACCTCGGGCTGCGCCGCTACTCGGACGCGCTCGACGCCGCAGCCCGCGCGACGCGCGACACAGCGGTCGCGGTACCGACGGCGGAGCAGGCCGCCGCGCGTGGCCTGCGGCTCGGGCCCTGGGCCTACGCCCTGGCTGTGGCTTCCTACTCGACGGGAGCGGGCACCATCCCGCGTCTCGCCGCTGCGGTGGCGGAGCGGCTTGCGGGCTCGGCCGATCCGTGGGCCGAGCTCGCGCGGCTCGTGGTAGCCGAGCTCGCCCGCGGTGGCCGCGAGCTCGGCGGAGTACAGCTCCGCGGGCCCTGGCACGCGGCGCATGGCGTGATGCGTGTGGAGGGGCGGCTCGACGCAGGGCGCGCTCTCGCCCACGAGTTCGCCCAGGGCGAAGAGGGCTGGTACCCGCCGCCGCTTACGGGCGACGTGCGGCGCGCGCTTTCTGCGGCGGCGCGGGGCTGACCGTGGCGGTGTCGTGCACTGCCGTCGTGCGGACCGGGGGCGGTTCCATCGCGCCCTCGGCCCGCAGCAGTGCGGTGACGGCCTTGCGCACGAGGGCGTTGCAGCTCTTGCCGGTGCGCTCGCTGTGGGCGTCGAGCGCGGCGCGGAGTTCGGGGCTCACGCGGAGGTTGAGTGATGCGGTCAGTTTCGAACGTGGTCGCATGGTGGCTCCTAGCTGTGGTGTGCGTTGTGTTGCACGTGCAACGCAACGTGGCAGCGCCCAGGGTAACAGACGCACCGCAAGAGTGCACAACCGCGCCGCTGGGGCGGCGCAATGGAGGGTCTATGTCGAGTCGATCGGCCATCGCCGCCGCGGGTGTTTTCATCGTGGATGCGCTGCCGCCCTTGCCCGCTGCGGGCACCGAGCCCGGCGACCTCTACGTGCTGCGCACCGCGTCGCCGCTCGCTGCGGGAAACCTGTACGGCGTCGTAACAAACGCTGCGGGCAATCAGAGCTACGCCCTGCTTTCACCGGGCGCCGATTTCGTCGCGGCCACGCTGACGGCGGTCTACACACCGCAGGGCGCGGGATCGTTTCAGGTGAACGTCGCGGGCGTTGTGCAGACGGCCAACGGAACCGCGCTGCCGATCACTCCAGCGGTGCAGCTCGTGGTGCGCAGCGTGGCAAACGCCCTCGTGTCCGTCACGGCGACCACTGGCACCGTGGTCGGAGTGCAGCAGCTCTCCGCGGACTCGGCCCTCGTGGTGTTCCGCCCGGACGTTGCTGGCGCGTACGCGCTGGAGGTAGTCGCGACCGGCGCAGCGGCGGCCACGTGGCAGATGGCCTGCGCGCCGTATCTCGCGGACTTCCAAAGCGCCGCGTTCCCGTGACGCAGCTGCGCCACGTCGAGGGCTGCGGCGCTGCTGTGTTGCACGTGCAACACACGGCGCTTGCTAGCTGTGTCGCACGGGGGTACCGTCTGACTCCCAAATAGCGACGGGCCGCGCGGCTTCCGACCGCGCGGCCCGTCTTGCACCGAGCCCGAAGGAGGGGCTGTCGGCATGGCCAACGTAGCACGTCAAACACAGTACCGATGCGCCAGCGGATACACCGCGCTCGCGGTGTCCGTCGCACTGCGGGGCTCGGTCGCATCGCCCTGGTCGCGGTACGCGGTAGGGGGCGAGTACCTCCGCGCGTCGCCGCCCGTAGTGACCGCTCGCCGTGTCGCGGCTGGCGTAGCGCTGCGCGCATACCTCTGGTGCTCCGCGCGAGCGCCCGAGCTGGAGTGTGACCGCTGGCTGCGGGACCCTGCCGACGCGCGGCCGTGGTGCCTCGCGTTGGTGTGGGAGCAGACACAGGACCTCTGTGCTGTGGTGCACCAGCAGCCCCCGGCGCGTGACGCAGCGGTGGTGCGCGTATGGGCCTATCTCTGGCGCGCGATCGTGCAAACGGCGTTCGGACCGGCTGACGTGGTGTGCCACGTGGGCGATCAGCTCCGAGAGCTGGCGCGGCACTACCCCGATGCGACCGGCCCAGCCGACGAGTGGGCCGCGCGGGTGCTCGCATGGTGGGAAGCTTCGGCAGCGGCCGTCGAGCGTGTCGAGGGCGTATGCCGCACGGCCCCGCACGGCGTCTGTAGGGGGCCGCAGTGAAGCCCACTGCCAGGACCTCCGCCGTCGAGGCCGCCGCGCGGGCGCAGCTCTGGCGCGCAGCAGCGGGCGGGCAACTGCCGCTGTGGATCACCGAGGGGCCTATCTGGCAGCTCGTGGCGCGGGGCCTCATGCGCTGCCACTGCGCCACACGTAGGCGCGGTGCTGCGGTGCCACTGCGCCACACGGGCACCACACCAGGCCGTTCGGTCTGCGCATGGTCGCGGTGCGTGCTGGCCGGTCGGTGCGAGGTCTATCGGGCCGACTGCGCCACGAGCTGCACACCGCCCGCGGAGCAGGCCGCACCGTGACGATGCGGGCTCCCATCGGGGGCCCGGACCGCGTACGCGCTAAGAGCTTGACGGGCGGGGGCGACTGTGCATCGCAGCCCGCTTCGCCCTCGGCGCGAAATGCGGCACCGGCTCGCGGGCCCACCGCGCCCGCGGTGGCAGCTCGTGGCGCACGCTCCGGCGGGGGCCAGGGGGCGGAGCCCCCTCTTGACTCGATACCCTCTGAAATCGCTCCGAATCTCCCGCGAAAAGCGGGGGATTCGCCCACCGCTGGCCAGGCCGCGCGGGCCCGAGCCCGCGCCGCGCAGCCCGTATCGCTCACGGCCGACGAACACCGCGAGCAGACCTCGCGGGCGCTCGAACGCCTGGGGCAGCGCTGGCGCGCGCAGAGCCTCCGAACGTGCGGGCGCACAGCATCCGTCTACCCCTGCAAGCACTGCGGCGACCCTCTCGGGCTCGTGGTGCGCCGTCTGCACTGCGGCTCGCGGGCGTGCCCGGACTGCGCGCGCGCCGCCGCCGCCCGGCGCGTGCGCGAGCTCGCCCAGGCCGTCGAGCACGTGGCCCCTACGGTCGCCGCGCGGGCTCCGGCGCAGCTCGTGGCCGAGCAGCGCGCCGAGCTCGCCGCGCTGGACCGCGCGGCCTACTGGACCCACGAGGATCGCGCTCACCACAAGCGCGCCGGAGAGCACGCCGCGCGGGCCTACCGCGACGCCGCAGACGCGCGATGGCGCGCGGGCCGCGTCCGCGAAGCGATGCGCGGCGCGTGGGGTTGGAAGCTCGTGACCATCGCGCCGCAGTGGGATCCGAGCGATCCGCGCGAGGTGAGCCCCGCGGGGCTGCGCCGCCGCGGGCGCGAGCTGCTAGACGCCCTCGGGCGCGTGCTCGCGCGTCGCTACGGCGTGGGCGGCCTTGCGGCCTGGAGTGTCTCCGCCGAGTCGAGCGAGGGCGGTCACGTGCACGCGCACGCGCTGAGCTTCGGGCCGTGGCTCCACACCGAGGCTTTCGCCCGCGAGGTGGCCCACGAGCTCGGCCGCGCGGTCTACGTAGACGCGCGCAAAGCGCGCTCGCGCGACGGCCGCGTAGACGCGCGAAGCGCGGCGCGCGAAGCGCTCAAATACGCGCTGAAAGGGCCGTCGCCGCGGCGCAGCTCGTGGGTCACGGGCCGAGCTCGTGGGCGCGTGCCCGCGCCGGAGCTCTCGGCCGCTCTCGTGGTGGGCTGGCGTGGGCTCCAGACCGTGCGGCACTACGGCACGGCGCGCGATGCGCAGCGCGCCGCGCGCGCCGCGCGCAAGCGCACCGAGCCCGCGCGGCTCGTGTGCGCTACGTGCGGGCTCGCGGTGGACCCGCAGACCGCGCGGCTCGTGGACTGGCGCGCAGTGGTGCGCGCCCTCGTGTCGCGCGGCGAGTGGCAGAGCTGTGAGCGAGGCCGCGCGAGCGGCCCGGCGGACCGTGTGCGGTGGCTGGCGATGGGCCCGGTGCCCTCTCGCATGCCCGCGCGGGTGCGGACGATCCGCGTAAGTGCTTGAGATTTCGTCGCGCGATGTAGGTGCGACCGGCGGGGGGGCTTGCGCGCGGGCCGCAGCGTGTGGTGCGCTCGTGGGGCCATGCCTTTTCCGACCCCGCTGGGAGACGTGCTGACCGTGCGCGAGGCCTGGGACCTCATCCGCGGCGCGTGTTCTCAACCATGTCCGCCCGCGTGCCCAGGGCGGGCCCTCGGGCCGAAGTGTGCGCAGTGCCACGGCTCGCAGCTCTGGCGCCCTCACGGCTCGCGCGAAAGGCTGCTGGAGCAGCTCCCCGAGCTGCTGCGCACGCTGCTGGTGATCGCGGGCGGCTACGAGGTCATGCGCGACCTGGCCGCCGCCGAGGCCGAGTATGCGGCGCGCGACACCGAGGCCGTGCGCGAGCGGCTTGTGCAGCTCGCCGCCGTGGCTCCGCCGCCGAGCGCCGCCGAGCTGGCGTTGCGCGCCGAGCTCGCCGCCGAGGCCGCCGCCGCCGAGGCCGCCGCCGCCGAGTCGTCGCAGGCTTCCCGCGCCGCCGAGGCCGCCGCCGAGGCCGAGGCCGAGGCCGAGGCCGCCGCTGAGCTCGCGGATGACGTGAAGGTGGGAGTTACGACGCCCGAGCTGCCCGCGTCGCAGCGCGGCGCGCGTGTGTGGACTGCTGCGCCCTCGGGCGCGACGACAGCGCCCGAGGGCGCGAAAGGATCCTGAGCATGGCGGGTGGCATCAGCAAATGGGAGGAACGTTACACCGCTTTGCGCGCGCGGACCGCGGGCCTGCGGGCCCGCGTGGACGATGAAGCGAAAGAGGTGCAAGGAATCGCGGTTGAGGCAACCGCGGCTTTCGTGTTCGGCAGCATGGAGGCCGAAGCGCGCAGCAGCTCGCGACCGCTCGCGACCGTGGGCGATCTTCCGCCCGCGCTGACGTGGGGCGCTGCGGCCTACGCCGCGGGCCGAGCCGTGGGAGGCCGCGGCGGCGAGCTGCTGCAAAGCGCCGGGCGCGGGCTCGTGGTGGGCTTTGCCTACCGCAAGGGGTACGAGGGTCGCTGAGGGTCACAAGGGTCACAACTGCAAGCTAGTTGTGTTGCACGTGCAACACACGAAAGGGACGGACGATGCACTACGGACGCGATTTGTATGGGTATCCGAGCACCGTGGCGGGGCTCGTGGGCGACCGCTTCGACATCGTGGGCAACCTCGACATCGTGGGCGTGGAACTCGAAAACCTCCGCGCACAGCAGCAGGGCGGACAGAGCGGGCTCGCGTGGAACGTGCCCCCGCAGCAGATGCCGCCGCCGATGCCGCAGATGCCGCCACAAGGCATGTGGCACCGGCCTACGGTCGCGATGCCGGGAGCTCCGGTCTATCACCCGTTCGCGCCGCAGATGGTCGCCGCGCCGCCCTGGTTCGATCCCAGGACACCGTTTCCCGGCGCTGTCAACCGATACGGCAGCACCGTCGTACGCGACGACCCCGCAGCGAAGGTGCTCCGCCGTCAGGTGATGGGCTTCGGGTCGCAGTCCGTCGCCGCGGGCGGAACGGCCACCTTTTCGGCGAGCCCGCAGCGCACGATGCGGATGGAAAAGCTCGTGATCGTGCCCTCGGCCGCGGGCCTGCTGGTCACGGGCATCAACGTCGGCGCGGATCCCCAGTTCGTCAACGTGGGCCTGGGAGCTCCCGTGGAATTGTTCAGCGCGACCACGCTGGACAACCTGCTGCGGAGCGTGACCGCGAACCTCGGGCATGTGGTGACGATCCAGCTCCAGAACCCCACGGGCGGGCAGATCACCGCATCGGTGGGCGCAATCGGCGAAGCGCTCGACTGACCGGCAATGCGCGTCGCGATTGTCACAAGCGCAGGAAGTCGCGAGGCTCTGCAAGTCCTTCTGGACTGTGTGCAGAGCCTCGACGCGCTCTACCTTGTGCACAACCCGCAGACGCCTCTGCTCTACGAGAGCGGCATTGCCTACGCGAAAGAGCCTGTACAGACCGCGGGCGCTGACGCCAATGACACCGCAGAGCGCGAAGAACGCTTTGCGACGATCCCCGAAGTGCTGGCGCAGGGCTGGGGCGACTGCGATGACCTCGCCCCGTGGCGGGCCGCGGAGCTGACGCTTCAGGGGTGCCCGTCGCGGGCGATGATCTACGAGGTAGCGCCCAAGCGTTGGCACGTCGTCGTGGTGCGAGGTGATGGAGTGACCGAGGATCCAAGCGCGGTGCTCGGCATGCTGGACCGCGCGGCGACGGCCGCGCGGAGTGCTCGTGTGTCCAAAGCGCTCAAAGAGCGCGCGCGAGGTGTGCAGTGATCCCGTTGTTGCTGTTGATTGGCATCGGTCTGTTTGGGCGGCGCAGCCCGCAGCCCGCGGCGCAGCCCGCGCCCGCGCCCTCGCCCTCTCCCTCGACTCTCGGCAGCGTGCCGAGCTCGGCCGATCCACTCGGGGACCTCGCGCGTCAGATTGGCGCGCGCCTCGGGCAGCTCGGCGCGCAGCCAGTGGGCGGCGCACAGACCGTGAGCGTGCCACTGACGCCGACGCCCTCGACGCCCTCGACGCCCTCGACGCCCTCGACGCCAACGCCCTCGACAGCCAGGCCGCCGACCACTCACACGCTGGGCCCGGCGGACAATCGGTCTGCGACGCCCGATCAGATGAGGGCCGCGGCCGAGCTTACGCAGTACCTCGCAGGCCTCGGTACCGCGCGCCCCGATGCGGCGCGGGTGCGCGATCTACAACGGCGCATGGGAGGCATCGCGGCCGACGGCATCGTAGGCCCGCAGACGCGCGACCGGCTTTCCTACCTCGGGCTTGCCGCCGTGCGTTCTGGCATGACCGCTGTGCCGACACCGATGGTGTCGAACACCCGCCCGCTCAACCCCGATGAGCCGATCTCACAACGTCCGGGCTTCGGCGGAGCGCCGGGCTTCTGATTTGACAGGAGGTAAACCGTGACAGTGTGGGGACCAGAGGACGAGCAACGCGCACGCGATGAGCGCATGCGACAGACCGCGAGTGACCGTTTCCCAGGCTCTGGCGCGGTCTGGCTCACGGGAGCTCCGCTCATCCCGGGACAGGTGCCCGCGGGCCCAGGCGGTGTGCTGCTGGGCCAGACTCCGCCCTACGTGGCTCGCGGCGAAGTGACCGCGAGCGCATGGCGTATCCAGCCGGACGGCTGGCGTGGAGCTCTGACGATTCCGACGCGGTGCGGGGCCGTTACGATCATCGCAGAGATTCCGCCGAGCACGATGGACACCCTCCGGCGATGCGTCTACGGCGCGCAGAGCGGGAGCGTGTTCGTCAGTGGCCTGGGCGATGACGTGTTTGTGGCTGGTGAGAGCGTGGGCGATCTCTCTGCGCTCACCAGTCTTGCGGGCTCGCTGCTGGGCGGTCCCGCCGGCGGCCTGCTGGGCGGCCTGCTGGGCGGCGGCGGCGGCGGCGGGGGCGGCGGCGGCGGCGGCGGCGGCCTGCTGTCGAACGTGCCCATTTTGGGCGGCCTGCTGGGCGGCCTGGGCTCTGCGCTCGGGTCCATTTTCGGCGGCGGCGGCGGTGGCTCCGGCTCTGCGCAGCAGAGCACTACCCACAACGGCATGCCGGACCAATTGAACGGGCTCGCGACGGCGCTGCTGCGCGGCCTGGGGGGCGCGGGCTCGCAAGCGACTCCATACCTGGGAGCAGCTGCCACGCTCGGGCAAGCCGCGGATATGCTCCGCGCACAACCCGATACCTTCGGCGCCAATCTTCCGGCGATTCTGGATCTGCTGAGAACATCGATGCGAGCCGTAGACGCGGGCGCTGCGGCGCAGTTCGGCGACCCGGCAGCACGTGACGCCATCCACGCCGCTTCGCTCTCTGCGCAGGACCGCGTAGCCCGAGCTCTGCGCATTGCCGAGACGTTGATCGGATTCTGAGCCGTGTTCTTCCCAGGCTTCCCGAATGAGATTTTCCGGCCGCGCGAGGATGCGGCTGATACTTCGCAACGGGTTGTCACCGGGAACACCATTTCCGATCTCGCGGGCTCATCGTCCACGAGTGCCCGCGCAATCATTACGGGCTATGCGCCCGTTTCGCGCACTCTGCGGCTCTGGCACAGCTCGGCGGCGGCGCTTGTCGAGGTGCGCGTTTCGCTCGCTCTCTCACGTGACGCGCCCGAGGCTCTGACGCTGCTTGCCGTGCCCTCATGGGGCATCACCGTGCCAGTGCCCGCGGGGCTCTGCACAGTGAGCGGGTGGGCGGTGGGCGGAGCCGTGGGCGAGTCTCTATCCGCGGCGCTCGCTCCAGGGTACGTGGCCGAGTATGTGATCGCGCAGGAGCTCGGCGCGGCCTTCGGTCCAACGGCCATCACACCGCCCGCGTGGGCGCAGTGGGTTGAGGTGTCGAGCACTGCGGGCACAACGGTCAACGGAGTCGCGGTGCCCGCGGGACAGCCGCTCAAACTCGCAGCGCAAACCCTCACTGTAGCGACCGCAGCAGCGCCAAACACGGCGTCTTTGCTCTGGCATTGCTACCACTAGCAAGGTGCTCCTATGGCGTCAGGCGATCTCAAGTGGAGGCGTATCGGATACGCAGTCAAACGCGGTATCCACTACCTCGGTGCACAGACTACGCCCGACGGGCGGCGCGTCCCGTTTCTCGTGTACCGAAAGCAGTCCACCGCGCAGCGCGCCGCGAGTCTCGTGGGCGGTACGGTGCACGAGGTAGAGCAGGGTCACGGGCCCGGCGTGCACACACCCCCGGTGGTGATCGGAGCTGCCACGACGGCGCGCGCCTCGCGCAAGGCGCGGTGAGCCGTGGCGGACCTCGCATCGATCTGGCGTGAGAGCGGAACGAACTCGCCGCGGCTGCGCGCGGCGGCGAAGCAGTGGGCCCAGGAACACGAAACGCTCGCGACGGGGCTCGGCGCCAGCGCGCCGCCGAGTGCGGCGAGCTCGTGGACCGTCGGAACGGGCATCGTGTGGGATGTGCTCCTCTCTTCAATGATCGATGGCCGCACGAATCCATCGGTCATCGAAGCGTGGGAGCAGTGGTACACCCGCGAGGCAGAGCGCTTCGACCTGCCACCGCTCTCACTGCTTGCGCGTACGACGCCCGACGATCGCGCTAGAATCACGTGGGCGGCGTTGGTCACACAGGCGACCAACGCCCGCGCGCCCGCGGCGGTAGTGGCGTTCCTGGGGCGTATGCAGCTCGGCCAGCAGCTCGTGGACGCGGAGGGCGACCAACGCTTTCAAGCGGTGCTCCAGGGCGAACGGGACTGGTGGGTCAACCGCGTGACGCACGGGTGGACCTCGTACCCGCCCGCGCCGCCGCCGCCGCCGCCGCCTTCGCCGCCGCCCCCGCCGCCCCCGCCGCCCCCGCCGCCCCCGCCGCCCGGTACGCAGCAGTACCCGCCGCCGCCGCCGCCGCCCCCGCCGCCCCCGCCGCCGCCGACGGGCCGCGAGTGGATTCCGCGCGGGCAGCAGCCCGGTACGCAGCAGTACCCGCCGCCCGGCGGGGACGACGGTACGCCGTGGAAGCTCATTGCAGCGCTCGCGGGCGCGCTCTACCTCGCGCGTAAGCGCAAGCAGGCTGCGAGGTGAGTGCGACTCCAGACCTTCGCGCCGCCGTCGAGCGGTGGGCCTCGACGCAGCCCGCCGCGATCGTGCGCTACGAGCTGCGCGAGGGCGCGACCTCGTGCCACGAGCTCGGCGCCGAGCTCGGGCCCGCGCGCGTTGCCGAGCTGCTGACGCAGACCGCGCATGACTTCGCCGCGTCGAGCGGCAAGGCCGTTGTGTTCCGCGTGTGCGCGATTGATGGCGCAGGCGTTCTGCGCGGGTTTCTGCCCGCGCGAGTGCATCCGCCCGCGGCCGAGCAACTCGCCCCGGTGGTGGACCCACAGGGATCGGCCCTGGAGGCTCTCAAGATCGAGCTCGCCCACAACCGCGCCCTGGTGAGCGCGCTTGTGGAGCAGAGCAAGGCCGTTGTGGCGGCGCACGCGCAGCTCGGCGCCCTGGCGTTGGCCCGTGCGACCCAAGAGTCGCAAAGGGCCGACGCCGCCGAGGATGCAGCCCGCGGGGCGCTCGACGTGGCCGAGCAGGCCGCCGCCAAGGCCGAAAAGGCCAAGGCCCCGGAAGATCCGACCGAGGCCCTGGTGCGCAGCGTGACGGGTGCGGTCGTCATGCGCTCGCTCGGTCTTCCGCCCGAGGCCGTGGCCGCGGTGCTCGGATCGCAGGGGGTTCCGGCGCAGCTCGCGGACAATCTCGCTCGCGCGAAGGCTGAAAACACGGGGCCTGCGCAGGGTGACGGCCAGGCCGAACGGCCTGCGGGCGACGCATGAGCGGCAGTTGGTGGCCCGTGCTGCTGCTGTTTGGTGCGCTGGCGCGCAGCAGCAGTGCGGCGGGCGCACCGACCTCGAGATTTTCGGGCGACCTTCCGCGGCGCGCGTCCACGAGCCTGCGGGCGCGCTACCAGAGCCCCGCGGTGCGCGCGGTGTGGCAGCGCTTCGGGCCGCGGTATCTGCCCGGTGTACCGCTCTCGGCGTTCGTCGCGCTGAGCGCGTCGAGCGTCGGGCCGCGCGAGCTCGGCGGGCCCCCGGACTACGTGCGCGGGGAGCTCAATGTCGAGCGGTCCTACCGCGCTGCGCACGCTGGCGATGCGACGACGCGGGCGGACCTCGGCCGAGCAATCGGCGACGCAGATGCGCCGCAGTGGTACGGCGACACCGAGGGTCAATGGTACCTCGGG
>JAKOWJ010000239.1 GCA_029781595.1 Pseudomonadota bacterium | reverse complement strand
GATCAGCACGATGGCGCCCGCCAGGCAGGCCAGGGCCGAGGTCTCGCCCATGCTGCCGCGCTCCAGGCCCACGAAGGCCGTGGTCCAGGAAAAGCCCTGCTCGGCGAAGGTGCCCGTCACCGTGTGCATCTGGCCCAGGATCGTCGCGCCCGAGAAGCCGTCGACGGCGGCGCCGGGCGGGACGGCCGCCCACACCTGGTCGCCGGTGATGTCGCCCGGGTAGGCGAAGAAGATGAAGGCGCGCGCGGCCAGCGCCGGGTTCACGAAGTTCATGCCCGTGCCGCCGAACACCTCCTTGGCCACCACCACGCCGAAGCTGATGCCCAGCGCGGCTTCCCACAGCGGCTGCGTCGGCGGCAGGATGAGCGGGAAGATCATGCTGGTCACGAGGAAGCCCTCGTTCACCTCGTGGCGGCGCACGATGGCGAAGAGCACCTCCCAGAAGCCGCCGGCGGCCAGCGTCACGACGTACAGCGGCAGGAAGTAGAGCGCGCCGTGCACGACGCACGCCGCCAGGCTCTGCGGCGAGTAGCCCGTGCCCAGCAGGCGGATCACGGCGTGGCGCCAGCCTTCCAGGGAGGCGGCCTTGGCCGGGTCGATGCCCAGGTTGGCCTGCAGGCCCGTGTTGTACATCGCCATGAAGATGCACGGCAGCATCGCGATGACCACGAGGGTCATCATGCGCTTGAGGTCCAGCGCGTCGCGCACGTGCGTGGTGCCGCGCGTGACCGAGGGCGGCGTGAGGATGAAGGTGTCCGTGGCCTCCCAGAGCGCGTGCAGGCGCTCGAGGCGGCCGCCCGGCCCGAAGTGCCGCCCGGCCTTGTCCAGGAGCTTCTCGATGGCGCTCACGTCAGGATTCCTTCTCGATGCGGGCGAGCATCTCGCGCAGCAGCGGCGCGTAGTCGTTCTTCCCCGGGCAGGCGTAGGTGCACAGCGCCACGTCCTCCTCGTCGAGCTCGAGCACGCCCAGGGCCTCGCCGCGCTCGAGGTCGCGCGTGAGCAGGGCGCGCAGCAGGAAGGTCGGCATGAGGTCCATCGGCATCACGGCCTCGTAGGTGCCGATGGGCACCATGGCGCGCTTCGAGCCGTTGGTCGTCGTGGTGAAGGCGCGCCGGCGCCCCGGCGCGAAGGCGCCCAGCACGGCGCGCGTGACGCTGAACTTCTGCGCGCCCAGGTCGATCCAGCCCAGCAGCTCGCGGCGGCGCCCCTCCGGGAGCGCGCACACCTGCTGGTGGAAGCGGCCCAGGAAGGCCTCGGCCTCGTCCTGCGCGACGCGGCCGTCGAGCACCGAGCCCGACACGACGCGCTGCTCGCCGGGGGCGAGCTCGCCGGCCGTGAGCTCCGCGACGCTCGCGCCCAGGCGCGTGCGCAGCAGCCGCGGGCGCGAGACGCCCGGGCCCGCGAGGGCGATGACGCGCCGCACGTCCAGCCGCCCGGTGGCCAGGAGGTGGCCGATGGCGGCCGCGTCCTGCGCGCCCAGGTGCCACACCGCGTGCCCGTGTCCCACGGGGTGCAGGAAGTGGATGTGCGTGCCGGCGTTGCCCGCGGGGTGCGGGCCGCGGAACTCCTCGACGGCCAGGCGCTGCGCGGCCGGCAGGGCGGGGCCCTCGCCCGGCGCGCGGCACACGTACACGGTGCCGGGCGTGAGGGCGCGCAGCGCGAGCACGCCGCGGACGAAGTCGTCCTCCCGGCCCGCGAGCGTGGCGGCCAGGCCCGGCGCCAGCGGGCGCGTGTCCATGGCGGTGACGAAGATCGCCTCGGGCACGGCGTCGACGGCGGGCGTGCGGCTGAAGGGCCGCGTGCGCAGCGCCGTCCACAGGCCCGACTCGACCAGCAGCGCGCGCAGCGCGGCGCCGTCGCCCTCGGCGGGCGCGGCGCCCTTCCAGGCGGCGAAGTCGACCTGCGCGGCGGGGCCGTCGTCGGGCGCGACCTCGATCACGAGGGAGACGAAGGCGCGCTTGTCGCCGCGGTTCACGGCGACGACCTGGCCGGCGGCGGGCGAGGTGTGGACCACCCCCGGGGCCTTCTTGTCCTCGAGCAGCGCCTGGCCGCGGCGGACCGCGTCGCCCGGCTGCACGAGCAGGGTGGGCTTGAGGCCGGTGAAGTCCGCGCCCAGGAGGGCCACGCGCGTCACCGCGCGCGCGTCCTCCACGGCGGGAT
>JAKOWJ010000236.1 GCA_029781595.1 Pseudomonadota bacterium | reverse complement strand
GCGGCGCGCGCCATCTCGACGGCCGCGCGGCCGGTGCCGGCCACCTCCACCGCCAGGCCCGCGTCCTGCAGCAACTCGCGGGCGACCTCGACGTTGATCTCGTTGTCCTCGGCAAGCAGCACGCGCTTGCCCGCGTGGCGCTCGGCGAGGGACCGCCGCGCGTGCCCGGCCGCCGCGGCGGCTTCCCGCGACCCCGCCACGAAACCCTCGCCGCGGTCGAGCCACGCGGTGAACCAGAACCGGCTTCCGCCCTCCGGCCGCCGCTCGAAGCCCGCCTCGCCGCCCATGAGACCCGCCAGGCGCCGCGTGATCACGAGGCCCAGTCCCGTGCCGCCGTGCTCGCGCGTCGTGCTGGCGTCGCCTTGCTCGAACGCCCGGAAGAGCCTCGCCTCGTGCTCCGGGCTCACGCCGATCCCCGTGTCCTCGACCGCGAAGCGCACGAGCAGCCGCCCCTCGAACTCGTCGAGCTGCGCGGCGCGCAGCGTGAGGCCTCCGCGCTGGGTGAACTTCACCGCATTGGCGGCGAAGTTGAGCAGCCCCTGGCGAACGCGCATCGCGTCGCCGCGAAGCCACCGCGGCGCCTGCCCGGCGTCGACCGCGATCGACAGCCCCTTGGCCCGGGCCGCCTCGCCCACGAGCGAGGCCACCTCGTCGAGGACCTGGCCCACGGCGAAGTCGCGCTGCTCCAGGACGAGCTTGCCCGCCTCGATCTTCGAGAGGTCCAGCACGTCGTTGAGGAGCGAGAGCAGGTGCCGGCTCGCGGCCTCGATCCTGTCGAGGCGCTCGGCCTGCGTCGGCGTGGGCCGGTCGCGGCGCAGCAGGTGCGCGAGGCCCACGATGGCGTTCATGGGCGTGCGGATCTCGTGGCTCATGTTGGCGAGGAACGCGCTCTTGGCGACGTTGGCCGCCTCCGCGGCCGCGCGCGCCTCCTGCAGGGCCGTCACGTCGTAGAGCCAGGCGAGCACCGCGGGCTCGCCCTCGTAGCGGATCACCCGGTACGAGCCGAGCGCCCAGACGTGCGGCACCTCCGGCCGGTCGGGCAGGTGCAGCTCGACCAGCTCGTTCATCACCGCTTCTCCCGCCGCCAGGCGCCGCCGGATGCGCTCGAATGCGGCCGGGTCGACGTAGTTGCGGCTGATGTCCATGCGCATGGCCTCGTCCTCGCTTCGCCGCACCAGTTCGCAGAACGCCTTGTTCATGAAGAGGATGCGGCTGTCCGCCAGGCGCGCCACGCGCACCGCCATGGGCGCCGACGCCAGTACCTGGCGCAGGGTCTCGCGCTCCTCGCGAAGGCGCGAGTAGTCGACCAGGACCGACCTCGTCATGAGGAGCCCGCCTTCCGCGCCGTGCACCACCGTGGCGGAGGCCAGCACGGGGAAGGTGGCGCCGTCGCGGCGCACGAACTCGAGCTCCAGCTCCCGGACGCCGCCCCCGGCGATCACCTTCGGGAAGTTGCGGCGGAAAGTCTCGACGGAGCCCGGCGACATGAACTCGGTGATGCGCCGGCCGAGCACTTCCTCCCGCGAGTGGCCGAGCCAGGCGAGCTCGGTGTCGTTGATGCGCAGGATCGTGCCGTCCGGACCCAGCGAGTGGTAGCCCGAGGGAGCGTGGTTGTAGAGGTCGTCGAGCTCGTCGGCCTGCTGGCGAAGGCGCTGCTCCGCCTCGCGCTGCGCGGTCACGTCCGTGCCCAGGACGAAGAACCCCCGCACCTCGCCGCCGGGCGCGTCGGGGATGTACTGCACCCACACGTGCCGGGTACTGCCGTCGGGCCGGGGAATCGGCCGCTCGAACTGCCGGGCCTGGCCGTGCAGGACCGCATGCACGTGCGGCTCGAGGGCGGCGAACTCCACCGCGTCCATGGTCTCCTGCAGGCGCACGCCGCGCATCGCTTCCGGCTGGCGCCCCAGCCACTGCGCGTAGGTGCGGTTGGCGAAGCCGTTCACGAGGCCGGCATCCCAGTAGCCCACCGCGCCCGGCACGGCATCGGCGACGGCGCGCACGAAGTGCTCGCTGTCGGCGAGGCTTCGCGTGCGCTCGGCCACCTTTGCCTCGAGCTGCTCGCGGTCGGCCTCCAGCTCGCGGTGCTGCGAGCGGATGAGCTCGCGCAGGCGGTTGAAGTGGCGGAGCATCAGGCGGATCTCGCTGCTGCCTTCCTCCGGCAGCTCCGGCATGCCCTCGCCGGGCGTGGCCGCAGCGATGCGCCGCGCAGCCCGCTCGAGCGGCACGAGCCGCCGGCCCATGAACCACCACACCACCAGCGCGATCGCCAGGGTGAGCCCGACGGCCGCGGCGCGCACGGCGAACGCCAGCGCGTGCAGCGGCGCGAGCACCTCCTCCACCGAGGCGTAGGCCACGACGAGCCAGTCCACCTCCGGGATGCGCTCGGCCACGGCGATGGTCTCCACGCCGCGGGAGTCCACCGTCCGCCCCGGCCCGAGGTAGCCCTCCCGCAGGCGCCGGTCGAGGAGCGGGTTGACGCCCGGACCGGGCATCGGCTGCAGCACGCGGCCGGCGTCGCTGCTGGCGACGAAAACCTTCTCGCGCAGCGCCATCACGTGGTAGCCGCCCTTCGCGCCGTTGCGCGCGAAGTCGGAAAGGTAGAAGTGGCTGCCGGGCGCGAGGCTATCGGAGCCGCACACGATGCCGCGCACGCGGCCCGCGGCGTCGAGCGCAGGCACGGCGAAGACGAGGTTGGGCTTCTTCGAGAAGCGCCCGAGGAGCGGCATCACCACGGGCTTGCGCGTCTCCAGCACGCGCTTCACGTACGCCGAGCCGCGGTAGTCGGACCCCGTGGTGCCCCGCATCGGAAACTCCGCCACGCGCACGCCCTCGGGGGAGATCACGTAAACGTCGCGCGTGAAGAGCGAGGTGGTGAGGGGCGCGCGGTCGAGCACGCCCTGGATGCGCGACGGATCGGCCCAGTGGGCCTCGCCGAGGCGACCGGCCAGGACGCGCAGGGCGTCCACGCGTTCGCGCAGCTCGCTTCGCACCCAGGTGGCCACGAAGCGGGCGTTGGCCTCCTGGTTGCGGTCGACCTGGCCGGTGAACTCGGTCTCCAGCCAGTTCACGGCGAGGGTGGAAAGCACCGCGCTCGACGTGGCGATCAGCGCCGCCACCCCCAGGGTGAGCTGAAGGCGCAGGGAACCCCATGGAATGGCGAGACGGCCGGCCGTCCTGCGAATCGGCATGAGCGCACACCCTTCGACGGGAACGACCAGGAGCGGCGTCCGCGGGCCAGGACGGCCCGCATCAAGTCACTATCGGTCGCCTGGGGAAAGACTGAAGCGGGAGCGGACATTCTAGCGCGCCGCCCCGGCAGCCCGTCGGCCCGCGCCGGCACCGGCCACGGCCCGGCAGCGGCCGGCCTCGGCGTAGAATGAACGTCCGTTATCGCCCGTCCGGAAAGGGATGGCCCCGATGTGGCAGGCCTTCGCGATGGTCACCCTGCTCCTGGCCGCGGTGCTCGGCCTCTTCCTGGCCGGGCGATGGCTGTCGAGGGCGCTGGCGAGGCACCGGCCGGATGACCTGGCCGTCGCCCAGGTCACGCCCACGGGCGTGGTGCTCGCGATCGCCATGGCCGTGGCGGTGACGGGCGGGCTCGCGACGCGCGTGTTCGCGCCGGACAGCGCGCTGGGGCGCCTGCTCGGGTCTTTCGAGGGTGCGGGCATCGCGCTGATGGCGCTGATCGGCGCCTATGCCTGGGCCTGGGCCGCGCTGCACATGCTGGGGCACCCGCCGATCCGGTGGAGGGGATTGCGCGAGCCGTAGGATCCACGCCGCACCGCTCTCGAGTCCCGTCTCTGGCGGGCCCCCATGGCCGGTCGGCGCACCCATTGGCCGGGTCGACCCGCGAATCGCGTTTGATCGGGTCGAGAACCCCTGATCACGAGCGCGACCCATGAGCCCTCCCATCCCCTGCTGGCGGACGGCGTTCCGTGCCGGCCTCGCCACCCTGGCGTGGCTCGCCTGCCTCCTGGCGACGGCCGTCGCCCGTGCCGAGACCTTCGACCTCGCCACCTTCGACCCGCCGCCCGGCACGCGCTCCGAGACCGCGCACGCGGTCGGCTACACGGTCTCGGCACCGACCACCTTCGCCGTGTACGCCGTCTACCGGAGCGTGCCGGGCACGGGCGATCCCGCGCGCGATTTCCAGGACGAGTGGCAGGCCATCGTGACGCGCGACTCCCGCCAGACCACGGAGCTTCGCACGCAGACCGTCGACTGGCCCGGCGGCTGGAAGATGACGATGGGCGCCGCCAAGGTGTGGACGCCGGAGCAGCGCAACTACGGTGCCCTGATGAGCGTGTTCACCGGCTACGGCGTGAAGCTGTCGGTGCTGGTGAAGTACAACGACGACCTCTACCGCCCGGACATCGACCGGTTTCTCGCGGGAATCCGCCTCGCGAGACCGGCCGCCTCGCCCTCGGCCCCGGCCAGGCCCGCCGCCGGCGCTGGCGCCGCGCCCGGCGCGCTCACCGCCCACGAGTGGTACCGCTCGGTGGCCAGCACCTGGCAAAGCGACGGCTACCTGCGCTACCGCTACCGTTTCGGCGCCGACGGCACCTACCGCTTCATGAAGGAATGGTGGTCGCAGTACCACCACCTCGACTACTGGTTCATCGAGGAGTCCGGGCGCTACCGCATCGAGGGCGGCACCCTCCAGCTCTCCCCGGCGAAGGCCGTGAAAGTGCTGCGCGACAAGGCGGGCAACGCGCGCGGCGCGCCGGAGCCGGTGGCGCTCGAGCCGGCCCGCTACCGCTTCCAGTTCCAGCAGCTCTACAAGGAGACGCTGATCCTCTCGCCGGTGACGGGGCAGACCACCGTGCGCGACGGCAAGCAGTTCTCCTTCGCGGGCGACGGCAAGTCCTACTACTTCGAGCCGCCCTCGCGCTGCGAGCAGCGGCCGGCGCCGGCGGATTGCTAGCGAGCCCGGTGCGGGGCTACCCCGGAAGCGCGGCGGGGCCGATCCGCACCACCGACTTGCCGACCTGCGTGCGTCTCTCCAGGCGCTCGTGGCCCAGGTGCACGGTGTCGAGCGTGTACGGCTCGCCCAGCGCGATCGAGAGCGAGCCGTCCAGGAGCGAGCCGAACACCGCGTCGGCCCGGCGCTGCACCGTGGCCGCGTCCGCCAGGTGGTCGGCCAGGCGCGGCCGCGTGAGGAAGAGCGATCCGGCCTCGCCCAGCTCGATGGGGTCGAGGTCCTTCACGGAGCCCGAGACGCTGCCGTAGTTGATGACCAGGCCCCGCGTGCGCGTGGCGCGAAGGCTGCCGCGCAGCGTCGCAAGGCCGAGCGAATCGAACACCACGTCCACGCCGCGCCCGCCCGTGGCCTCGCGCACGGCGTCGGCGAAGCGGCCCTCGTCGTAGGGCAGCGCCAGCTCGGCGCCGCGGGCCGTCGCGACCGCCCGCTTCTCCGGCGTGCTGGCCGTGGCGAAGACGCGCGCGCCGCGGCTGCGCGCCATCTGGATGACGATCTGGCCGATGGCGCCCGCGCCCGCGGGCACCAGGCACGTGCTGCCCTCGCGCAGCCTCGCCGTGTCCTCGACGAGGTAGTGCGCGGTGCAGCCCTGGAAGATGGAGGCCGCGGCGAGCTCGTCGCCCATCGCGTCCGGCAGCC
>JAKOWJ010000234.1 GCA_029781595.1 Pseudomonadota bacterium | reverse complement strand
TGGATTGTTGTCATGGCGATTCCTGGCGTGGACTGTGACTTGTTATCGGAAGGAAGGTGGATCGATTCGACGGCATCGCATGCGCTTCGAAAGTATCGAATGGTTCGCGAGTTCAAGCGCCCGATGAACTTGAACGAGCGGCCTCACAGGGAGTCGTCAAGAAACCCATGTCGCCCTCATCCGTGTTCATCCGTGTTCATCCGTGTCCTGCGCTTTTGGCCCGCCTCACTCCCCACCGCTACTGAATCCCCCCAAGGCACACGTACTTGATCTCGAGGAAATCCTCGATCCCGTATTTCGACCCCTCGCGCCCCAGGCCCGACTGCTTCACGCCGCCGAAGGGCGCCACCTCGTTGGAGATGATGCCGGTGTTCACGCCCACCATCCCGGTCTCGATGCCCTCGGCCACGCGGAAGATGCGCCCCACGTCGCGCGAGAAGAAGTAGGCCGCCAGGCCGAACTCCGTGGCGTTGGCCAGCGCGAGCACCTCCGCCTCGTCCTTGAAGCGGAAGAGCGGCGCCACCGGACCGAAGGTCTCCTCGCGCGAGACCTTCATCTCGGGCGTCACGCCCGTGAGGAGCGTGGGCTCGTAGAAGCGCCCGCCCAGCGTCGAGCGCCGCCCGCCCGCGACCACCTTCGCACCCTTGGCCACGGCGTCGGCCACGTGCTCCTCGACCTTGGCGAGGCCCTGCGCGTCGATGAGCGGGCCGATGGTGACGCCCGCCTCGGTGCCCTTGCCCACCTTCAGGCCCTTCAGGCGCTCGGCGAGCTTGGCGGCGAAGGCGTCGTAGACGCCCTCCTGCACGTAGATGCGGTTGGCGCACACGCAGGTCTGGCCGGCGTTGCGGTACTTGGAGGCCATCGCGCCGTCGGCGGCCGCTTCCAGGTCCGCGTCGTCGAAGACGATGAAGGGCGCGTTGCCGCCCAGCTCCAGCGACATCTTCTTCACCGTGTCCGCGCTCTGGCGCATGAGGATGCGCCCCACCTCGGTGGAGCCGGTGAAGGTGACCTTGCGCACCACGGGGCTCGCGCACAGCTCCTGGCCGATGGCGGGCGCGTCACCCGTGACGATGTTGATCACGCCCTTCGGGAAGCCCGCGCGCTCGGCGAGTTCCGCCAGGGCCAGCGCCGAGAAGGGCGTCTGCTCCGCGGGCTTGAGCACGAAGGTGCAGCCCACCGCGAGGCCGGGCGCCATCTTGCGGGTGATCATCGCGTTGGGGAAGTTCCAGGGCGTGATGGCGGCGCACACGCCGATCGGCTGCTTGAGCACCAGCAGGCGGCGGTCCGTCGTGGGCGCCGGGATCGTGTCGCCGTAGACGCGCTTGGCCTCCTCGGCGAACCACTCGACGAAGGTGGCGCCGTAGGCGATCTCGCCCTTGGCCTCCGCCAGGGGCTTGCCCTGCTCCGTGGTGAGGATGAGCGCGAGGTCCTCGGCGTGAGCGACGATGAGCTCGTACCAGCGGCGCACGATGCGCGAGCGCTCCTTCGCGGCGAGCGCTCGCCACGCCGGCAGCGCGCGCGAGGCGGCCTCGATGGCGCGGCGCGTCTCGGCCGCGCCCATGTCGGGCACGCTCCCGACGATGGAGCCGTCAGCGGGATTGTCCACGTCGAAGCGCCGGCCGGAGTCGGCCTCCACCCAGGCGCCGTCCACATAGCAGCGGTCACGGAACAGGGCGGCGTCCTTCAGGACGGGCGGGGCGGGCTTGCGGTCGACGACGGCGTTCATGGCGGCTCTCCTCGGCAGAAGCCGAAAATTATAGCGCCGCGGAGGGTGCGCCCCGGGGAGGGCGGCCGGTCAGGGGCGGGGATGCACGCCGCGCCGGAAGCGCCAGGCCGCGAGCCAGGCCGCCAGGCCCGCCTGCACCGCCATCACGATGGCCGCGCGCGGCCCGTCCAGCGTGTCGAAGGGCAGCACCCACCCGGCCAGCGCGGAAAGGCCCACCGCGCCCAGCAGGCCCGGGATCACCCAGTCGAGCAGCACCAGGTACAGGACCGTGGCGGCCTCCACGCGCCGCGGCCGGGCCGAGAACGCGAAGAAGCAGAGGATGGCGCAGTCGCGCGCGGCCATGAGCACGAGGGCGAGCGGGGCGTGCGCCGCCACGCGCTCGACGTAGGGCCAGCGCAGGCCCTCGATGGCGAAGGACACGTCGGCGAACGCGAAGGGGGCGGCCGCCGCGAAGACCGCGGCCGCCAGGAGCGTCGAGGGCCACAGCGGCAACTCCTCCAGCGCCCGGCGCCACTGCCCCGCCGCGGCGCGCGTGAACACCAGGCGCACCGAGGAGAAGGTGGTGGCGTCGCCGAACAGCGCCACGTAGGTAAGGCCCAGCGTGGCGAGCAGGCCCCCGGCCACGAAGGCGCGGCCCGGCCCCAGCGTCTGGCCGTGCGCGAACCCCGCGGCCCACGCCGCGACGAAGATGCCGAAGGCGGGCCAGGCCCAGGGCAGCGTGCGCACCTGCAGCTCGCGGCACATGGCGCGGTAGGCGCCCAGGGCGCCCCACGCCGCGAAGGCGAGCGCCGTGGAGGCGACGAAGCCCATGCGGTCGAAGAGGCGGCCGTACCACTCGACGGGAACGTGCAGGCCCTTCTCGCCCGGCACCGACACCGACCACAGCGCGAAGAGGAGCAGGACGACCATGCCCATGGCGCCGGGCCGGCCGGCCGCGGCCTCGTGCCGGCGCGCGGCGAGCAGGCTCGAGGCGAGGCCCGCGCCGTGAAGGGCCACGGCGCCCGCGACGATGGCGAGGATCATCCAGCCGCTTCGCGAGCCCCAGTGCACGGCCGGCGCGGTGAAGGCCACCACGGCGAGGCAGAGCCCGCCCACGTACCAGGGAAAGACGGTGGCGCCCACGAGCTTGCCCCAGGTCATGTCCCAGGGCCCGAGCGCCGAGAGGCGCTGCAGGTCCCAGGTGCGGCTGCGCACCTCGTCGACCACGGCGGCGGCCGCCTCGCGCGTGCCCCACAGGAAAAGCGAAGCGATGGCGATCACCAGGGCGACGGGGTGCACTGCGGCGCGCCAGTCCTCGCCGGGATCGGCGTTGGCGCCCACCAGCCCGAACACCAGCAGCAGCACCGCCGGCGCGGCGATGCGCCGGTGCCAGCCGAGCTCGAGCCAGAGGTTGCGGCGCAGCTCGGGATTCACGGCCCGCCCTCCCCGGCATGACCCACGGTGCGCAAGTACGACTCGTGCAGGTTTTCGCGCGCCTCGGCGAAGCTCGCGACGGCCAGGCCCTCGCCCACCAGCGCGGAAAGGAGCGCGGCCTGCGCCCGCTCGCTTCCGGCGAAGGCGACGAGCGCGGCATCCTCGCCCGCCTCGAGCACGCTCACGCCCTCGCGGCCGGCCAGCCTTGCGGCGAGCGAGGCGTCGGGCGCCGCGAGCCGCAGGCGCAGGCGCCGCGCCGCGGCCTCGCCGGGCGCCTCGCGCTCCAGCGCGCGGTGCTCCACGAGCCGGCCGTCGCGGATCACCAGCATGTGCGTGGAGTACTCGTCCAGCTCGGCGAGGATGTGCGAGGAGACCAGCAGCGACATCCCCTCGCCGCGCAGCGTTCGGAAGAGGCCCGCGAGGGCGTGGCGCGCCTCCGGGTCCAGGCCCGCGGCCGGCTCGTCCAGCAGCAGCAGCTCCGGGCCGTGGATGATGGCCTGGCCGATGGCCAGGCGCTGGCGCAGGCCGCGCGAGAGCGCGCCCGCGGGCTGTGGCAGGCGGTCGGCCAGGCCCAGGCGACCCGCGGTGCGCTCGACCGCCGCCTGCACCGACGAGGCCGGCACGCCCTGCGCCTGCGCCGCCCAGGCGAGGCACTGGCGCACGGTGAGCGCGTCGTAGAGCCCGTAGAAGTCGGAGAGGTAGCCCAGGCGCCGGTGGGCCTCGCGCGGCTCCTCGAGCACGTCCACGCCCGCCACGGAGATGGCGCCCGCGAGCGGCACCGCCAGGCCCGCGAGGCAGCGCAGCAGCGTGGTCTTGCCGGCGCCGTTGGGGCCCACGAGCGCCGTCACGCTGCCGCGGGCGATCTCGAAGCTCACCGCGTCGAGCGCGCGCGAGCCGGGGTACTCGAAGGACAGCGCGTCCACCTTCGCGATGGGCGCGCCGCGGGCGGAGGGAAAGTCGGGGTCCACGGTTGGCGTATGATGGCACGCTCTTCACACGGGGAGTTACGACAATGCGAAGCCTCCACGCCACCGCCGCGGCGCTCGCCCTCGCGATCGCCGTTTCCTCGCCGCTCGCCGGCGCCAAGACGCTGCGCTGGTCCAGCCAGGGCGACTACCTCACGGCCGACCCGATGGCGCAGAACGAGCTGCTCACCAACTCGATCAACGGCCACGTCTACGAGAGCCTGGTGGTGCGCGGCAAGAAGCTCGAGATCCTGCCGGGACTCGCCACGAGCTGGAAGCAGACCGGGCCCACCACCTGGGTGTTCAACCTGAGGAAGGGCGTGAAGTTCCACGACGGCTCGGACTTCACGGCCGACGACGTGGTCTTCTCGATCCACCGCCTGCAGGGGCCCACGTCCAACTTCCGCGTCTACGGCAACGCCGTGGGCACGCCCCGCAAGATCGACGACCACACGGTCGAGCTCACCACGCCGGTGCCCAACCCGGTGATGCTGGAGATGCTGGCCAACAGCCTCTTCATGATGAGCAAGAACTGGTGCGAGAAGCACAACGCGGTGAAGACGCAGGACTTCACCAACGAGAAGGAGGCCTACACGGCCCGCAACGCCATGGGCACGGGCCCCTACACGCTGGTCTCGCGCGAGCCCGACGTGAAGAGCGTGTTCAAGAAGAACCCCAACTGGTGGGGCCTGAAGGAGCCGGGCTACTTCGACGGCAATGTGGACGAGATCGTCTACACGCCCGTCAAGAGCGAGGGCACGCGCATGGCCGCGCTCCTGTCCGGGGACCTCGACTTCATCCTCGACCCGCCCGTGCAGGACATCGAGAAGCTCAAGCGCGACAAGAACGTGAAGGTGTACGAGGGCCGCGAGAACCGCATCATCTTCCTGGGCATGGACCAGGCGCGCGACGAGCTGCTCTACTCGAACGTGAAGGGCAAGAACCCGTTCAAGGACCTGCGCGTGAGGAAGGCCTTCTACCAGGCCATCGACGTGAACGCCATCAACAAGGCGGTGATGCGGGGCCTTTCGGTGCCCACCGCGATCAACCTGCCCAACCCGGTGCGCGCGGGCATCCCGAAGGAGATGGACAAGCGCTGGCCCTACGACGTGAAGGCGGCCAAGAAGCTGCTCACGGAGGCGGGCTACCCCAACGGCTTCGAGCTGGGCATGGACTGCCCCAACAACCGCTACATCAACGACGAGAAGATCTGCGTGGCGGTGGCCGGGATGCTCTCCAAGATCGGCGTGAAGGTGAAGGTGAACGCCATCCCGCGCGCCCAGTACTTCCCGAAAGCCCAGCGCATGGAGGTGAGCTTCTACATGCTGGGCTGGGGCGGGGCGACCACGGACGCGATCTTCACGCTGCAGCCCGTGCTGCACAGCCGCAACGACAAGGGCGACGGCGACTACAACTGGGGCAACTACAAGTACCCCGAGTTTGACGCGCTCATCGACAGCGCCAAGGGCGACACCGATCCCAAGCACCGCCAGGAGACGATCAACAAGGCGATGCAGTTCCACCACGACCACGTGCTGCACATCCCGCTGCACCTGCAGGTGATCCCCTGGGCCTCGCGCGCCAACGTCGAGGTGATCCACCGCGCCGACAACTGGCTGCAGGCCACCTGGGTGAAGATCAAGTAGGGCCGTGCGCCGAGCCCTGGCGGCGCTGGCCGCCGCCCTCGTCCTCGCGGCCGCCCCGGCGGCCGCGGAGACGCTGCGCTTCTCCTCGCAGGGCGACTTCCTCACCGCCGACCCCCACGCGCAGAACGAGGGGGTGAACACGATGCTGCTCTACCACGTGTACGAGCGGCTCACCTCGCGCGACCGCAACCTGCGCCTGGTGCCCTCGCTCGCCACCTCGTGGGAGAAGGTGAGCGACACCCGCTGGCGCTTCCACCTGAGGAAGGGCGTGAAGTTCCACGACGGCACGCCCTTCACCGCCGATGACGTGGTCTTCTCCATCGAGCGCGCGCAGCGGCCCAGCTCCAACTACAAGGTGTTCGCCGTGGCCATCGGCAAGCCCCGGCGCGTGGACGACCTCACGGTGGAGATCGACACGCCGGGCCCCGCGCCGATCCTGCTCGAGTACGTGAACACGATCATGATCATGAGCAAGGCCTGGGCCCTGGCGCACGGGGCGCAGGAGCCGCAGGACTACAAGAACGCCGAGGACACCTTCGCCTCGCGGCACGCCAACGGCACCGGCCCGTACCGGTTCGTGTCGTGGGAGCCGGAGGTGAAGACCACGCTCGCGAAGAACCCCGCGTGGTGGGGCATCGCCGACGGGCGTTTCCGGGGCAACGTGGACAAGGTGGTCTACCGCCCCATCAAGTCGGACGCGACGCGCATGGCCGCGCTCGTCTCCGGCGAGATCGACTTCGTGCTCGATCCCCCGCTGCAGGACGTGGCGCGCCTGAAGTCGAACCCGGCGGTGGACATCGTCGAGGGCCCCGAGAACCGCGTGATCTTCCTCGTCATGGACCAGGGACACGACAAGCTGCCCTACGGCGACGGGAAGGGCGGGCCGAATCCGCTCAAGGACCTTCGCGTGCGCAAGGCGCTCTACGCGGCCATCGACGAGGAGGCGATCCGCCGCCAGGTGATGCGCGGGCAGGCCCTGCCCACCGGCTCCATGGTGCCGGCGCGCGTCTCGAGCCCGGAGGCCGCCGAGCCGCGCCTCGTGCCCTACGACCCCGAGCGCGCCCGCAAGCTCCTCGCGGAGGCGGGCTACCCCAAGGGCTTCGCGGTGCACCTGCTTTGCCCCAACAACCGCTACGTGAACGACGAGCGCATCTGCACGGCCGTGGCGGCGATGTGGGCCAAGGTGGGCGTGCGCGCCACGCTCGCGCTGCAGCCGCGCGCGCAGTTCTTCCAGAAGGTGGACCGGCAGGACTTCGACATCCACCTCTACGGCTGGGGCGGCGCGCCGACGGACCCGGGCCTGCTCCTGGGGCCCATCCTGCACTCCTACGACGGCAAGGGCCACGGCGACTTCAATTCCGGCCGCATCCACGACGCCGAGCTCGACCGCCTGATCGACGCGAGCGCCGTGGAGATGGACCCGGCCAGGCGCTCCGATCTCATGCGCCAGGCGATCCTGCGCACCCGCGAGCAGGTCTTCACCATCCCGCTGCACCGCCAGGTGATCCCCTGGGCGGTGAGGAAGGGCGTGCACGTGGTGCACCGCGCCGACAACTTCCTCACGGCGCAGTGGGTGAAGATGGACTGAGGGGGACCGGCCCCTCAGTCCAGCCCGGCGCGCCGCAGCCGGGCGCGCAGCGAATCCATTTCCTCCAGCAGGTCCGCCACCAGTGCCGCCATCTCCGGCACGGCGTCGAAGTCGCGCTCGACGCGGCGCATGCGCCGCGCGCGAAGCAACCCCGCGCCGGACACGCGCCACAGGCCCTGCACGCTGCGCGCCTGCGGAATCAATCCCTCGTCGAGATGCCGGCGCAGCCACTCGGGCTCCGCGGGGCAGGCCGCCGCCAGCTGCTCGAGGGTGAGCCAGGCCTCCTCCAGGAGCTGGCCTTCGAAGATGTCGTTCTCGCGCATGGCTCGTCACCTCGCGGCACCGCGCGGGTCGAAGTCGATCGACCGCGCCAGCGTTTCCCACGCCTGCCGGGCGGCGGGCGTATCCGCCGGCGGCACGACGATGCGCACCTCCAGCAGGGCATCGCCCGGCGGATCGCCCGGGATGCCCTTGCCGCGAAGGCGCAGCTGCCCGCCGCCCTGGGCGCCGGCCGGCACGCGAACGCGCACCTCGCCCCCGGGAAGCTGGACGGGCACCACCGCGCCCAGCGCGGCTTCCCACGGCGACACCGGCACGGTGGCGAGGAGGTCCCGGCCGTCGGTGCGGTAGCGCGGGTGGGGATTGAACCCGACCTCCAGCATCAGGTCGCCCGCGGGCCCGCCGGCGCCGGGGCCGCCCTGGCCCGCCAGGCGGATCACCTGCCCGGCGTGCACGCCCCGGGGGATCTTCACCTGCAGGGAGCGCTCCTCGAACGCGAGCCGGCCCTGGCGGTCGAGCACGGGCACGCGCAGGGAAAGGCGCCGCGTGGCGCCGCCGAAGGCGTCCTCCACGTCCAGCAGCACCTTGGCGTGGTGGTCCTCGCCGCGGCCGGCCGGGCCCGCGCGGCGGCGGGCGTGCGCGCCGCCCATGCGCCCGAAGAGCTCGGAGAAGAAGTCGGAGAAGTCGGCCGCCTCGCCCGGCCCGTCGCCGGCGCCGGAGAACTCGAAGCCCGCGTCCCAGCCCGGCGGCGGGCGGAACTCCTCGCCCGGGCGGTGGCCGCGGCCGAGCTGGTCGTAGGCCGCGCGCTTCTCGGGATCCGAGAGCACGGCGTTGGCCTCGTTCACCTCCTTCATGCGCGCCTCGGCGTCGCGCTCGCGCGAGACGTCGGGGTGGTAGCGGCGCGCGAGCTTGCGGAAGGCCTTCTTGATCTCGTCGGCCGAGGCGTCCCGCGCCACGCCGAGGATCTCGTAGTAGTCCTTGAATTGCATGGCTCGCCTTTCGCGGGCCAGCCCCTCGCCGCGGGGGCGGCGGCGCGGCCTCGCCCCTCCTACATGGTGCTTTCCCGCCGCGGTTCAAGGGGATTGAAATCGCCCGGGCGGCCCCTAGATGGCAGGGCGTGAGCGCCCCGGCGGGCGCCCGAAACCGAAGGAGAGACCGACCATGGCATACCGCCCCCTGTTCTCCCGCGACGTGTTCGCGGAACTCGACCGGCTGCAGCGCGAGATGCTGCAGTCCTTCGACATCTCGCCCAGCATCCGCGGCCTTTCCCGCGGCGGCTACCCGGCCATCAACGTGGGCTCGACGCCCCGCTCCATCGAGCTGTACGCGTTCGCCCCGGGCGTCGACCCGGCCAGCCTGGACGTGCAGATCGAGAAGGGCGTGCTCACCGTCTCCGGCGAGCGCAAGGCCGACAGCGTGCCCGAGAAGGCCTCGCGGCACATCGACGAGCGCTTCGCCGGCCGCTTCCGCCGCGTGGTGACGCTGCCGGACGACATCGACCCCAACGCGGTCCAGGCCCGCTACACCGACGGCGTGCTGCACATCAGCGTCGCGCGCCGCGAGGCCGCGCAGCCGCGCCGCATCACGATCCAGTAAGGAGGAACCCGACCATGAACGACACCACCCTCGCCCGGCAGGCGTCCCGCGCGACGACCGAGCCCGCGCTGCTGCCCCCGGTGGACGTGATCGAGGACGCGAACGGCATCACGCTGCTCGCGGACCTGCCCGGCGTCCCGAAGGACCGCCTGAACCTGCACGTGGAGGCCGACACCCTCACCATCGAGGGCGAGATCGCGCTGCCCACGGCCGACGGCATGGAGGCCACGCACGCCGAGGTGGGCCTGCCGCGCTACCGGCGCGTGTTCACGCTCTCCAAGGAGCTGGATGCCGCCAAGGTGAGCGCCGAGCTCACGCACGGGGTGCTCCGGCTGCGCATCCCCAAGGCCGAGCACGCGCAGCCGCGCCGCATCGAGGTTCGCGTCGGCTGAGCCACGACAGGGGCGGCCTCGCGCCGCCCCGCCTCAATCCGGCCCGGTGAGCGCCAGCAGGATGTCGGCGTACCAGGCGAGGTTGAGGCCGAGGGATTCGTCCTGCCCCAGCTCGCGCGTGGCCATGTCCACGCTGGCCGAGTGCACGCCCAGCAGCTGCCACGGCAGGTCGTCGTCCGGCCGCGGCGCGCGGCTGCGCATCACCACGGGCGCCCCGCTCGTGCCGCGGTGCGTGCGCGCGTCCGTGAGGAAGCAACCCTCGCCCTGGAAGCGCAGGCCGAACGCGGAGGCGAGCACCGCGTGCCGCACCACGGGCATGTGGTGCAGCGCGTCGTGGAAGCCGAGCGGAAAGCCCACCACCAGGAGGGAAGCGCCGATCTCGATGGCCTCGCCCGGCCCGTAGAGGTGCGCGGGCGTGAAGGCCCGGTAGACGGCGGTGGCCGGAAACGCCGCGCGCTCGATGGCGATCACCGCCACGTCTACCTCGCCGGCCGCGTCGATGCCCTGGCGCCACACCCCCTTGCCGTCGCGGTACAGGGGGATGGAAAACCCCGTGGAGCTCGCGAGGTTGCCCGCATCGTCGTGCAGCTCGATCTCGAGGCGGTCCGGGAAGTGCGCGCCCGGCTCGTCGTACACCACGTGCCGGCTCGTGACCAGGTAGAGCCGCCCCTCCCGCTCGAAGAAGAAGCCGCTCGCGTTCGTGAGAGCGCGCGCGCCCTCGAAGGTGAGCACGCGGGCGGCGGCCAGGAGGAGGGAGTCGGTCATGGGATGATCCTGCGCGATGGACATGGGCGAGGCGTGAGACCTGCACCTCGCGGCAGGCACAGTGTAAGGCACCGCCGCCGACCCGGCCGGAACCATCGTCCCTGGCGCGAGTCTCATCCGCATCGTCATCGCCCCGGCGAGGCGGGGAATCCATGCAAGCGTTCACGCTGGAACACGGCAGGGCCGCGTACCGTGCCGACTTCGTGCTCTACGGCATCGCCTCCGCGGGCCTGGCCGCATTCCTGCTGCGGGACGGCCCGCGCAGCGAGCGGCTGGAACTCGCGGCCCTCGCGCTCGCCGGCCTCGCGGCGTGGACCCTCGTCGAGTACCTGCTGCACCGGTTCGTGCTGCACGGCGTGAAGCCCTTCAGCGCCTGGCATGCCGAGCACCACCGCCGCCCCCGCGCGCTCATCTGCACGCCCACCGTGTTCAGCGCGAGCCTGATCGCGGCGCTGGTCTTCCTGCCGGCGCTCGAGCTGGGCGGCCTGTGGCCGGCGTGCGCACTCACCCTGGGCGTGCTGGCGGGCTACTTCGCGTACACGGTGACGCACCATGCCACGCACCACTGGGGCAACCGCTACGCGTGGGTGCGGCGGCGAAAGCGCTGGCACGCCCTGCACCACAGCCGGGCGCTGCCACCCGGCCACTACGGCGTGACCAGCGCGTTCTGGGACCGCGTGTTCGGCAGCGACGGCCGCCGGCGCTAGGTCCCCGCCACCCAGCGACGCGCTTCGACGGCCTGGGCCCGGTCGAAGTAGCGCACCGCGGCCTTGGTGAACGGCTTGAAGAAGGTGGCCATGCCGTGCTGCCACTGCTTCTCGCCGATCATCGCCAGGCGCTCGATGTCCGAGGCGTGCTTCGCGCCGAACTTCGCGTCCTCCCACATCGCGCCGGCTTCCCAGCCGTGGAAGTCGTCCATGTCGAAGAGCACGCGCACCTTGCCGTGCTCCTTGGCGAACTGCTCGAACGCCGGCACGAATCGCGCGTAGTCCTCCTTCGCCAGCTTGCCGCTCACGTGCACGGCGAGAAATCGTCCACCGTCCTCTTCATCCAGTCGCATGGCCATCGCAATCTCCTTGGTACCGGGGCGCGCGATCGCGCCTGCCGTGCCGTTGGGATCACCGCGTCGACCGGCGGGTTCCCCGCCACGCGAAAGATGACGCAACGCGGTCGACATTAAGTCTCGCCTAAGAAACCCCGCGCACGGTGTGACCTTCGGTTCCGCAACCGCATGCCGGGACCAGGAGATCGAAATGCCTTCCGCCCTGCGCGTTCTTTCCGGCCAGCACCGGCCGGCCGCCCTCTCTTGGCTCGCGTTCCTGGCCGCCCTGCTGATGGCGAGCACCGGCGCCAACGCCGTCCCCGCCTTCAACCGGCAGACGGGACAGAACTGCGTGGCCTGCCACGCGGGCGGCCAGTATCCCGACCTCACGCCCTACGGCCGGCTCTTCAAGCTGACGGGCTACACCATCGGCGAGCGCGCGGTGCCGCTCGCGACGATGGCGGTGGCGAGCTACAACAAGACGCGCAACACGGGCTCCACGGATCCGGCGTTCGACTCCGCGGCGACCTTCCCGAAGGACGGCAACGCCATCTTCCAGACCGCGAGCGTGTTCCTGGCCGGCAAGGTCACCGACAACCTCGGCGCGTTCATCCAGACGACGTTCGCCAACTACGACTCGCAGAAGCCGGCCGACTCGAGCTGGGCGGGGCACACCACCTCCGACAACGTCGACATCCGCTACGCCGACCGCTTCATCCGGCCGGGGAGCGACCTCATCGTCGGCGCCACGCTCAACAACAACCCCACGGTGCAGGACGTGTGGAACACGGCGCCGGCCTGGGGTTACAACGTCGTGCCCGGGAGCAGCGGGCCGGAGATCACGCCACTGCTCGCGGGCGGCCTCGCGCAGAACGCAGCGGGGCTGGGCGCCTACGCGTTCTGGAACCACCTGCTGTACGCGGAGCTGTCGGCGTACCGCACGGCCGACGGCGTCTTCTCGTTCATGAGCCAGGGCTTCAGCGTCGCGCAGGACAGCCAGCAGATCCTCAAGGGCGACAACCCCTACTGGCGCCTGGCGCTCTCGCACGACTGGGGGCCGCACAGCGCGATGGTGGGCGTGTTCGGCATGGACGCGAAGCTCTTCCCGGACCCGGCCGATCCCACGGGGCCGACCAACAACTACCGCGACAACGGCATCGACGCGCAGTACCAGTACCTGCTCGACCCGCACGCGTTCACCGCCACCGCGACCTACATCCACGAGCGCGTGAACTACGCCGACTCGGTGGCGAACCAGCCCAACGCGCTGGACCCGAACGGCACGCTGGGCATTCCGCTCAGCAACGCTTCGGACACGCTGCGCATGTTCCGGGCGAAGGCTTCCTACGTCTATCGCGCGAAGTACGGCGGCAACCTGCAGTACTTCGACATCCGCGGCAGCACCAACAGCGCGCTGCAGACGGCCGCCTACGACCCCGCGAGCCCGGGCGTGCCGATGGACGGCTCCGAGTCGGTGACGGGCAACCTCTCCGGCAACCCCGGCACGAAGGGCTGGACCCTCGGCGCGTTCTGGATGCCGGACCAGTACGCGCGAGTCGGCATCGAGTACACGCGTTTCAACCGGTTCAACGGCGCCAGCTCGAACTACGACGGGTTCGGCCGCAACGCCTCGGACAACAACACGGTGTTCCTGTACGTCTGGGGCGCCTTCTAGGAGCGCATCGATGAAGCGAATCTCGCTGGTCCTCACCCTCGCCGTCGCCACGGCCGGCTGCGCGGGCGTCGAACGCTCCCGCAACCTGAACGACCCTGCGGTGCCGCCGCGCACGATCGCGCAGCAGGTGTGCTCGAACTGCCACGGCCTGGACGGCAACTCGGTCTCGCCCAACTTCCCGCGCCTGGCGGGGCAGACGAGCGCCTACCTGGCCGCGCAGCTCACGGAGTTCCGAGGGCATGACCGATCCGACCCGGCCGGGTTCGAGTACATGTGGGGCTTGAGCCGGCACCTGACGGATGGACAGATCAAGGGGCTGGCGGAGTACTTCTCTTCACAGAAGGCGGTCGCGAATCCCCTGGCTTCGTCTTCGTCCGCTACCCAGGTGGCCGCGGGGAGGGAGATCTTCACCCACGGGGTGCCGCGATCGAACATTCCCGCGTGCGCGACGTGTCACGGCGCCGATGCGCAGGGGCACGACACCTTCCCGCGCCTGGCGGGGCAGCATGCGGACTATCTCGAGAAGCAGCTGGCCGTGTTCCAGAAGACGGACGAGCGGCCGAAGGGGGCGGTCATGAAGACGGTGGCGCACGACCTCACGGCCGGCGACATCCGGGCCGTGGCCTCTTACCTGCAATCGTTGCCGCCCGGCTAGGTGTGAAGCGGCGCGGCGCGCGGCCGCGCCCCCGGAACGAACAGGGGCCGGTCTCGCGACCGGCCCCTTGCTCGTCCTGCCTGCCGTGACCGCCGGGAGCGCGCGGGCCGTGCTAGTCCTTCCTGGAATTCCGGCAATCCAGGGCGGCCACGACCGGCGCGCCGAGGGAGCCGTCCGCATTCTGCGGCCGGTAGGTGATCGTCATGGTGCGCGCCGACAGCACGACCTGCTCGGCCGCCGCGGCGCCTCCGCCGGAGAACGCCTGGTCGACGCTCGAGACCGTCACGCTCGACAGCGACAGCGTGTAGTACTCCAGCGCATCCTTTCCCGCATAACGCGCGGTGAACGTGGCCGAGGCGAACGACGACTTTCGCGCCGCCGCGTCGGCCAGGCCCGGGCTCGCGCGATCGACGTTCTTGCTGATCACGAGCTGCCCGCACTTCGAGCTGTCCACGGTCTGCGAAAAGCTCAGGACGTCGATGTCGTTCTTGTGCTTGCTGTCCTGCGACTCGCCCGGCAAGCCGGATATCGACAGGAACAGGTCGGTGGCCGCGACGGCCTGCGTGGCGCCGACGGCGACACCGGCCGCGAGCACGACCTGCAGGGCCCGGCGGGCACTCGAGGAATCTCTCTTTTTCATCGCTTCCTTCCCCTTCTCTTGGCGTGGTAGGTGAATCGGGACTGAGAACGTATGCTGGCGCCTTCTCCCGGTCAAGCGGCAGCGCACCATCGCCCCGGCGGGAGAGCCCCGACCCACACGCACGAGGACGAAGCATGTCGGCAACGACGGCCTACGACGAGATCGCCTACCCGGGATGGCCCTATCCGCAGACGCATCCCGACCGCCTCGCCGCCCTCGGCACGCTCTTCGGGATGTCGCCCGCCGACCCTGCCTCGTGCCGCGTCCTGGAACTGGGCTGCGGCGACGGGGCGAACCTGCTGCCCCTCGCCTGCGCCTGGCCGGGGGCGCGCCTGGTGGGGGTCGATCTCGCCGAGAGCGCGGTGTCGCGCGGCCGTGCGGCCGCGGCCGACCTGGGCCTGGCGAACCTCGAGCTGCGCGTCGGCGACCTTGCCGGGCTGCCCGGCGACATCGGCGAGTTCGACTACGTGATCGCCCACGGCGTGTACTCGTGGGTGCCCGAGGCGGTGCGCCGCGCCCTCCTGGAAGCCTGCCGGCGCCACCTCGCGCCACAGGGCATCGCCTACGTGAGCTACAACGTGCTCCCCGGCGGGCACCTGCGGAACATGCTGCGCGAGATGCTCCTCATGCACGCCGAGGGCATCGACGACCCGCGCTTGCGCTGCGCCGCGGCCCGGGAGTTCCTCGCGTTCGTCGCCGAGGCGCACCCCGTGGACCGGGAGGGCGGCGCACCCGGCGCACTGGCGCTCGAGGCACGGCGGCTCGCGCAGCGCAGCGACGGCGGCCTCTTCCACGACGACCTCTCCGAAGTCTTCCACCTCTGCTACTTCCGCGACTTCTGCGAAGAGGCCGACGCGAACGGACTGCAGTACCTGGCCGAGGCGCAGTTCCACGAGATGCAGGACCTGGGACTGCCCGCGCCGGCGCGCGAGCGACTGGCGGCATTCGCCTCCGACCTCGTCACGCGCGAGCAATACCTGGACTTCGTGAAGGAGCGGCGCTTCCGCCAGACGCTGCTCTGCCGGTCCGAGGTGGCGCTGGGCAGCGACGTGCGCGGCGCGATGGTGTCGTCGATGTCGATTTCCTCTCAGGTGCGGCCCGAGGGCGGGGATGCCGATCCGCTCTCGGAAGGCGAACGCCACTACCGCGGCCACGGCGGCGCCATGGTGTCCACGGACCGGCCGCTCGTGAAGGTGGCGCTCGACATCCTCGCGCGGGAGTGGCCGCGCGCCGTGCCGCTCGAGGAGCTGCTCGCGACGGCCGCCTCGCGCTGCGGCCGGCCCGCCGACCCCGCCGGACGCGCGATGCTCGGCGACTTCGCCCTGGCGTGCTATGCGGCCGGCTGCGCGGATCTGCACGTTCGCCAGCCCGCATTCGCGCGCCGGCCGGGGCCACGGCCGCGTGCGAGTGCGCTGGCACGGCTGCAGTCGCGCGCAAGTCCGTCGGTCACCGGCCTGCTGGGCAACGTCGTGAAGCTCGACGACGCCCTGGCCCTGCGGCTGGTCGCCCTGCTCGACGGCACGCGCGACCGCGCAGCCCTCCTGCGCGACATTCGCGGCGACGCGGAAGCGATGGCCGGCCTGCGGAAGGCCGCGGAGGGTCGCGGCGACGCGGCCTCGCTCGCGGCCGCCCTGGAACGAAGCCTGGACGCGCTGGGGCGCTGCGCGCTGCTGGCGGCGGAGCCTGCACCCTGAAGCGCCCTGCGCCGCGAGCGCCGCCCGGGGCGCCGCATTCGACCTCAGGGACCGGGACCGTGCAGCCTCTCGCCGGAAAGCGTTTCGCCCGGCCCCACCAGTTCCGCCCCCCGCAGCTGCGCGTAGTACGGTGAGAAATCCGGCGCCGTCGCCTCGAAGAGCTCCGCGAAGTCGCGGATCACGAAGTACGTCTCCTGGAAGGTGTCGATCTTGTAGCGCGTGCGCATGATGCGCAGCAGGTCGAAGCCGATGCGCTTCGGCTCCGGGCTCTGCACGCAGTACGGCAGCTCCCCGCCCGAGGAGAGGATGCCCGCCCCGTAGGCGCGAATCCCCTCGCCCGTCTCGATCAGCCCGAATTCCACCGTGTACCAGTACAGGCGAGCGAGCATCTCGATGGCCCCGAGCGCGTCCGCCTTGAGCCCGCCGCGCCCGTAGGCCTGCAGGTAGTCGGCGAACACCGGGTCGAAGAGCAGCGGCACGTGCCCGAAGAAGTCGTGGAAGACGTCGGGCTCGACGATGTAGTCGAACTCCTCGGGCTTGCGAAGCCACACCGTGACGGGAAAGCGCCGGTTCGCGAGGTGCTCGAAGAAGGCGCGGTCCGGGAGCAGCCCCGGCACGGCCACCAGCGTCCAGCCCGTGGCGGCCGCCAGGCGCGCATTCACCTCGTCGAAGCGGGGAATGGCCTGCGCGGAATCCAACGCGCGGAGCGAGGCAAGGTATTCACTGCACGCGTAGAGCGGCACGAGCGCCGCCTGCCGCGCATAGAGCCGCCGCCACAACGCGTGCTCCTCCGGCGAGTACCTCTCCCACGCTTGGTCCACCGTGAAATCCGGGCGCATGCCCGAATAGTCGCCGCGCGGGTTGTGGGTGCTCTCGCCCGTCACGGCCCTGGCCTTGTGCCTACTGCCCCGTGCGCGCCACCACCTGCTCGATGGCGCCGAAGACCGTCTCGCCGTGTCGGTCGAACATCTCGATGCGCACGGTGTCGCCGAACGCGAGGAAGGGCGTCCTCGCCTCGCCCGTCTCCACCTGCTCGACCAGCCTCGCCTCCAGCAGGCACGCGTAGCCGCTCTCCGCGTCCGGGTTGGAGACGGTTCCCGTGCCCACCAGCGCGCCGGCCCGCAGGAACCGCGTGCGCGCCGCGTGCGCCACGAGCTGCGGCAGGTCGAAGGTGGCGCCGATGCCGGCGTTGGGGTTGCCGAGCCAGCGCCCGTTCACGTGGCACACCAGGCGCAGGTGGATGCGGCCGTTGTCCCAGGCGTTGCCCAGCTCGTCGGGCGTGCAGGCCACGGGCGCGAGCGCGTTGGCGCCCTTGCCGTTGACGAACCCGAAACCCTTGGCGAGCTCGGCGGGAATGAGGCGGCGGAACGACACGTCGTTCACCAGCGTGAGGAGGTGGATGGCCCCCGCGGCCTCCGCGGCGCTCGCGCCCATGCGCACGTCGCCCGTGAGCGCGCCGATCTCGCCTTCCAGGTCGATGCCCCAGTCCTCCGACACCGCGAGGATCGGGTCGCGCGGCCCCATCATGTCGCCCGCGCCGCCCTGGTACATGAGCGGCTCGCGGAAGAAGCTCTCCGGCACGTGGTCGTTGCGGGCCCGGCGCACGCGCTCGACGTGCGAGAGGAAGGCCGAGCCGTCCAGCCACTCGTACGCGCGCGGCAGGGGCGCGGCGACGCGGCCGGCCTCCAGCGCCTGCGCGAAGTCGAACGCGTGGCGCTCGGCCCCGCAGGCCAGGCTCTCGGCGCAGTCCAGCAGCTTCGGGCGCACCTCGTGCCAGTGCTCCAGCGCGTGCTGCATCGTGGGCGAGATGCCCGAGGCGTCCACGGCGCGCGTGAGGTCGCGGTTCACCACGACCAGCGTGCCGTCGCGCGTGGGGCCCTTGAGGGAGGCGAGCTTCACTTGCGGCGTCCTTTCGTGCTGGCGGCCGGCAGGGGCCCCGCCTTGGGAAAGCCCTGCCAGGCCTCGTCGTAGCCGCGGTCCAGCGCGGCGCTCTTCATGGCCTGCTCGGTGGGGTCGAAGGGGTAGCGCCCCTCGAGCATGAACGCGAGCGTGCCTTCCAGGTAGCGGGGCTCGAGCTTCTCGGCCACGGCCGCGGCGTGCGAGGCGAGGTCGGGCCCGTGCGCCGCCCAGGCGTTGTGCAGGCTCGCGCCCCCGGGCAAGAAGCCACCCTTCTTCGCGTCGTACTCGCCGCGCACCAACCCCATGAACTCGCTCATCGCGTTGCGGTGGAACCAGGGCGGGCGGAAGGTGTGCTCGGCCACGAGCCAGCGTGGCGGGAAGATCACGAAGTCGGCGTTGGCCGTGCCGGGCGTCTCCGAGGGCGAGGTGAGCACCGTGAAGATCGAGGGGTCCGGGTGGTCGAAGCCCACCGTGTTCACCGCGTTGAACCGCGCGAGGTCGTACTTGCATGGGCACGCGTTGCCGTGCCAGGCCACCACGTCCAGCGGCGAGTGCGGGTAGTCCGCCTCCCACAGCGCGCCGCCCGACTTCACGACCACGCGCGTGGGCGCCTCGACATCCTCGTAGGCCGCCACCGGCGCGAGGAAGTCGCGCGGGCTCGCGAGCGCGTTGGCGCCCAGCGGCCCGAGCTCCGGCAGGCGGAAGGGCGCGCCGTAGTTCTCGGCCACGTAGCCGCGCACGCCGCCCTCCACCGCCACGCGGAATTTCACGCCCCGCGGCACGAGCGCGATCTCGCCCGGCGAGACCTCCAGGCGTCCGAACTCCGTCTCGAGCGCGAGCGCGCCCTCCTGCGGCACCAGCAGCAATTCGCCATCGTGGCACGCGAACACGCGCTCCATGCCGCGGTTGGCCGCGTACAGGTGCACGCCCATCCCGCACTGCAGCCGCGCATCCCCGCTGGTGGCGAGCGTGACGAGCCCATCCAGGAAATCCGTCGGCGCCCGCGGCACCGCCAGCGGCGCCCATCGCAACCGGTTGGGCCCCGCATCCGCCTCGCGACACGGCGCCGTCC
Source organism: Pseudomonadota bacterium (assembly GCA_029781595.1). Lineage (GTDB taxonomy): Bacteria > Pseudomonadota > Gammaproteobacteria > Burkholderiales > Usitatibacteraceae > FEB-7. The sequence continues at coordinate 3,770 of JAKOWJ010000234.1, read as the reverse complement.
GCACCCGCGCCTGCTCCACGCGCCGGAACGCCGGGTGCATCGCCGACGGACGCAGACGATACAGCCACGAGCGCTGGTTCACCGCCCGCGGCGCCGTGAACGCCGTCACCGAAATCTGCTCCGCATACAGCCCGAAGGGCACTTCCTGCGGCGAGTTCTGCCCGCGCGGCAGCGCGCCCGCCACCGCCTCCGTCTCGTGGTGCGCCCCGAACCCCGCCAGATATCTCAGTTCACCCGCCATGCCCGCCTCACTCCCCACCGCTCCAGGACCACGCCGTCATCCGTGTTCATCCGTGTTCCGCCTTTCGCCCTACACGACCCCCCGAGCGATCTGGTCCGCCTCGATCGACTCGAACAGCGCCCGGAAGTTGCCCTCCCCGAACCCCTCGTTGCCCTTGCGCTGGATGATCTCGAAGAAGATCGGCCCGATCACCGTCTCCGTGAAGATCTGCAGCAGCTTGTCCTCGCGCCGCTCCTTGTCCAGCCCCTCGCCGTCGATGAGGATGCGGTTGCGCTGCAGCCGCGCGAGATCCTCGCCGTGCCCCGGCACCCGCGCATCCACCCGCTCGTAGTAGGTGTCCGGCGTGTCCAGGAATCGTACGCCGCGCGAGCGCATCGCCTCCACCGTCTCGTAGATGTCGGCGGTGGAAAGCGCGATGTGCTGGATGCCCTCGCCGTGGTAGGCGTCCAGGTACTCCTGGATCTGGCTCTTGCGGTCGCTCGGTTCGTTGATGGGGATGCGGATCTTGCCGCAGGGGCTCACGAGCGCGCGCGAGGTGAGGCCCGTCTTCTTCCCCTGGATGTCGAAGTAGCGGATCTCGCGGAACGCGAAGAGCTTCTCGTAGAACTCCGCCCACACGTCCATGCGCCCCGCGTACACGTTGTGCGTGAGGTGGTCGATCTCCAGCAGGCCCGCGCCCGCGGGCTCGCGCGCCACGCCCGGCTCCGGCACGAAGTCCACGTCGTAGATCGAGATGTCGCCCCCCGGCCCGTCGCGTCCGGCGTAGCGGTCCACCAGGTAGATGAGGCTGCCGCCGATGCCCTGGATCGCCGGGATGTTGAGCTCCATCGGGCCCACCGGGCCGTGGTGGGGCTTGGCGCCCAGTTCCACCGCGCGGCGGAAGGCGTGCGCGGCGTCCTTCACGCGGATGGCGAAGGCGCAGGCCGAGGGCCCGTGCACGCGCGCGAAGGACTGCGCGAAGCTGTCCGGCTCGCGGTTCACGATGAAGTTGACGCGCCCCTGGCGGTAGAGCACCACGTCCTTCGAGCGGTGGCGCGCCACGCGCGCGAAGCCGAGCTGCTCGAAGAGGGCGTCCAGCTGCCGGGGGTCGGGGGCGGTGTACTCGACGAACTCGAAGCCGTCGGTGCCCATGGGATTGGCGTCGCGATCGAGATCGGTCATGGCGGCGCTCCTGGCGGGATCGGTCCCGGAAAACGGGGCATTGTACGCCGCACCCCCGGCAATGATATTTCCGATTCGCCGCCCATTCGGCCACTTCACGCAATAAAATTGCGCCAATCCCCACGAAGGAGCAATCCATGGCCAAGCCCGCCCTCTCCCGCATCGACCGGCGCATCCTCGACGAGCTGCAGAAGGACGGCCGCGTCACCAACCTGGAGCTCGCCGAGCGAGTCTCGCTCTCGCCCAGCGCGTGCCTGCGCCGCGTGCGGTCCCTGGAGGAAGCGGGCGTGATCCGCGGCTACGCGGCGCTGCTGGACCCGGCGCGCGTGGGCCTGGGCCTGCTCGCCTTCGTGACCGTGAAGCTCGAGAAGCGCGGGCGCATGCCCACGGACGCCTTCGCGCGCGCCTGCCGCGAGTGGCCCGAGGTCGCCGCCTGCCACGCGACCTCCGGCGACATGGACTACCTGCTTCGCGTGCACGTGGAGGACCTCGCGCACTTCTCGCGCTTCGTGATGGATTCGCTCCTCAAGCAGCCGGGCGTGATCGACCTCAAGTCGAGCTTCGCGCTGGAGCAGGTGAAGGAGACGACGGCCCTGCCGCTCGCGGCGGCCTGAAGCGCCCCGGTCATTCAAGTCATCTAGCTGACTTCGCCGGGCCGCGCGCGCCGCCCCGCCGCGCCCGGAGGTAGAATGCGGCCCAGACGCGAGACACCGCGCACCCGCCCCGGGGCTCGAGCGTGGCCCGGGCAAATCACCAGACCAGGCAACAACGAGGAGACTCCCACATGAAGCGCATCAGCAAGCTCGCCGCGGCCACCCTCATCGGCGCCGCCGCCCTCGCCGGCACCGCCCTGGCCGGCTACCCCGAGAAGACGATCAACTACATCATCCCCTTCGGGCCGGGGGGCGAATCCGACATCTCGGCGCGCCTGCAGGAGCCCTACTTCAAGAAGTTCACGGGCCAGTCGGTGGCCATCCAGTACAAGGCCGGCGCCGGCGGCGCGGCCGCCTGGTCGCAGATCAACTCGGTCCCGGGCGACGGCTACACCATCATCGGCACCAACCTGCCGCACATCGTGCTGCAGCCGCTGATGAAGGACGTGGGCTACAAGACGAATGAGCTCGCGGTGGTGTACTGGTTCCACTACACGCCCGACGCGATCATCGTCACGGCCGACAGCCCCTACAAGACGCTCGCCGACCTCATCGCGGCCGCCAAGAAGACGCCGGGCGCCATTACCTTCACCGGCTCGGGCACCAACTCCGCCAACCACCTGGCGCAGCAGCGCTTCGACAAGCTCGCCGGCGTGAAGACCACCTACATCCCGTCCAAGGGCACGGGCGAGTCCAACACGGCGCTGCTGGGCAAGCACGTCTCGGCCGCCTTCAGCTACTCGACGGTGGGCACGCAGCTCGGCAAGCAGGTGCGCTGCCTCGCGGTGGCGATGGACAAGCGCCACCCGGCCCTGCCGGACTGCCCGACCTTCAAGGAGGCCGGCATCAACCTCGTGAGCGGCGCCTACCGCGGCATCGGCGTGCCCAACACGACGCCCAAGCCCATCCAGCAGGCGATCAGCGACCTCATCGGCAAGATCAACCACGACCCGGCCTTCATCAAGGCGATGGAGGACAAGGGCTTCGCGATGGTCGACGTGCCGCTGGCGGACATGCCCAAGTTCATGTCCGAGATGCAGAAGCAGTACGAGGACATCGCCCACCAGATGGGCATCAAGAAGCGCTAGGTCCTCCCCGCGTGCCGGCCGCCCGCCCCGCGCGGGCGGTCGCCGCTCCCGCCCGGCCACCCGCCGGGCCGCTTTCCCGCGGAGATCCCCCCGATGCCCGGCATCGAATTCTTCCTGAACGCGCTCACGCCCGTGAACGTGCTGCTCGCGATCGCGGGCGTCGTCGCCGGCACCGTCATCGGCGCGCTGCCCGGCCTCACGGCGACGATGGCCGTGGCCGTGCTGGTGCCCTTCACCTTCGGCGTCAAGGCCGACTCGGCGCTGATCTCCCTGGGCGCCATCTACACGGGCGCCATCTACGGCGGCGCGTACTCGGCGGTGCTGCTCAACACGCCGGGCACGCCGTCGGCCATCGCCACGACCTTCGACGGCTACCCCATGGCCAAGCGCGGCGACGGCGACCTCGCGATCACGCTCGCGTGCCTGGCCTCCGTCATCGGCGGCCTGGTGGGCGCGCTCTTCCTGCTCATGCTCGCCCCGCCGCTCGCGCGCGTGGCCCTGGCCTTCGGCCCGGTCGAGTACTTCTGGCTCGCCATCTTCGGCCTCACGCTCATCGGCAGCCTCTCGGAGGGCAGCACGATCCGCGGCCTCATGGGCGGATGCATCGGCCTGCTGCTGGGCACCATC
>JAKOWJ010000224.1 GCA_029781595.1 Pseudomonadota bacterium | reverse complement strand
CCCGTCGCCGGGTCCACCCAGCCGTTGGCCGTCTCCACGAGCGTGGCGCCCGTCTTCGGGTCCACGGCCGTGCGCCCCGTCGGCACGACGGTGCCACCCTTGCCGTCGGGGACGGGAAGCGGCGCGGGCACGGGCGCGGCCACGGGCGACAGGGGCGGCCGCGGCACCGCGCCGGGCACCGGCACTTTCCCGGGTGCCGGCGGGACGGCGCTGGCGCGCGGCGCCATCGGCGCGACCGGGGGCGAGTCCTTCGCCGCCGGGTTCATGAGCAGGCGAACCAGCGCCTCGCGGGCGGCCTGGCGCGCTTCGGGCGTGGTGGCGGGGTCGCCCAGCGTGCGGCGAAGGGCGTCGATGCGCGCCTGGGTCGCGGGAGCGGGCGGCCAGGCCGGGTCGGCGGCCGAGGCGAGGCCGGCGGCGGCGAGCAGGGCGGCGGCCGCGAGGCGCGCCGCGGCCACGGCGCCCGCCCTCAGCCCGCGCGGCGGGGCGGGTACTTCTCGCCCGCGTCGATGCGGACCTTGAGGATGTTCTGCTTCGGCGGCAGCGGGCAGGTGGTGAACTCGCTGAACGCGCAGGGCGGGTTGTAGGCGCGGTTCAGGTCCAGCTCGAAGGGCTTGCCGGGCTCGGGCTTCTTGGCGATGTAGAGGAAGCGCCCGGGCCGGTAGGTGGTCTCGCCCGCGGTGGCGTCGCGCATCACGAAGAAGAGGCCCTCGTCCTCGCCCACGACGTCCAGCCGCTGCGTCTTGCCGTCCAGCTCGAACTCGACGTAGCCCGGGCACGGTTCCTCGGAGACCTCGTCGATCACGTTCACGATCGCGAGCTTGCGGCCCGGCGGGTAGGGCACGAACCTCGCCTGCACGCGGAAGGCGGGGTCCGGCGCGTACCACACGCGCGAGATGAAGCCCTTGCGCACCGCGCTCTCGTTGTCCGCGAGGCGCAGGATGAACTTGCCGTCGCGCGCGATGACGTGCATCGCGAGGCGCCCCATGGTCACCCAGTCGCGCCGCTCCAGGTCGGTGCCGAGGAAGAGCTCGTCGAGGTCCATGCCCTCCTTGCGCACCGTGAGCCCGGGCGCCATCGTGAGCTTCACCTTGCCGCCCGCGACGGTGAGCGTGCCCATGCGCGCCGGGCCCGTGCCCTTGGGGAAGACGATGTCGTTGGCCTCGCCCGTCCCGAAGGTGTTGGCGCCCGGCTTCATCACGAAGCGGCCCGCCAGCGTGAGCCAGCCGTTGTCGGCGCGAAGGCTCTTCTCGGCGCGGGCGTGCCAGTCGGCGAGGGACTTCTCCCAGCCCTCGTCGGCCGGGGGAGTGGCCGCGCAGGCGGCCAGGAGGAGCAGCGGGAGGGCGAGGAGTCGCATGGCGCGGTCCGTCCGGGAATCGGGAAAGGGGCCCATTCTAGTCGAGCGCCGCCAGGACCTGCGCGGGGTCGAGCTTCTGCAGGCAGTCCGTGTGGCCCAGGGGGCACTCGCGGGCGAAGCAGGGGCTGCAGGCGAGCGAGAGCGTGACCACCCGCGCGCGCGGCGAGAGCGGCGGGGTGTAGCCCGGGCTCGAGGAGCCGAACACGGCCGCGAGCGGCCGGTCCAGGGCGGCGGCCACGTGCATGAGGCCCGAGTCGTTGGTGACCACGCGCGCGGCCAGGGAGAGCAGGTCGATGGCCTCGTCCAGGCCCGTGCGCCCGGCGAGGTCGGCGACGGGCACGCCGGCTTCGCGCGCCACCGCCGCCGTCACCTCGGCATCCTTGGCGGAGCCGAACAGCCACACCCGGAAGCCGCGCCCGGCGTGCGCGCGCGCCACCGCGGCGAAGTGGCGCGCCGGCCAGCGCTTGGCGGGGCCGTACTCCGCCCCGGGCGCCAGCGCGAGCACCGGCCCGTCGCCCGCGAGGGCGAACTTCGCGGCCGTGGCCGCGGCGCGGGCCGGGTCGGCCGCCAGGCGCGGCGGGTCGAGCGGGCGATCGAAGGCCTCCCCCGCGGGCTGCGCGAGCGCGGCGTAGCGCTCGGCGATGAGCGGCAGGGCCGCCTCGTCGAGCACGCGCAGGTCGTTCAGCAGGCCGTAGCGCATCTCGCCGCGCCAGCCCGTGCGCACCGGGATCCCGGCGAACCAGGGCACCAGCGCCGACTTCAGGCTGTTGGGCAGCACCACCGCCCGGTCGTAGCGCGGCAGGGCCTTCGCGAAGCGCCGGCGCGCGGCGAGCCCGAGCTGGCCGTGGCCGAAGGGGAAGGGAATCGTGCGGCGCACCTGCGGCATGCGCCCGTACACCGCGCCGGCCCATGCGGGCGCCAGCACGTCGATGGCGCCGCCCGGGTCGCGCAGCGCCAGGCGCGCGAGCAGCGGCTGCGACAGGACCGCGTCGCCGATCCAGGACGGGGCGACGACGAGGGTCTCGCTCATGGCTTCGCCGCCGCGGCGCGCCGGCCGCGGCCGCCTAGTGGCCCCGGGGCGCCGGGCCGGCGAGGCGGTAGACGGTGCCGCAGTAGGGGCAGCGCGCCTCGCCGGTGGCCTCGATGGGCAGGTACACGCGCGGGTGGGTGTTCCACAGCTTCTGCGAGGGCAGCGGGCAGTGCAGCGGCAGGTCGGCCGCGCCCACCTCCACCTCGCGGCGGTCGAGCTCGGTGGGCCGCGCGCCGCCGGCCGGGTCCGCGGCCATCGTCAGGCGACCTTCGTGAGCCAGTGGTGGTACTTCGGGTTGCGGCCGTTCACGATGTCGAAGAACGCCGCCTGGATGCGCTCGGTGACGGGGCCGCGCGAGCCGGAGCCGATCACGCGCCGGTCGAGCTCGCGGATGGGCGTGACCTCCGCCGCGGTGCCGGTGAAGAAGGCCTCGTCGGCGATGTAGACGTCGTCGCGCGTGAGGCGCGTCTTCTCCACGCAAATGCCCAGGTCCGCGCAGATCTGCTGCACGCTGCGCCAGGTGATGCCGTCGAGCGCGGTGGTGAGCTGCGGCGTGTACAGGCGCCCGTCCTTCACGATGAACAGGTTCTCGCCGCAGCCCTCGGCCACGAAGCCTTCGGTGTCGAGCAGCAGCCCCTCGTCGTAGCCGTCCTGCGTGGCCTCCAGGTTGGCGAGGATGGAGTTGGCGTAGGTGGTGGCCACCTTGGCGCGCGCCATCGTGACGTTCACGTGGTGGCGGGCGAACGAGGAGGTCTTCACGCGGATGCCGCGCTTCAGGCCTTCCTCGCCGAGGTAGGCGCCCCAGGGCCAGGCGGCGATGGCCACGTGCACGCTCGCGCCCACGGGCGAGACGCCCATCTTCTCCGAGCCGTAGAAGGCGAGCGGGCGCAGGTAGCAGCTCTCCAGGCCGTTGGCGCGCACCACCTCGCGCTGCGCCTCCATGAGCGCCTCGCGGGTGTAGGGCACCTGCATCATGTAGATCTTGGCGGAGTTGAAGAGCCGGTCCGTGTGCTCCTTGAGGCGGAATATCGCGGTGCCGATCTCCGTCTTGTAGGCACGCACCCCCTCGAAGACCGCGAGGCCGTAGTGCAGGGAGTGGGTGAGCACGTGGGTGTTGGCTTCCCTCCAGGGCACGAGCTTGCCGTCGTACCAGATGGAGCCGTCTCGGTCGGCCATCGACATGGGATTACCTGGCGCTTTCGGGATTTCGGAACCCCGAATTCTAGCAAACCGGCCTTGTGTGCCATAATCGATCGAAACACCGCCCAAGCCACCGATCCGCCGATACGTGCGAATGCCCTTCGACTCCTCGACGGACCCCGCCAAGAACCCCACCCCGCCGGGGCCGGAAGCCGGGCGCGAGTCCTTCCTCGCGCGCCCGCAGCTGAGCGCCGAGGAGAAGCTCTCCGGCGACATGCTCGTGCTCACCACCGGGCTCATGGTGCTCGCCTCGGTGCTGTGGCTGTCGGTGTACTGGAGCATGGGCCAGCAGTACTCGGTGTCCATCTCCCTCGCCTTCCAGGCGCTGTCGGCGGGCACCATCGCCTTCTACCTGCGCACGCGCAAGCTCCAGCTCTTCGCGATGATCCAGCTGGGGCTCATCCTCTTCACGCCGTTCGCCATGCAGTGGTCCATCGGCAACTTCGTGACCGCCTCGGGCGTGAGCCTGTGGGGGCTCATCGCGCCGGTGGGCGCGGTCACGGTGCTGGGCACGCGCCAGTCGCTGCCGTGGTTCTTCGCCTGGCTCTTCATGACGGTGATGGCGGGCATCTTCGACTTCCTGCTCTCGACGTCGATCGCGCGCATCGACATGCAGACCGTCGCGGTGTTCTTCGTGCTGAACTTCGCGGCGATCTCGCTCATGATCTACGCGCTGCTCTGGTACTTCGCCAACGAGAAGCAGAAGCTGCGCGCGCAGGTCGACGTCCAGCACGAGGAGCTGCGCGTCGAGAAGGAGCGCAGCGAGCGCCTGCTGCTCAACGTGCTGCCGCGCGCCATCGCCGAGCGCCTGAAGCGCGGCGAGTCCAACATCGCCCAGGGGCACGCCGACGTGACGGTGATGTTCGCCGACATCGTCGGCTTCACCAAGATGACCGAGGAGCTCTCGCCGGTCGAGACCGTGAAGATCCTGAACGACGTCTTCTCCATGTTCGACGAGATCGCCGACAAGTTCGGCGTGGAGAAGATCAAGACCATCGGCGACGCCTACATGGCCGCCGCGGGCGTGGAGTCGGGCGCCCAGGTCCACTACGCCGACGCCGTGGCCAACATGGCCCTGGAGATGCTCGCCCGCGTGCACGAGTACCGCGAGCGCACCGGCGAGAAGGTCGAGCTGAGAATCGGCATCGGCACCGGCCCCGTCGTCGCCGGCGTCATCGGCAAGAAGAAGTTCATCTACGACATGTGGGGCGACACGGTGAACGTCGCCTCGCGCATGGCGGCCGACGCCTTCACCGGCAGCATCCAGGTGGACCTCACCACCTACCGGCGCCTGCACACGCGCTTCCGGTTCGACGCCCCCCACGAGGTGGAGATCAAGGGCAAGGGGCGCATGCAGGTCCACCACCTCCTCGAGAAGCAGTGACCCCGGCGTAGGTTCCAGGGCGTCGCTCGCGGCCGGGATCAAGAGCGATGGGTAGCGATCGTTGGCGAGTGGCGGCGACAGTCCTTGCGCGCCCAGGATGCGCATGGCACTTGCTCCCACCGCACCACTCGCCGCACCACTCGCCGCACCACTCGCCGCACCACTCGCCGTGCGACATGCCGTGCCCTCCGGCCGCGCCCCGGGCGCGCGCTACCGCTCGAACACCGCCTTCCACAGCGCCGTGACGGCCTCGCGCTCGGCGGCGAGCTCGCCCTCCCCGACCAGCGTGTGCTCCTCGTCGTTGAGCGAGGCGGCGTGCGTGCGGGCGCGAAGGGCGAGGTAGGCGTCGGCGGCGGCCGCGGCCACGTCCGGGGGCACCAGGCCCATCTCGCCGGCGCGGTGCAGGAGCTGGTGGTTGCCCTTGTTGTCCATGAGCGCGGGGTGCGCGGCCGAGCCGGCCAGGACCAGGGCCTGCACGGCGAACTCCAGGTCGATCACGCCGCCCGCAAGGTGCTTCAGGTCGCGCCGGCCGGCCTTCGACTCCGCGCGCATCTTCTCGCGCATCGAGACGATCTCGTCGTACAGCTTCTCCGTGTCGCGCGGGGCCGAGAGGACCTCCCGGCGCAGCGCCTCGAAGCGCCCGCCGAGGGCGGGGTCGCCGGCGCAGAAGCGCGCGCGCGTGAGCGCCTGGTGCTCCCAGGTCCACGCGCGGTGCAGCTGGTAGTCGCGGAAGGCCGGGAAGGCGCTCACCATGAGGCCCGCGGCGCCGTCCGGGCGAAGGCGCAGGTCCGTCTCGTACAGCACGCCCCCGGCGGTGTGGCTGGTGAGCCAGGTGTTCACGCGCTGGGCCACGCGCGCGAGGCGGTCGGCCTCGTCGCGGCGCGACTCGTCGTAGAGGAACACGATGTCGAGGTCGGAGCCGTAGCCCAGCTCCTTGCCGCCGAGCTTGCCGTAGCCCACCACCGCGAAGCCCGCCGGCGGCGCGAGACCGTCGCCGCCCAGGACGGCGCGCCCCGCGAAGCCGAGCACGACGTCCAGCAGCAGGTCCGCGAGCGCCGAGAGCTCGTCGGAGAGCGCCATCACCGGCAGCTCGCCCTCGAGGTCGGCGATGGCGAGGCGCAGCACGTGGCGCTGCTTGAAGTGGCGCGCGAGGTCCATCAGGCGCTCGGTGTCCTCGCCCAGCGCGGCGCAGTCCTTCACCAGCAGGCGCCGCTCCTCGGCCCAGTCGGTGGCCGTGAAGCTCGCCGCGGTGCGCGTGAGCTCGTCCAGGAGGATGGGGTGGCGCGCGAGCAGGCGCGCGGCCCAGCGGCTGCGGCCCGCGAGGTGCGCCGCGCGGCGCAGCACCTGCGGGTACTCGTCCAGCAGCGCGAGGTAGGACTCGCGCCGGTCGATGGCCTCCAGCAGGTCCAACAGGCGCAGCGCGGTGTCGGCGCGGCCGTCCTCCTCCACGGCCGCCGCCATCGCCGCGGGCAGCAGGCGCTCGACGCGCGAGCGGCTGGCCACCGACAGGCCGTGGAAGCGGCGCGAGCGCACGAACGCGGCCAGCCGCTCGGCCACGGGCCCGGCGTCGGCCAGGCCCAGCGCGCGCAGGTCCTCGTCCAGGCCGTCGCGGTCGGGCGCGGCCTGCGGGTCCGTCAGGCGCGCGAGCAACGCGCTCGCGCGCGGCGCGGGCCGGCGCTCGAAGAGCGCGTTGAAGGCCTCCTGGACGGCGGCGCGGTGCACGGCGAGGGCGGCCTCGAGCGCGGCCCAGTCGGGGTGCCCCATCGCCTCGGCGATGGCGGCGCGGTGCGCCGGGTCGGATGGCAGGGCCTGCGTCTGCTGGTCCTCGTAGTACTGAAGGCGGTGCTCCAGCCGGCGCAGGTAGGCATAGGCGGCGCCGAGGGCCGCCACGCGCTCCGGCGGCAGCAGGCCGCGGCTGCCGACGGCCGCCAGGGCCGCGCGCGTGGAGGCGAGCTGCAGGCCCGCGTCGCGCCCGCCGCGCACCAGCTGGAAGAGCTGCACGGCGAACTCGCACTCGCGGATGCCGCCGGCGCCGACCTTCACGTCCGTGGAGCGGCCGCGCCGGCCCGCCTCGGCCTGGATGCGCGCGTGCAGGTCGCGCAGGGACTCGAGCAGGCCGTAGTCCAGGTAGCGCCGGTAGACGAAGGGCAGGCGGATCGCGTCCACCTCGGCGCCGGGGCCGTTCAGCACGCGCGCCTTGAGCCAGGCATAGCGCTCCCACGGCCGCGCCTGGGTGATTAAGTAGTTCTCCAGCGAGGCGAGCGAAGCCACCAGCGGGCCCGAGTCGCCGAAGGGCCGCAGGCGCATGTCGACGCGGAAGACGAAGCCCTCGGCCGTCACCTCCGCGAGCAGCCCGATGGCGCGCCGGCCGACGCGCGTGAAGAACTCGTGGTGCGAGAGGGGCCGCGCGCCGCCCGTCTCGCCCTCGGCGGCGTGCAGGAAGACGAGGTCGATGTCCGAGGAGACGTTGAGCTCGCCGCCGCCGAGCTTGCCCATGCCCACCACCAGGAGGCGCTCGCCGCGGGCCGGCTCGCCGTGCGCGGCGGCGAGCTCGGCGTGGGCCGCGTCGACGGCGGCGCCCACGGCGACCTCGGCGAGCGCGCTCACCGTGCCCACCACCTCGTCCAGGTCCGCGAGGCCCGAGAGGTCGCGGTGGCACAGCGTGAGCATCACCCGCGCGCGCAGGTTGCGCAGCGCCGAGGCGAGGGCCGCGCCGTCGCCCGGGGGGACCGCCGCCACGGCCGCCTCGAGGTCGGCGCGCGAGAGCGCGGCGGCGCCGGAGTCGGCCAGCGCCTGCGCGAGCGCCGGGCGCGCGGCCACGGTGCGCCTCGCGAAGGGCGCGAGGCGCAGGGTCCGCTCGAAGGCGGCCGGAAACGATTCGGGGGAAACGCGGTCGGTCATCTGCAAGGGGGCGCGGCCCCAGCCGCTACAATACCGCGAAACCCGCGTCGCCACGGCCCCGCGAGGGCGCGCCGGCGGCGGCCTCCACCGACCCGAGGACAGCATCAAGGCCTTCTCCCGCTCCGTCGCGCGCGCCGCGGCCATCGTGGCCGCCGCTTGCGCCATCGCGTTCCTCCTGGCCGTCCTGGTGCTGCGCTACGTCGTGTTCCCGCGGGTGGACGAGTGGCGCGAGCCGATCGCCGAATCGGTCTCGCGCGCCTCCGGCATGGCGGTGGGGCTCGCGCACGTGGACGCCGGCTGGTACGGCCTGCGCCCCATCCTCGCCATGACGGGCGTGACGGTGGCCGACCGGCGCGGGCGCACCGTGTTCGCGCTCGAGCGCGCCGAGGTGACCCTCTCCTGGTGGACGCTGCTCGCGGGCGAGCTGCGCTTCCGCGACATCGACCTCTACAGCCCGCGCCTGAGCCTGCGCCGGGGCACCGACGGGCTCATCTACCTCGGCGACAAGGCGCTCAACGCCCCGTCGTCGGGCGACGACGGCGCCCTCGCGGCCTTCCTCCTCGCGCAGCCCCGCCTCGCCATCCACGACGCGACGCTCGCCTGGCGCGACGAGCTGGCCGGCGCGCCGCCGGTGGAGCTGCGGCAGGTCGAGATCGCCATGCGCAAGGAAGGGCCGCGCCACCGCGCCGCGCTCGTGGCGATGCCGCCGCCCGACATCGGCGAGCGCGTGGACGTGCGCGCCGACCTGGGCTTCGCGCGCGCCGGGGAGGGCTGGAGCGTCTCGGGCACCCTCTACGCCGAGACGGCCCGCGCCGACCTCGCGCGGCTGCGCGCGCACCTGCCCATCCCGGACGCGCTGCGCACGGCCACCGGCAGCTTCCGCGCGTGGGTGGACTTCGAGCCCGGGCGCGTGCGGGAGGTGACGGCGGACATGGACCTGCACGGGGTGCGCGCGCAGCTCGCCGACGACGCCCTGCCGCTGGACCTGGACCGGCTCGCGGGGCGGGCGTTCTACCGGCTGCAGGAAGGCGGGTTCGCCGCCGGCGCGCGCGAGCTCGCGTTCCGCACGGCCGGGGGACTCGACGCGCGCGGCGCGGATTTCTCCGTGTCCGTCTCGCGCGACGCCTCGGGCCCGCACGGGTCGCTGCGCGCCGAGGGCGTGGACCTCAAGATCGCCGCCGCGCTCCTGGACTACCTGCCGGTGCCGCGCGAGGCCAAGGCCCAGGCCCACCGCTTCGCGCCGCGCGGGCGCCTGCTGGACACGAGCCTGGAGTGGCAGGGCGAGTCGCCGGCCGCCGCGAGCGGCTTCCGCCTGCGCTCGCGCTTCGAGGACCTCGCGGTGAACGCCGTCGAGGGCCTGCCCGGCGTCACGGGCCTGACCGGCACCCTCGAGGGCAACGAGAAGGGCGGGCGCGTGCGGCTCGCCTCGCGCGGCGCCACCTTCGAGGCCGGCGCGATCTTCCGGGCGCCGCTCGCCGTCGACGCCCTGGACGCGAAGGCCGGGTGG
>JAKOWJ010000365.1 GCA_029781595.1 Pseudomonadota bacterium | reverse complement strand
ACCGACGAGCGCCTGAAGGTGCTGATGAAGCGGATCGAGGCGCTCCCGGAGTTGCAGCGCACGGTCGTGACCCGCGCGTATCTCGGGGGGCAGACGCTCCGGCAGATCGGTGAGGAGTTGAACACGCCGCTCGGCACGATCAAGTCGGCGTTGAGCAGGGCGCTCGTCCGCCTGCGAGAGCGGGCGGGAGAGGAGTTTGTGGTATGACGTTGAAGGAACTGATGGAACAGGCCCACCTGGACGCGCTGGGGCTCCTGGAAGGGCCCGAGGCGGCGGCGTTCGAGCGTGCGTTCATGCAGGCTCCGCCCGCGGTGAAGGCGCAGCTCCGGGCCGAGCAGGCACGGTGGGCCTCGTCCGAAGCTCTGCTGCCCGAGGTGAACCCGCCGGCGAGCCTCCGCCAGCGCGTGCTGGAGGCGGTGCGCCGCGCGATGGTTGATTCCTCCAGTTCCGCCGACGCGGAGGTGATCGAGCTGCGCCCGAGCCGGCGTGTCCACCCGGTGTGGCGTGCGGCGTCGCTGGGCCTCCTGGCGGCGTGCGTGCTGCTGGCGGCCGGGTTCTTCGGGGTGAAGTCGCGCTACGACGACATGTCCGCCGCCATGGCGCAGGACCAGCTCCTCGAGCGGATGCTCGCGACGATGGGCGCGTCCTACCGGCACGACGTGCTCTTCGACTCCACCACCCGGCGCGTGGTCTTTGAGCCCCAGGGCGCCGACGCCTCGTTCAAGGCCGAGGTAGCGATGTTCACGAACCCAAGGTGGAGCAACCCGCTCCTGGTCTGCGCCAATTTGCCCCTGCACGAGGGCTCCACCTACCGGCTGGTCCTGCTCGACGGCGCCAACAAGGTTGCCGACGAGCTCGCCGAGTTCGGGCCGTCGGTCGGCGGGCAGATCGTTTCCCAGAAGCTCAAAACCCAGCTCTCTGCCGGCATGCGGCTGGCGCTGGTCGAGGCGCCGGCGGGCGCCGCGGCGAAGGCCGAGCACATCCTCATGCTCGCGGTCATCTGACCCGCGGGTTACACGGCCGGCGGGTGCCGATGGGAAGGGCGCCGTTGCCCGGGCATGGGGGCGTCAGCCTCGCTCGGAAACGTCCCACGTCGTGGTTTCGGCGAGCGCGGCCTGGAGCATCGAGTCCTGCTCGAAGGCCGATTTCGCGCCGGAAAGACGTTTCCAGATCGTGACCGCCAGGATCAGGCTCAGCAGCGTGCTCCCGCCCAGGATTCCCAGGGCGTAGAACTCGCGCGTGCGGTCGATGGGTGACGCGTCCGGCGTGGCGGGCTTGGAGACCGCGGTGAGCCCGCCGTCGATCCGCTGCTGCTGCGCCGTGTTGGCATAGGCGACCAGGGCGGCGGTGAGAGTTTCGAGCTCGCGCCGCGTGGCGTCGGAGCCCTGCCCGCGCAGGATGAGCTTCATCTCGCCGTTGGCATCGCTGTCGACGGCGAGGGAGTCGGAGACCATCGAGCCGACCGCCGCGGGGCTGGCGAGCGCGAGCAGGCCCTGGCGTTTGAATTTCTCGGCGGCGGCCTCGTGGAAGCGAGGGTCACTGACGAGCTCCTGGTGGAAGCGCTGCCATTCCTCAAGCTCGGCGCTGGAGAGTTCGCGTCCTCGCCCGTCGGCCCTGATCTCGGACTCGACGCGGAACGTCGCGGGCGCGATCTGGCGGGCCAGGGCCCAGCTCAGGGCGCCCAGCAGGCCCAGCACGCCGACCGCGCAGAGCGTGATCACGCCGGCGCGAGAGCCGGCCTTGTGGCGCTGGATGCGGGCGTTCTCCGCGATGAGGCGCTGCCGGATCCCGGCGAGCTCGGCGCGCTGGGCAAGGACCTGCTCGGCCTGCTCGAAGCGCTTGCGGAGGGCCTCGCCCCCGCGACGGATCTTGTCCGCCTGCGCCCGCAGCACGACGCGCCCCTGGGAGAGTCGGCGCTGCCGGAGGTCGAGCCTGCGCCGGAGGTGCTCGAGCCCCTCATTGCCCACGGGGTGTGCTCGCTGGGCATGCGCCAGCGCCTCGCACGCCCGGCGTTCGGCCTCGCGGGCCTCCGACTCGGCAAGGCGGGCCTCTTCGGCGGCCTCGTGCTCCTCGCGCAGGCGGTGCTTGAGCTGTTCCAGGACGCCCTCGAGCTCACCCAGCGATGCGACCGACTCCTCGCCCTGCGCACGGAGCGACTCGGCGCGGGCGAGCTCGACAAGCCAGAGCGAGGCGTAGTCCGACGCCAGGTCGGCGCCGGCGGCCAGAGCGTCGCGCAGGCGGGCGGCCTCCCCCTCCAGCGAGGCGAATGAAGCGGCCTCGTGCCCGTTCTTCTCGGAGAGTTCCCGGAGCGAATCGGCCTCCTTCGACAGGCGCTCGCGTTCGTGGCTCAGCTCCTCTCGCAGGCCGGCAACCTCCGCGAGCTGTGTTTCCAGGCTTGTGCGGGCCAGGTCGAGCGCGGCCTTCTCGGCGTCGAGCTCGGCGCGGGCCGCCTCGATCACACGGAGGCTCTCGCGGCTGTCGTTTTCTCGCGCGGCGAGTTCCTGCTCGCGGGTGGCGAGCGCCTGGTCGCGGGAGCGGGTGTCGGCATCGGATTGCTCCCGGCGGGCCGCCAGGGCCGCACGCTCGTGCTCGACCTCGGCGGATTTGGTCTCGCAGTCGGCCCGGGCTCGGTCGAGCTCGGCCCGGGCGCTGCTCAGGGAAGCAAGCTCCTCGGCCAGGCGAGCGCGTTCGGCGTCGAGCGATTCCTCGCGTGTACGGACGGCCTCTTCGCGTGCCGCGAGGGCGGCCTCGGTCGCCCGGAGCTTGTCCTGGAGCACCTGGCGCTGCGCGTAGAGGTGCTGGAGGCTCTGGAGCCCGGTCGAGAACTCGTCGAGCACGTGCAGGATGTCGTCGTGCGCGGCCCGCTGCGAGGGATCGGTCGGCGCCTGCGGCACCTGGCCACGGTTGTCGGCCTCTGGTTGATCGTGTGAACTCATTCCCGCGGCTCCGATAACATTCCGCTCGTATAGGGAGCGCCCGCGTCCTTAT
>JAKOWJ010000181.1 GCA_029781595.1 Pseudomonadota bacterium | reverse complement strand
CGAGGAAGGCGCGGCCGATGCCGCGCCCGCGCCAGGCCGGCGCCACCGCGAAGTTGGCCACGAAGAACTCGCCGGGCGCCGGCGGCGGCAGCAGCGCGCGCAGGCGCAGGCAGCGCGCGAGGACGCCCGGCACGCGCGCGAGCGGGAAGTGCGCCGCCACCTGCGCGACGAGCCCGCGCGCGAGCGCCTCGTACCCGGCGGCCGGGTAGCTCGCGGCCACCGCCACCACCTCGTCCCCGGCGAGGCCCACCGCGTGCACCGGCCAGCCGAAGAAGCCGCGCCCGTCGGCGAACGCCCACACCAGGAAATCCCGCGCGTCGGGGCGTGCGCCCGCGAAGGCCCAGTCGATGGCCTGCGGTCCCGCGTCGTGGATGAGGGGGGCGGCCGCCTCGGCGTCCGCCGCCCGCGCCGGCCGGAATTCGATCCGCATGGGCTGCGCCTTCAGAGCCGGGCGAGCTCCTCGGCCAGGGCGTCGACGGTGCCCGCGAGCTGCGCCTCGTCGTGGTCGTAGGCGAGGAAGAAGCGCAGCCGCGCCGCCTTCTCGGGCACGCCGGGATAGAGGATGGGCTGGACGTTGATGCCGCGCTCGAAGAGCGCGGCCGACAGGCGCGCGGCGCGAAGCGAGCCGCCGGCGAGGGCGGGCACGATGGCGATGCCGGCCGAAAGCCCCGTGTCCACCCCGGCGGCCTTCGCCAGCGCGAGGAAGCGCGCGCCCCGCTCGTGCAGCTGGCGCACGCGCCAGGGCTCGCGCCGCATGAGGCGCAGCGCCGCGAGCGAGGCCGCGGCGAGCGGCGGCGGCATGCCCACCGAGTAGAGGAAGCCGGGCGCGAGGCAGCGCAGGTGCTCGACGAGCGCCGCCTCGCCCGCGATGTAGCCGCCGCAGCCCGCGAGCGTCTTGCTGAGCGTGCCCATCCAGATGTCCACGTCGCCGCCCGCGAGCCCGAAGTGCTCGCGGATGCCCAGGCCGTGGGCGCCCATCACGCCGAAGGAGTGCGCCTCGTCCACCATGAGGAAGGCGCGGTGGCGGCGCTTGACCTCGACGAAGCGCGGCAGGTCCGGGTAGTCGCCGTCCATGCCGTACAGCCCCTCGATCACCACGAGCGCGCGCTCGAACCCGCGGCGGTGCGTGGCGAGCAGCGCGTCGAGCGCGGCCCAGTCGTTGTGCGGGAAGGCCATGCGCTTGGCGCCGGAGAGCTGGATGCCCTGCAGCGCGGAGTTGTGCACCAGCGCGTCGTGCACCACGAGGTCGCGCGGCCCGAAGAGGTGGCCGATGGTGGTGACGTTGGTCGCGTGCCCGCTCACCATCGCCACCGCGTCGTCCACCTCGTAGGCCGCGGCCAGCTCGCGCTCGAGCTCGCGGTGCACGGGCCGCTCGCCGGAGGTGATGCGGCTCGCCGAGGCGCTGGTGCCGTACTCGTCGATGGCGCGGCAGGCGGCGGCCGAGACCTCCGGGTGCCCCGACAGGCCCAGGTAGTTGTAGCTGCCGAAGTTCACGAACGGGCGCCCGCCGATGCGCGTGGTGGCGCCCACCACGCCCTCGTGCTGGTGGAAGTACGGGTTGGCGATGCCGAGCCGCGCCGCGCCCTCGTTGATGATGCGAAGCTGCAGGTAGCCCGGGTGCAGGTCGAAGCGGCAGTTGGCGTCCGGCACGCTCGCGGGCCCGGCCGCCGGCGCGGCCGGCATGGCGGGCGGGGGCTCGGCCGCGGTGCGCAGCCGCCGCGCGAGCGAGCGCTGGATGAGCAGCTCGCGGATCTCGGCCGTGAGGCCCGTCGAGCGGCGCGTCACGGCGGCAGGATGCGGCGCGGCGCGTCGGGCGCGGCCGCCTTCAGGTCGGCCGCGAAGCGCTCGAGCGTGCCGCGGTCGAGGTCCAGGGCGTGCTGGCCGGCCAGGTGGGTGACCTGGCCCGCGAGGTCGGCGGCGGGCGCGGCCGCGCCGGCGTCCAGGCCGCGCAGCAGCGCGACCAGGCGCTCGGCCAGGCGCGCGAGCGTCGGGTTCTCGCCCAGCAGCATCACCGGCACGGGCAGGCCGAATCGCTGCTCGAGGGCGAGCGCGAGCTCCACGCCCATGAGCGAGTCGAGCCCCATGTCGAAGACGCTGCGCGATTCGTCGATGCGCTCCGGGGCGATGCGCAGGATCTCGCCCAGCTCGGCCTTGAGCAGGTCCTTCACCGCGGCGAGCAGCTCCTCCGGGCCCAGCTCCGCGACGAGGCGCCGGAAGTCCACCGCGCCCGCCTCCAGGCCCTCCCCGGCCGCGCGGTGGCGCGCGAGATCGGCGTAGCGCGGCAGCGAGGCCGTGGGCAGCAGCCGGCGCAGCGCGGACCAGTCCAGGTCCAGCACCGCGAGCCCCGAGGCGTCGGCGGCGAGAAGGGCTTCCATCACCGCCAGCGCATCCTCCGCGCGCAGGAAGCGCCCGCCCATGCGCGCCTGCAGCCCCTGGCGCACCTGCTCCTCGCGCGCGAGGTAGCCCGCGTCCTCGATGCCGCCGAAGCGCACGCACAGCGCGGGCAGGCCCGCGTCGCGGCGCGCGGCGCCGATCGCCTCCAGGGCCGCGTTGGCGGCGACGTAGGCCGCCTGGCCGGGATTGCCGAAGACCGTGGTCGCGGATGAGTACAGCACGAAGCAGTCCAGGCCCGCCCCGCGCGTGAGCCGGTCGAGGTGGCGCGCGCCGAGCACCTTGGGGCGCAGCACCGCCGCCACGCGCGCGGCGGTGGTGTTGCGCGCCAGCGCGTCGTCGTAGACGGCCGCGGCGTGGAAGACGCCGGCGAGCGGCGGCATCTCGCGCCCGATCGTCGCGAGGAGCGCGGCCACGGCCCCTTCGTCGGCCACGTCGCAGGCCGCCTCGCGCACCTCGACTCCCTGCCCGCGCAGCGCCGCCACGGCCGCCGCGGCCTCGCCCCGCGCCACGCCGCCGCGGCTCGCGAGCGCCAGGTGGCGCGCGCCGCGCGCCGCGAGCCACTGCGCCGTGCGCAGCCCGAAGCCCTCGAGGCCGCCGGTGACGAGGTAGGTGGCGTCGGGCCGGAAGGCGAGCGCCGGCGCCGGCGCGGAGGCCGGCGCGACCGACACGCCGCCGCGGGAGGTGACGACCACCTTGCCCGTGTGCCGCGACTGCTGCATGAAGCGGAAGGCCTCCACCACGTCGTCGGCCGCGAAGGCGCGGTACGGCAGCGGCCGGAACACGCCCTCGGCGACGAGGCCCATCACCTGCGCGAAGAGCGTGCCCGCGAGGCGGGGCTGGCGGGCCATGAGCTGGTCGGCGTCGATGCCGAAGTAGGCGATGTTGTTGCGGAACGGCCGCAGGCCCACGCGCGAGTTCTCGTAGTAGTCGCGCTTGCCCAGCTCGAGCAGCCGGCCGAAGGGCCGGAGCACGCGCAGGTTGCGGTTGACGGCCTCGCCCGCGAGCGAGTTGAGCACCACGTCCACGCCCTCCCCGCCCGTGGCCGCGAGGATCTCGTCGGAGAACGCGAGCGAGCGCGAATCGAACACGCGCTCGACGCCCGCCAGGTGCAGGTAGTCGCGCTTGTCGTCGCCGCCGGCGGTGGCGAAGACCTCCGCGCCGAGGTGGCGGGCGACCTGGATGGCCGCGAGCCCCACGCCGCCCGCCGCGCCGTGCACCAGCACGCGCTCGCCCGGCTGCAGGCGCGCCAGGTGCGAGAGCGCGTACCACGCGGTGAAGAACGCGATGGGCAGGGTGGCCGCCGCTTCCGGCGACAGGCCCGCGGGCAGGCGCACCACGGCGGCGGCCGGCACCACCACGTGGCCGGAGAAGCACCATTCGCCGAAGGCGAGCACGGCCTCGCCCGGCGCGAGGCCGCCGGCGCCGGGGCCCGCGCGCGTGACCGTGCCGGCGCACTCCAGGCCCAGCGAGGCCCCCGCGAACCCCGACTCCACGGCCTCGTCGGGCAGCAGCCCCAGGCCGTACATCACGTCGCGGAAGTTCAGGCCCGTCGCGGTCACGGCGATCTCCACCTCGCCCGCGCCGGGCGCGCGGCGCGCCGCCGGCTCCCAGCGCAGCTGCCGCAGCTGGCCGGTGAACGGCAACGCGAGGCGGTGCGTGAGGTCGTCGCCGTCGTCGTCGTCGCGCGCCACCGCGGGCCGCGGCAGCTCGCGCACGCGCGGCACGAAGCGCTCGCCGCGGCGCGTGAAGGCGAGCTCGCGCTCGGCGTCCGGGGCGCGCAGCTCGCGCGCCAGCGCATCCACCGCCGCCGCCGCGGTGCGGGCCGCGCCCTCTTCGCGCTCCAGGCCGACGAGGCGCAGGGCGAGCGGCGTGGGCTCGTTCTGCAGGCTGCGCGCGAAGCCCAGCCTTGCGGCCCCCTCTTCGTCGCCGGCGCCCGTGCTGCGTCCGGGAAGCAACCCGGTGGCGGTGCCCGGCACGACCAGCCCGTAGTCGGCCCGACGCTGCGCGCGCTCGAACGCGAGGCCGGCGTGCACGGGCAGCAGGCACGCCTGCGCCAGCGACTCGAGCGCCTCGCCGTCCCGCGCCGGCGCGAGGCAGACGAGATCGACGATCCCGGCGGCGGCCGAAGCGTCCAGCGATGCCACGTGCGCGTCGAGCGCGGCGGCGAGTTCCCCCTCGCCGGCGACGGGCGCGAAGCCCGTCACGGCGTCGCCCGCCGCCTCGAGCGCCTCGCGCAGGCGCGCAGCCACGCGCGCGCCCTCACCCTCGTCCGGCGCGAGGAGCAACCACGCGCGCGACGCCGCCGGCGCCGCCTGCGGATCGGCGCCCCGGGCCCCGCCGGTCATCGCCTCCCCGGCCACTGCCGGCGCGGCCTCCTCCTGCGTGCGGCGCGCCACCCCCACGTAGGGCGCGCCCTCGCCCGCGGCACCATCGAGCAGCGGGAAGGCCGCGTCCGGGACGAAGCCCGCGTCCGCGAGCCTGCGGCGCCACTCGGCCATGGGCGCGAGGCCGCCGC
>JAKOWJ010000174.1 GCA_029781595.1 Pseudomonadota bacterium | reverse complement strand
GGGTTCACGCCGGTGCGCGGCTCGGGCGGCGACCTCGCCTTCCTGCAGTACACCTCGGGCTCCACGGGACAGCCCAAGGGCGTGGTGCTCACGCACGACAACCTGCTTGCCAACGTGCGCGCGATGGGCGCCGCGGCGCGCGCCACGCCGGAGGACGTGTTCGTGAGCTGGCTGCCGCTCTACCACGACATGGGCCTGATCGGCGGCTGCTTCGCGACGATGTACCACGGCTTCCCGGTGGTGCTCATGTCGCCGCTCGCGTTCCTGTCGCGGCCCAGCGCCTGGCTGTGGGCCATCCACCGGCACCGCGGCACGATCTCGGGCGGCCCGAACTTCTCGTACGAGCTGTGCATGAAGAGGATCGAGGAGCAGGACGTCCAGGGCCTGGACCTCTCCTCGTGGCGCTTCGCGTTCAACGGCGCCGAGCCCGTGAGCCCGGAAACGATGCTCGCCTTCGAAGGGCGCTTCGCCTCGCACGGGCTGAGGCGCAACGTGATGGCGCCGGTGTACGGGCTCGCCGAATGCTCGGTGGGCCTCGCCTTCACGCCGCCCGGAGATCCCTGGCATGCGGACGCGCTGGATCGCGAGGAGTTCTCGCGCAGCGGCCGGGCGGTGCTCGCCAAGTCCGAGGACAAGGCGCCGCTGCGCGTGGTGGCCTGCGGCCGCGTGATCCCGGGCCACGACCTGCGCGTGGTGGACGCGGCGGGCCTCGAACTGCCCGACCGCCACGAGGGGCAGCTCCAGTTCCGCGGGCCCTCCGCGACCTCGGGCTACTACCACAACGCGCAGGCGACCGCGGGCCTGTTCGCGGGCGAATGGCTCAACACCGGCGACCGCGCGTACCTGTCGGACGGCGTTCTCTACCTTACCGGACGCGAGAAGGACATCATCATCCGCGCCGGGCGCAACATCAGCCCCTACGAGCTCGAGGAGGCGGTCGGCGACCTGCCGGGCGTCCGGCGCGGCTGCGTGGCGGTGTTCGGCAGCCGCGACGCGGCGAGCGGCACCGAGCGCGTGATCGTGCTCGCGGAGCTGCGCGACGCCTCGCAGCGCGGCGGTGGCCACGAAGCCCGGCTGCGCGCGCGCGTCAACGAGCTGGCCGTGCAGCTGACCGGCGGCCCCGCCGACGATATCGTGCTCGCGCCGCCGCACACCGTACCCAAGACCTCCAGCGGCAAGATCCGCCGCAACGCCGCGCGCGAGTATTACGAACGGGGTCCTTCGTCGGTGAAGCCCCAGGCGGTCTGGCTGCAGTTTCTGCGACTGGCCTTCGCCGGGGCGCGTCCCCAGCTGCGCCGCGGGCTGCGCGCGCTGGGCGGCCTCGCGTTCGCGCTGCGCGGCTACCTCGCCTTCGCGCTGGCGTTTCCGGTCGCG
>JAKOWJ010000157.1 GCA_029781595.1 Pseudomonadota bacterium | reverse complement strand
CATGAAGGCCTTCATGGGCGCCTCGGCGCGCGTGGCCGCCTCCTGAAAGCCGATGCGGTTCTCCGAGAGCGGCACGTAGGCCTCGTCCCACACGCGGTCCAGGGTCGGGCCCATGACCACCAGCGTGAGGAAGAGCGAGAGCCCGATGATCACGGGGTTGGGGGGCGAGGCCTGCGTGCCCAGCGCCTGGCGCAGCAGCGAGAGCACGATGACGATGCGCGTGAAGCCGGTCATGAGCAGCACCACGGCCGGCAGGAAGCTCAGCGCGGTGAGGACGACCAGCGTCTGGATGGGCACGGACCACGCCTGGCCGCCGCCGGGCAGCGGCGTGGACTGCGCGAGCGAGAGGTCCGCGGCGGCGCGGGCCGCGCCGGAGAGCGCCGCGAGGGCGAGCGCCGCCGCGGCGCCGCGCGCGAAGGCCCTCATGCGCCCGGTCCCCTGGCGCCGCGCACCGCGCGGGCGAGCCAGTCCGGGAAGGCGGGGGCGGCGGGCGCGGCCTCGACGGCCGCGGGAGGCAGGTCCGCGAGGGCCCGCACGCTGCCGGGCGCGACGCCCAGCACGAGCCAGCGCCCGGCCACCTCGACGACGACGACGCGCTCGCGCGCGCCCAGGGAGACGGAGGCCACGGGCCGCAGCACCGTGCCCGAGGGGCGCGCGAGTCCCGTGCGGCGCGCGGCCCAGGCCGCGAGGGCCACGAGGCCCAGCACCGCGAGGAGCGCCCCGAGGGCCTGCACCCAGTGGCCGGCGTCCATCACTTGTTGAGCTTCCGGATGCGCTCGGAGGGCGTGATGATGTCGGTGAGGCGGATGCCGAACTTGTCGTTCACCACCACCACCTCGCCCTGGGCGATGAGGCAGCCGTTCACGAGCACGTCCATGGGCTCGCCGGCCAGGCCGTCGAGCTCGACCACCGAGCCCTGCGCGAGCTGCAGGATGTGGCGGATGGGGATCTTGGTGCGGCCCAGCTCCACCGTGAGCGTGACCGGGATGTCCAGGATGAGGTCGATGTCGTGCGGGGCCGAGCCGGCGCCGGGCCCCTCGCCCGAGAGCGACTCGAACTGCGCGGGCACGGCGGCGGGCGCCACGGCCTGCTCGTTCATGGCGGCGGCCCAGTCGTCTGCGGTGACGACGTCGGGTTGGTCATTGGGCATTGGGATCTCCGTACATCCGCTCCTGGACGCTCGCGGCCAGCACGCGGTCGACCTTCACCGCGTACTGCCCGTTCACCGTCCCGAAGCGGCACTCGAAAATGGGCACGCCGTCCACGCTCGCCTCGACCGTGCGCGGCAGGTCGAAGCTGATGACGTCGCCCTCGCGCATGGCGAGCAGGCTCCTCACCTTCATGGGCACGTCCGCGAGCTTGGCCACCAGCTCGACCTCGGCGGACTGCACCTGGCGCGAGAGCATGCGCATCCAGCGCCGGTCGGGCTCCTGGTGGTCGCCGGCGATGGCGTTGAAGAGCTTGTCGCGGATGGGCTCGACCGCGGCGTAGGGCAGGCACATGTGCATGTCGCCGCCGCCCGCGCCGAACTCCACCGAGAAGCTGGTGACCAGCACGATCTCGTTGGGAGTCGCGACGTTGGCGAACTGCGTGTGCAGCTCGCTCCTCAGGTAGTCGAAGGCGATCTCGTGCACCGGCGCCCAGGCCTTGCGGTACTCGTCCAGCACCACCTCGAGCAGGCGCATGATGATGCGCGTCTCGGTGGGCGTGAACTCGCGGCCCTCCACGCGGGTGTGGAAGCGGCTGTCGCCGCCGAAGAGGTTGTCGACGACGGTGAACACCAGGCTCGGCTCGAGCACCACCAGGCCCGCGCCGCGCAGGGGCTTGAGCGACACGATGTTGAGGTTGGTGGGCACCGCGAGGTTGCGGATGAACTCCGAGTACTTGATGACGCGCACCGGGCCCACGCTCACCTCGGGGCTCTTGCGCATGAAGTTGAAGATGCCGGCGCGCGCCAGGCGCGCGAAGCGCTCGTTGACGATCTCGAGCGTGGGCATGCGCCCGCGCACGATGCGCTCCTGCGTGGCGAGGTTGTACGGGCGGATGCCGTCGGCCGGCTCCTCGGCGACGGCCTCCTCCTCGCCGTTGACGCCCTTGAGCAGCGCGTCGACTTCGTCCTGGGAGAGGAATTCCTGGCTCACGGCGCCTACTGGATGATGAACGCGGCGTAGTGGACGGCGTCCACGCCCTCGAGGGGCTTCACCCCCGGCACGGGCTGGCGCACCTTCGCGAGGATCTCGGCGGCGAGCTTGGCCTTGCCGTCGGGCTGCGAGAGCTCCTCGGCGGTCTTGGAGGCGAGCAGCAGCAGCACCTGGCTGCGGATGATCGGCATCTGCGCCTTGAGCGCGTCGGAGGTGGGCGCGTCCGCCACCTCCAGCACCAGGCCCACCTGCAGGTACTGCTCGCGCGCCGGGCCCTGCAGGTTCACGGTGAAGGTATCGAGCGGCAGGAACACGGGCGGCTTGCCGTCGCGCGCCTTGGCCGTCCCGCCCTTGGCGTCGGCGGCCTTGCCGTCCTTGGCCGCCTTGCCGTCCTTGCCGGCCTCGGCCTCGTGGCCGTCCTTGGCGCGCAGGAAGTACCACGCGGCCCCGCCCCCGCCCCCGAGCACGAGGAGGGTGACGACGGCGATCAGGGCGATGACGAGGCCCTTCTTGGGCTTCTTGGGGGCGCCGTCCGCGGGAAGGGCGGCGGGAGGATTGGCAGCGGCCATGGTGCGGGAAGCTCCGGTGGGGAGGGATCGGGGACCATTCTCACCGGGGCCCCGCGCCGCTCATGCGGGGAATACGGCGGCGAAACCGGGCCAATTCCCCCGGCGCCGCGCGGGCTCGCTCAGGCGAAGTCGTCCACCAGGCCCAGGCGGGCGCGGACGGCGGGCGCTGCCGCCTCGACGCCGGACACGGCGCCCGCCTCGCCGCGCGGGGAGGCGGCGAAGCCGGCTTGCGCGTCCCGGCCGGGGCGGCTGTCCTGCGAGACGAAGGCGCCGGCCAGGGCGATGCCGCTCTCCGCGAGGCGCTCGGCCAGGCGCGGCAGGCTCGCCTCCAGGGCGGCGCGGGCCTCCGCGGAGCTGGCGGCCAGGACGATGGTCGCCTCGCCCTTGTCCATCGTGATGCGCGCCTCGACCGGGCCCAGGTCGGGGGGCGTGACGGCGATCTCGGCGCGCTCGATGCCCTGGCTCACGAGCCACGAGACGCGATCGGCCGCGGCCTCCGCGAAGGCCGGGTGGGTGACCGGCGTGGCGATGGCGAGGCGCGCGGGCTCGGCGCGGGCGGCTTCCGCCGGCGCGGCCAGGGCGCCCGGGGCGGGGCCGGCGACGGCGTCGGATTTCGTGGCGAGTTCGGCGGCGTGGCGGTCGGCGCGGGCGGCCTCGGGCAGCGCGGCCTTCTCGGCGGCGCGCATCCAGGCCTCGGGTCGGGTGGCGGCGTCCTCGCCCACGCGGCGCTCGCGCGAGCCTTTCTCGGGGGCCGGGCCGATGCGCGAGGCGACGCCCCGCGCGGCCGGGGCGGCCGAGGGGGTGGCGGACGGCGCTTCCCCCGCGGCGAGAGTCGCGGGCACGGCCGCGGCGGGCGCGGCGGATACGGCGGCCGCCGACTGCGCCAGACGCATCGCCGCCTCCAGGGCGGCGGGATCGGCAACGGCCGCCGTGGCGGCGACCGCGGCCGGCTTGTCGGTGG
>JAKOWJ010000142.1 GCA_029781595.1 Pseudomonadota bacterium | reverse complement strand
CACTTCGAGGAAGTTGTCGCCATCCGTCGCCGCGTCGCGCGCGAAAGCAAACGTCTTCGGTCCCCGGCGCGCGCGCCGGATCACCCCCTCACCCGCCTCGCGCGCTTCGGCGGGCGGGTTTCCTTCCCACTCCACGCGGAAGGGGATCTCCTCGCCCTCTGGCGCCGCGCTGATCAGCGAGGCGATCGTGTCCAGCGCCGCCGACGCCTCGGCGCACTCCGCGTCCAGGCGCTCGACCTCCGCGTAGGCGGCCAGCCGGTTGCCATTCCCGCTAATCTCCGGCGCCATCCCCAGAGGCAGGCTCGTCGCGTCCTCCAGGCCCGAGGCGGTCGTTCGCCGTTCCCGGCGGCCCCGCTGGAAAACCCGGGTCACCTGGTCGATCAGGCTCATCGCTACCTCCTGCTCACATACACCTTGCCCTGGTCGGCGCGGTGATCGCCCCCGGGCACCACGGCGCACCCCGGGAAGGCACGGGGAATCTCGTCCAGGGAGAAGACCTCGCCGAGCACATCGCCGGTCACCACGTCGACGACGCGCGCGGGCGCGGGCAGGAACAGCTCGCGCAGTTGCGTCAGGAGCTCCCTGGGCGTCCGGCCGGCCAGTGGCTTCTCCTGTCCGCGCTGCCCGCAGGCCACCTCCAGGTGGAGGTGCGGGTCGCGCAAGTCAGAGCGCACCCGGGCCACGATCTCCCCGGCGCGATACCGATGTCCGGTGCCGGCGCGGGCGGCATCCACGTGCGCCATCACCAGCAGCAGGTGCGATCCCTGCAGGTAGATCACCTCCAGCCGCGAGGCATCATGCCGGTGGAGCACCTGGCGGCACTCCTCGGCGGCGTAAACCGCCGTGCCACCCGAGCAGAAAAGGTCGATTGCGGCGCCCCATCCCGGCCGGGTGAAGCCGTTGAAAACGTTGTGCCCGGGCACATCCGCGGGCCGGAAGCGGCTGCGCCCGTGCAGTGTGGCGTTGATCCGCTGTCCGAGGCCCAACGGCCCGAGCGGCGGGTAGAACCGCATCACAGACTCCTTTCCGTGGGCGGGCCGGCAGGCGCTATCCATACCGGATGGCGTCCACCGTCGCGATCTCGGCGAGCGGGGTCCGGCGGACCGGGGACCGGCGCGCGGCCCAGATCGCCAGGAAGAAGGCGCACACCAGGTCGTCGTGCCCCTTCTCCTCGCTCACGTACCAGCGCACCGCCTTGTCGCGCAGGTGCTCGCGCACCAGCCAGCGCACCTGGCGCAAGAATTCATCCAGCTTGCCCGACTCGCGCGTGCGCGGCCCGGCGGCGTAGAAGACGCGCTCGCCGGCGATCTCCTGCTCGGCGTAGAGGCCCACCTCGGACTTGCTCGCCGCCGTCAGCTTCAACCGCTCGATGGAGATCGGGCGCCCCGCCAGCGCCTTCTGAAGCCGGTCG
>JAKOWJ010000136.1 GCA_029781595.1 Pseudomonadota bacterium | reverse complement strand
GCGGCGGGGACGAGCCGCGCGCGCGCCTCAGACGCGCACGGAGAAGGGCGTGAAGTCCGTGTCGCGGTCGTAGAAGTCCTCGTGCTCGGCGCGCTTGAGCCAGCCCACGATCGCGTAGGTGGCCGGCGTGAAGAGCACCTCCACGCCCACCTTGGCGACGAACTGGAAGGCCATGACCGCCGGCAGCTTCTCGTCGGGGATGATGCCGGTGCCCCAGAAGGCGAGCGGGTAGAAGAGGAGCGAGTCCACGCCCTCGCCCACGACCGTCGAGCCGATGGTGCGCGTCCAGAGCCACCGGCCGGCGGTGAGGATCTTCATCTTGGCGAGCGTGAAGGAGTTGACGAACTCGCCGCAGAAGTAGGCGATCATCGAGGCGAGCGCGATGCGCCAGGCCTGCCCGAAGGCCACCTCGTAGGCCGCCTGGTTCTTCCAGAACGGCGCCGGCGGCAGCGCCACCACCACCCAGGCCATGAACGAGGCGAAGGCGAGGCCCGCGAAGCCGGCCCAGATCACGCGGCGCGAGCGCGCGTAGCCGTAGACCTCCGTGAGCACGTCGCCGAAGACGTAGGAGATGGGGAAGAAAAGCACGCCGGCGCCGAAGGTGAGCGTGCCCCAGAGCGGCAGCTCGACCTGCGAGATCTTGGCGGGGCCGATGAGGTTGGAGCACACGAGGACGACCACGAAGGCCGCCATCACGAACTCGTAGTACCGGTACTGGCGCGCGGGCGCCCCCGGAGTTTTTTGCATGAGGTGTTCTCCGACTCATCCGGGCGGGGATTCTTGCCGCCGGCAGGGCCCGGGTGGTGCCGGCAGCGGGGCTACGATAACCGAAAGGCGGGGGTCACGGATGAACACGGATAAACACGGATGAACACGGATGAGGGCTTGTTCTTGCCAATTGACTCGAATTCGGCGCAAACCCCCGGCAAGAGTTGACCATCCGCCGCGGAGTCGACAGGAACAGGAATTCCATCCGTGTTCATCCGTGTTTATCCGTGTTCATCCGTGACCCCGCCTTTGGCCCGCATCACTCCCCGCCGCTGGCGCACCGCCTCGAACAGGGCGACGGAGCCCGCCACGCCCGCATTCAGGCTCTCCGCGCGGCCGGGCATGGGGATGCGCACGCGAAGGCGGGCCGCGGCGGCCAGGGCCGGCGAGAGGCCCGCGCCCTCGTTGCCCACGAGGAAGGCGACGGGCCCGCGCAGGTCCGCGTCGTAGAGGCTCGCCGTCGCATCGCCCGCCAGCGCCACGGTGGTGCCGCGGTAGCCGGCGACGAAGGCCACCAGGTCCGCGCCCTCCACGATGTTCAGCGCGAAGTGCGCGCCCTGCCCCGCCCGCAGCACCTTGGGCGAGAACGCGAAGGCACAGGTGGACGAGAGCAGCACGTGCCCCGCCCCCGCACCCGCCGCGCTGCGCAGGAGCGTGCCCACGTTGCCGGGGTCCTGCAGGTCTTCGAGCAGCAGGCACAGGTCCGCGTCGGCGGGCACGGGCCTCGGCTGGGGCGTGGCCACCACGGCAAGGATGCCGGCGGGGGCTTCCACGCCGCTCACCGCGTCGAAGAGCGCATCCGAGAGCTCGATCGTCCCGCCGCCGGCGCGCGCGGCGAGCGAGGCGGCCTCGGCGCCGCCCGCGGCGCTGGCGGAAAGGAAAAGCTGTTCGATGCGATGCCCCGCGTCCAGGCACGCGCCCACGAGGTGCGCTCCCTCGATGACGGAAAAGCCCTGCCGTCGGCGCTCGGCCGCGGAGGTCACGAGCCGCGACAGGGCCTTGAAGGCGGGGTTGTCCCGCGAGGCGATTCGCTTCATCGGCCGAAGGGCAGCTCGCGCTGCGCCAGCGCCTCGCGCACGGGCCCGAAGCTGCGCCGGTGAATCTCGCACGGGCCTAGCGCTTGCAGGGCCGCCAGGTGCTCCGCCGTCGGGTAGCCCTTGTGCCGGGCAAAGCCGTAGCCGGGGTAGTGCGCGTCCAGCGCCACCATCACCTCGTCGCGCGCCGTCTTGGCGAGGATCGAGGCCGCGGAGATGGCCGGCACCGTGCGGTCGCCCTTCACGATGGCGCGCGCCGGGCACGCCACGCTCGGCACGTGCAGGCCGTCCACGAGGATCTCGTCGGGCGCCAGGGCGAGCGAGGCCACCGCGCGCGCCATGGCCGCCAGGCTCGCGCGCAGGATGTTCAGCTCGTCGATCTCCGCGACGCTCGCCTCGGCCACCGCCCAGGCCAGCGCGTTGGCCCGGATGGCTTCGGCGAGCGCCTCGCGTCGCGCGGCATCGAGCAGCTTGGAATCCGCGAGCCCGGCCACGGGGCGCGCGGGATCGAGGATGACCGCCGCGGCGAACACCGCGCCGGCGAGCGGCCCGCGCCCGGCCTCGTCCACGCCGCAGAGCACGGCGACGCGGCCGGTTCGCGGTCGGTTCGCCGCGCGCACGCCGCCCCTCAGGCCGCGAGCACGGGGCGAAGCCCCGCCTCGCCGCCGCCCTCCAGCCAGGGCGCGAGCGCCTCCACCACGCGCGCGTCGTTGTCGCAGCGCAGGGACCGGTGGATGGCCTCGTAGCGCGCGGCCAGGCGCGAGCGCGCCTCGGCGTGGTCCAGCCAGTTGCCCAGCGCCTGCGCGAGGTTCCCGGGCGTCGCCTCGTCCTGCAGCAGCTCCGGCACGATGTACTCGCCCGCCAGGATGTTGGGCAGGCCCGCCCACGGGACGATGGCCTTGCGCATCATGAGCCGGTAGGTGAGCGGGGGCACGCGGTAGGTGATCACCATGGGGCAGCGCGCCAGCGCGCCCTCCAGCGTGGCCGTGCCGCTCGCCACCAGCGCGCCGTCGGCCGCCTGCAGCGCGAGGCGCGCGTGGCCGAAGAGCACCGTGAGGTCGAGCGCCGTGGCCTCGCGCGCGTGCAGGCGCGTCTCGAAGTACTCGCGGGTCTCGCGCGTGGCCAGGGGCACCACGAAGCGCAGGCCCGGGCGCTCCTGCGCCAGGCGCCGTGCCGTGTCGATGAAGAGGTCCGCGTGGGCCTCGAGCTCGCCGCGGCGGCTGCCCGGCAGCAGCGCCACGGCCGTCTCGCGCGGGCCGATGCGCAGCTGCTCGCGCGCCTCGGCCCGCCCGGAGGCGAGCGGGATCTGGTCGGCGAGCGGGTGGCCCACGTAGGCCGCGTCGATGCCCGCGCGCGCGTAGATCGGCGGCTCGAAGGGGAAGAGCGCGAGCACCCGCGAGACGGCGCGGCCGATGCCCGGCAGGCGCCCCGGGCGCCACGCCCAGATCGACGGGCTCACGTACTGCACCGTCGGGATGCCCGCGCGCTTCAGGCGCCGCGCGAGGCCGAGGTTGAAGTCCGGCGCGTCCACGCCGATGAAGAGGTCGGGCCGGTCCGACTCCAGCCTCGCGGCCAGGCGCGAGCGGATGCGCAGCAGCTCCGGCAGGGCGCGCAGCGCCTCCACGTAGCCGCGCACGGAGAGCTTCTCCATGGGCACCAGCGTCTCGGCGCCGGCCGCGATCATGCGCGGGCCCGCGATGCCGTAGAAGCCCGCGTCCGGGTAGCGGCGGCGCACGGCGGCCACGAGCGCGGCGCCCAGCATGTCGCCGGAGACCTCGCCGGCGACGATGGCGATGCGCCGGCTCACCGGGGGCCCCCGACCGGGCGCTCGCGGGCCATGTCAGCGAACGATGCCGCGCGTGGAGGTGGCCAGGAAGTCGACCAGGGCCTGCACCTCGGGCGCCTGCGCCGCCTGCGCCGCCAGCGCCTCGCGCGCCTCGGCGAGCGGCAGGCCCGAGCGGTACAGCGTCTTGTAGGCCTGCTTGAGCGCGGCCAGCGCCCCGGGCCCGAAGCCGCGGCGCTTGAGCCCCTCGGCGTTGATCCCGTGCGGCGCGCAGGGGTGGCCGGCCACCGTCACGTAGGGCGGCACGTCCTGCAGCACCACGGAGGAGACGCCCGCCATCACGTGCGCGCCCACGCGCACGAACTGGTGCACGCCCGTGAAGCCGCCGAGCACGGCATGGTCGCCGATCCACACGTGCCCGGCGAGCGTGGCGTGGTTGGCGAACACCGTGTGGCTGCCCACCACGCAGTCGTGCGCCACGTGGCAGTAGGCCATGATCCAGTTGTCGTGGCCCACGGTGGTCTCGCCGCGGTCCTGCGCCGTGCCGCGGTTGAGCGAGCAGTACTCGCGGATGGTGTTGCGGTCGCCGATCACGAGGCGCGTGGGCTCGCCGCGGTACTTCTTGTCCTGGTTGGCCTCGCCGATGGAGCAGAAGTGGAAGATGCGGTTCTCGCGCCCGATGCGCGTGTGCCCCGTGAGCACGCAGTGCGCGCCTATCGTGGTGCCCTCGCCCACCTCGACGTCGCCGTCGATCACGGTGTAGGGGCCCACCCTCACGCCCGCGGCCAGGCGCGCGCGCGGGTCGACGATCGCGGTGGGGTGGACGTCCGTCATGGCCGCGGCCGCCTCATTCCACGGGGCGCAGGGCGCAGAGCAGCTCGGCCTCCGAGGCCACCGCCCCGTCCACGCGCGCCACGGCCCGGAACTTGCCGATGCCGCGCGCCAGGCGCAGCTGCTCGACCTCGAGCACGAGCTGGTCGCCGGGGCGCACCGGGCGCTTGAAGCGCGCGCCGTCGATGCCCACGAAGTAGTACACGCGCGTGCCGTCGTTCTTCTGGTCCGTGGACAGCAGCCCCAGCATGGCCGCCGACTGCGCCATCGCCTCGATGATGAGCACGCCCGGCATCACCGCGAAGTGCGGGAAGTGGCCCTGGAAGAAGGGCTCGTTGGCCGTCACGTTCTTCAGCGTGACGATGCGCCGGTCCTTCTCCCACTCGAGCACGCGGTCGACGAGGAGGAAGGGATAGCGGTGCGGCAGGTACTCCTTGATTCGCTCAATCGACATCGGTTCCATGGGGGTCTCCGGGGGCGGCGGCCGCGCGGGCGCGCTTCGCGATCTCGTCCAGGTGGCGCATCTGCGCCGCGTTCCTCAGCCAGTCGGCGTGGGCCATCATCGGCAGGCCCGAGGAGTACACCCCGGGCTTCGTGATGGACTTGGTGACGAAGGTCATGCCCGAGATGGTCACGCCGTCGCATATCGTGATGTGGCCCACGATGCCCGCGCCGCCGCCGACCTGGCAGTGCCGGCCGATCACCGCGCTGCCGGCGATGCCGGCGCAGCCGGCGATCACCGTGTGCGCGCCGATGCGGCAGTTGTGGGCCACCTGGACCTGGTTGTCGATCTTCACGCCGTCCTCGACCACGGTGTCGCCCAGGGCGCCGCGGTCGATCGTGGTGTTCGCGCCCACCTCGACGTCGTCGCCGAGCACCGCGCGGCCCACCTGCGGGATCTTGATCCAGCGCCCCTCGTCGGGGGCCATGCCGAAGCCGTCGGCGCCGATCACGGCCCCGGCGTGCAGGATGCCGCGCGCGCCCACCACGCAGCCGGCGTAGACGGTCACGCGCGGGTGCAGCACGGTGTCCTCGCCCACCGCGGCGCCCTCGCCCACGAAGCAGCCGGCGCCGATGCGCGCGCGCGCGCCCACCCGCGCCCCGGCGGCCACCACGGCGTGCGGGCCCACCTCGGCGCTGGCGGCCACTTCGGCGGAAGGGTCCACCACGGCCGTCGGGTGCACCCCGGCGCGCGCGGGCCGCGGCGGGTGGAAGAGCGCGACGGTGCGCGCGTAGTACGCATAGGGGTTGGCCGCGACGATGCGGGCGATGGCCGTGGCGTCGCGGTCGCGCGGCGCGAGGATCACGGCGCCGGCGCGCGTGGCGGCCAGGCGCGGGCGGTAGCGCGGGTTGGCGAGGAAGGTGATCTGGCCGGGGCCGGCCTCGTCGAGCGTGGCCACGCCCGTGACGGCCGTCCCGGCGTCGCCCTCGACCTCGCCGCCCAGGCGGGCCGCGATCTCGCGCAGCGTGAGGCGCGGGCCGGGCCCGCCGGGCGTGTCGGTCGCCAAGCCCCCTCCCGGTTACTTGTCGGCCAGCGCCTTGATGACCTTGTCGGTGATGTCGATGCGCGAGCTCGCGAACACCGCCTCCTGCACGACCAGGTCGAACTTCTCCGCCTCGGCGATCTGGTTGATCGCCCGCGTGGCGCGCTCCTGCACCTGCGCCAGCTCCTCGTTGCGGCGCAGGTTGAGGTCCTCGCGGATCTCGCGCTGCAGGCGCTGGAAGTTCAGGCTCACGTCGGCGAGCTGCTTCTCCTTCTCGCGGCGCTGCGCCTCGGGCAGCACCACGCTGTCCTTCAGCAGCTCGGCCTGCAGCTCGCGGCCCTGCTTCTCGAGCTTGGCGAGCTCGCCGTTGCGGGCGGAGAACTCGCGCTCCAGGCGCTGCTGGGCGCGCTTGGCGGGCGCGGCCTCGCGGAAGACGCGCTCCGTGTTGACGAAACCGATCTTCGTGTCCGCGGCCGCGGCGCCCACGGCGATCGCCCCGAGCCCAGCCGCCACCAGCATCCGCCAGTCCATGGTCCGTCTCCCGCGTGTGCTAGAAGATCCTGCCGAGCTGGAACTGGAAGCGCTCCAGCTTGTCGCCGTCGACCTTCCGGAAGGGGAAGGCGAAGGAGAACTTCAGGGGCCCGACGGGCGAGTCCCAGCTCACCGCGACGCCCGTGGCGGCGCGCAGGTCGCCGAAGCTCAC
This sequence comes from Pseudomonadota bacterium, assembly GCA_029781595.1. Classification (GTDB taxonomy): domain Bacteria; phylum Pseudomonadota; class Gammaproteobacteria; order Burkholderiales; family Usitatibacteraceae; genus FEB-7. The sequence continues at coordinate 28,416 of JAKOWJ010000136.1, read as the reverse complement.
CTTCTGGTCCGAGCCCCACACGTTGCCCGCGTCCACGAAGGCCGACAGGCGCACGCTCTTGTCCTTGATCCCCGGCATGGGGAACAGGAACTCGAGGTTGGCCACGGCGCGGCGGTTGCCGCCGAGCACGTCGCCGTTGAGGTCCCGCGGGCCGAGCGAGGCCGCCTCGAAGCCGCGCACCGATCCCACGCCGCCCGCGTAGAAGTTCTTGAAGAAGGGCAGCGGCTTGCCGCCGTAGCCGTTCGCGTAGCCGAACTCCGCGTTGGCCAGCAGCGTGAGCCAGCCCGGCCACTCCGGCGTCCACAGGTACTGCTCCTGCATCGACCAGCGGTAGTACTTGAGGTCGCCCGGCGGCACGCCCACCTCCAGGCCCACGTCGGTGAGCCATCCCTTGGTGGGGTAGGTGAGGCTGTCGCGGGTGTCGCGCGAGTAGCCCAGGTTGGCGCGCAGCGTGTCCGTGCGCTCGCCGAAGCGGTTGACGAAGTCCAGGTAGCGCGGGGGCGAGGTGGTCGGGTCCAGCTTGAGCTTGGTCGACTCGACGGTCGCGCCGGCGCGCACCGTGTCGTACTCGGTGACGGGGATGCCGAAGTTCAGGCCCACGCCGGTGGAGGTCGTCTGGTAGGACGAGAGCACGAGCGAGGAGGTGTCCACGTCGCGCCGGAAGAGGTCGACGCCGGCCGCGATGCCGTCGATGGTCCAGTACGGGTCGATGTAGGTGAGCGAGTACACCTTGTTGATCGAGCCGTTGTTCACCTGGAAGGCGAGCTGGTTGCCGGAGCCGAAGATGTTGGCCTGGGAGATCGAGGCCGAGACCGAGAGCCGGTCGGCCTGCGAGTAGCCCACGCCGAAGTTGAGGCTCCCGGTGTTCTTCTCGGTCACCGTGACCACCACGTCGACCTGGTCGGCGGTGCCGGGCACGGCCGGGGTCTCGATGCTCACGTCGGAGAAGTAGCCCGTGCGCTGCAGCCGCTCCTTGGAGCGGGCGATCTTCTCCAGCGAGTAGAACGAGTCCTCCAGCTGGCGCAGCTCGCGGCGGATCACCTCGTCCTGGGTGCGCGCGTTGCCGACCACGTTCACCTTGCGCACGTACACGCGCCGGCCCGGGTCGACGAAGAAGGTGAAGCCGGCCACGCGCTTGTCGCGGTCCACGTCCGGCACCGGGTTCACGTTGGCGAAGGAGTAGCCGTCGTTGCCCAGGCGGTCGGTGATGCGCTTGACGCTGTCGATGATGCGCTCGCGCGAGAAGGTGTCCCCGGGCTTCATCGCGAGCAGCGAGCGCAGCTCGCGCTCGGGCACGATGAGGTCGCCCCCGAACTTGAGCTCGCCCAGGCGGTAGACCGGACCCTCGGTGATGGCGATCGTGATGTAGATCTTCTCGCGGTCCGGCGTGATCGACACCTGCGTGGAGTCGATCGAGAACTCCAGGTAGCCGCGGTTGAGGTAGTACGAGCGCAGCGACTCGAGGTCCGCCGTGAGCTTCTGCTTGGAGTACTGGTCGTCCTTGGTGATCCAGGTGAGCCAGCCCGGCGTGGTGAGCTGCATCTGCCGCAGCAGCTGGCGCTCGGAGAAGTCCTTGGCCCCGATGATGTTGATGTCGGCGATGCGGGTGATCTCGCCCTCGTCGATGTCGAAGCGCAGCGAGACGCGGTTGCGCTCCAGGGGCGTGACGGTGGTGCGCACCTTGGAGGAGTAGAAGCCGCGCGAGGTGTACTGGCGCTTGAGCTCCTTCTCCGCGCGGTCCAGGAGCGACTTGTCGTAGATCTTGGACTCCGAGATGCCCGCCTGCTTCAGGCCGTCCTTCAGGTTGTCCTTGGTGAATTCCTTGGCGCCCTCGATGTCGATGGAGGCGATGGCCGGGCGCTCCTGCACCGAGACCACCAGCACGTCGCCGTCGGCCTCCAGGCGCACGTCGGAGTAGAACCCGGTGGCGTAGAGCGCCTTGAGCGAGGCGGCGGCCTTCTCGTCGTCGATCCGCTCGCCGACCTTCACCGGCAGGTACGTGAACACCGTGCCCGCCTCGGTGCGCTGCACGCCCTCGACGCGGATGTCCTTGATCACGAACGGCTGGAAGGCCAGGGCGGGTAGCGCGGCGGCCAGCGCGCAGGCCACGGCGAGGCGCAGGGGGAGGAGACGGGGATTTTTCAAGGCGTCAGCCCGTGAGGAGCCGGTTGATGTCGTTGTAGAAGGCGAAGAACGTGAGCCCGGCGAGGATCGCGAGTCCGACGCGCTGGCCGATTTCCATGGCGCGCTCGGAGACGGGCGAGCCCTTCACGATCTCGGCCGAATAGTACACCAGGTGCCCCCCGTCCAGCAGCGGGATGGGCAGCAGGTTGAGCACCCCGAGGCTCACGCTCACGAGGGCGAGGAAGCCCGCGAAGGACACCCAGCCGAGCTGGGCGGACTGGCCCGCGTAGTCGGCGATGGTGAGCGGGCCCGAGAGGTTCTTCCACGACACGTCGCCCACCAGCATCTTGCCGAGCATGCGCAGGCTGAAGGCCGAGAGGTCCCAGACCTTGGCGGCCGCCCGCGGCACCGCCTCGAGCGGGCCGTGGCGCACGGTGGTGGTCATGCGGTCCCACTCGCTGCGCGCCTGGGGCCCGGGCTCGACCTTGAGCAGGCCGATGCGCGAGGCGCCCTCCCCGGTGGGCTCGGGCACCGCCGTTAGCGCGAGGCGCCGCCCGCCGCGCTCCACCTCGAGCTCGAGCGGCCGGCCCGGGGCGGCGCGAACGATGGCCGTGAAGCGCCCCCAGGTGGACACGGCCTCGCGGCCGATCGCGACGATGCGGTCGCCCTCCTTCAGCCCCGCGCGCTCGCCGGCGCCGCCGGGGATCACGCGCCCGAGCACGGCCGGCACGCGCGGCGCGTAGGCGCGAAGTCCCAGCTTGCCCAGGAAGTCGCGGTCCAGGTCGTCCTTGGTGAGCACGCCCATGTCGAGCGAGCGCGTGGCGTGGCCGCCATTGGGCTCCTCCACCTCCAGCGCGACGCGCCCGCCGCGCACCGCCTCCTTGAGCAGGAGCCAGCGCACGTCGGTCCACGTGGCGACGGGCTCGCCGCCGATGGCGCGCAGCGTGTCGCCGTTGGCCAGGCCCGCGGCGGCGGCGGCGGTGGCCGGGGGCGGGTCGCCCACCACGGGCTTCAGGCCCGGCAGGCCCGTCACGAAGAGGAGCCAGTAGATGGCGAAGGCCGCCAGGAAGTTGGCCGCGGGGCCCGCCAGCACGATGGCGATCCGCTTGCCCACGCCCTGGCGGTCGAAGGCGCGGGCGGCCTCGGCGGGGTGCACGTCGCCCTCGCGCGTGTCGAGCATGCGCACGAAGCCGCCCAGGGGGAAGGCCGCGAGCACCCACTCGGTGCGGTCCGGGCCCAGGCGGCGCATCCACAGGGGACGGCCGAAGCCCACGGAGAAGCGCAGGATCTTCACGCCCGCCAGGCGCGCGACCGCGTAGTGGCCCAGCTCGTGCACGACCACGAGCAGGCCCACGGTGACGAGGAACGACGCGACGGTGTGCAGGGCGCCAGACATGGATCCGATTCTCGCCGATTTCAGCCGGCGCGGCGCCCGAGGCGCGCCGCTTCCCGGCCGGCGGCCTCGCGCGCCTCGCGGTCGGCCCGCCAGGCGGCCTCGAGGCCGTCGAGCGGTTGGACCGTGCTCCGGCCCAGGACGTTCTCGATCACCGCGGCGATGCCGGTGAAGGCGAGGTCCCCGGCGAGGAAGCGCTCCACCGCCACCTCGTTGGCCGCGTTGAGGATCGCCGGCGCCGTGCCGCCGCGCGCCAGGGCCTCGTAGGCGAGGCGCACGCAGGGGAAGCGCGCATCGTCCACGCGCCCGAACTCCAGCCGCGCGAGCGAGGCGAAGTCCACGGGCGCCACGCCCGCCTCGATGCGCTCGGGCCAGGCGAGCGCGCAGGCGATGGGCGTGCGCATGTCCGGCGCGCCCAGCTGCGCGAGCACGGACCCGTCGTGGTACTCGACCATGGAGTGGATGACGCTCTGCGGGTGCACCACGATCTCGATGGCCTCGCGCGGCGCGCCGAAGAGCCAGTGCGCCTCGATCACCTCCAGGCCCTTGTTCATCATCGTGGCGGAGTCGACCGAGATCTTGCGCCCCATGACCCAGTTGGGGTGCGCGCAGGCCTCGTCGGGCGTGACGGCCGCCAGGCGCTCGACGGGCGTGGCGCGGAAGGGCCCGCCCGAGGCGGTGAGCAGGATCCGCCGCACGCCGTGCCGGGCCGCCTCGCCGGCGCGCCCGCAGGTGAAGCCGCGCGGCAGCGACTGGAAGACGGCCGAGTGCTCGCTGTCCACGGGCAGCAGCGCGCCGCCGCCCTCGGCCAGCGCCGCCAGGAAGAGCGCGCCCGAGACGACCAGCGCCTCCTTGTTGGCGAGGAGCACGTCCTTGCCGGCGCGCGCGGCGGCGATGGTGGCGGGCAGCCCCGCCGCGCCGACGATGGCCGCCATCACCGCGTCGACCGCCGGCTCGGTGGCCACGCGCTCGAGCGCGCCCGGCCCGCCCAGGACCTCGGTGGCGACTCCCCGCGCGCGCAGCGCCTCGCGCAGCCGCCCGGCCGCCCCGCCGTCGGCGAGCGCGGCGTAGCGCGGCGCGAAGCGCTCGCACTGCGCCGCGAGCTTCTCGTGGCTCGCGCGGGCCGCCAGGGCGAAGACCTCGAAGCGGCCGGGGTGGCGCGCCACGACGTCGAGGGTGCTCTCGCCGATGGAGCCGGTGGAGCCGAGCAGGGTGAGGCGCTTCATGTGAACGAGAGGAGCAGCGCCGCCACGGGCAGCGACGAGGTGAGCGCGTCGATGCGGTCGAGCACGCCGCCGTGGCCGGGCAGCAGCCCGCTGGAATCCTTGCGGCCGGCGCCGCGCTTCATCCACGACTCGAAGAGGTCGCCGAGCACGGAGAGCGCGGCGAGCGCGAGCATGGCGGCCACCGCGGGCGCGCCGGCGCCGGCGGCGAAGAGCGGCGCGAGGGGGCCGGGGCGCGCGTGCGCCAGCGCGGCCAGGGCCACGCCGTAGGCCAGCACGCCCAGCAGCGCGCCGGCCACGCCCTCCCAGGTCTTGCCGGGGCTCACGGCCGGCGCGAGCTTGCGGCGGCCGAAGCGCCGGCCCGCGAAGTAGGCCGCGATGTCGGCCACCCAGACGAGCGCGGCCGCGGCCAGCAGCACCCAGGGGCCCGCCTCGCGCAGCACGACGAGCGCGGCCCACAGCGGGAAGACGACGAGCCAGCCCGCCACGCCGCTCGCCCACGGCTCGGGCCGCAGCTTCAGGCCCAGCCACGCCGGCACGGCGAACACCCAGAAGTAGGCCGCCGCCACGAACGCGGCCTGCGCGAGGTTGGCGAAGACGGCCGGCGGGCCCGCCAGGCGCGCGGCGGCCAGCGCGGCGGCGATCGCGGCGCAGGCGGCGAGGTACAGGCGCTGCGCGCCGGGGCGGAAGCCGCACAGGCGCGACCACTCCCAGGCCGAGACGAGCGCGAGGGCCGTCGCGAAGCCGACCCACAGCGGCTCGCCCGCGTAGAAGAGCAGGGCGAGGACGGCCGGCAGGAGGGCGATCGCGGTGAGGACGCGCGTCTTGAGCATGGCGCCTCGCGGCGGCCGGCCTAGCCGGCCTTCGGCTGCGGCAGGCTCGCGGCCAGCTGCTCGCTCGTGCGGCCGAAGCGGCGCTCGCGCGTGCGGTAGGAGGCGATGGCCTCGTCGAGCGCGCGCTCGTCGAAGTCGGGCCAGAGCACCGGCGTGAAGTGGAACTCGGTGTAGGCGAGCTGCCAGAGCAGGAAGTTGGAGATGCGCTCCTCGCCGCCGGTGCGGATGAAGAGGTCGGGCTCGGGCGCGTCGCCCAGGCAGAGGTGGCGCGCGAGGAGGGCCTCGGTGATCGGCTCGCCGGGGTGCTCGCGCGCGCAGGCGTTGGCCGCCTGCAGGATGTCCCAGCGCCCGCCGTAGTTGGCGGCCACCGTGAGCGTGAGCCCGTCGTTGGCGGCGGTGAGCGCCTCGGCGCGGCGCACGTGCTCCACGATCGCGGCGTCGAAGGCCGAGAGGTCGCCGATCACCCGGAAGCGGATGCCCGACTCGTGCAGCCTGCCGACCTCCTGCTGCAGGGCGCGCAGGAAGAGCTGCATGAGGAGCGAGACCTCCTCGGCCGGCCGGCGCCAGTTCTCGCTGGAGAAGGCGAAGAGCGTGAGGCACTCGACGCCGCGCGCGGCGCAGGCCTTCACCACCTCGCGCACGGCCTCCACGCCGCGGCGGTGCCCGGCCACGCGGGGCAGGAAGCGCTTCTTGGCCCAGCGCCCGTTGCCGTCCATGATGATGGCGACGTGGCGCGGGACGTCCCGGGGCGCGGGGACGGCGAGCGTGCTGCTCTCGGGCGCGGTCATGGCGGCGGCTCGGGTCGATGCGCGCTAGACCGCCATCAGTTCCTTTTCCTTGTCGGCGACCATGCGGTCGATGTCCGCCACCGCCTTGTCGGTGAGCTTCTGCACCTCGTCCTGGGCGCGCTTCTCCTCGTCCTCGGGGACGTCGTGCTTCTTGAGCATCTCCTTCAGGTGCGTGTTGGCGTCGCGCCGGACGTTGCGCACGGCGACCTTGGCCTCCTCGCCCTCGTGCTTGACGATCTTCGTGAGCTCGCGGCGCCGCTCCTCGGTGAGCGCCGGCATGGGCACGCGGATCACGTCCCCGGAGGTGGCCGGGTTCACGCCCAGGTCGGAGTCGCGGATGGCGCGCTCGACGGCCTGCACCATCTTCTTCTCGTAGGGCTGCACGCCGATGGTGCGCGCGTCCACGAGCGTGACGTTGGCCACCTGGTTGATGGGCGTGGGCGTGCCGTAGTAGTCCACGCGCAGGTGGTCCAGCAGGCCCGCGTGCGCGCGGCCCGTGCGCACCTTGGCGAGGTTGTGCTTGAGCGTGTCGATGGACTTGGCCATCTTCTCCGCCGCCTGCTTCTTGATGTCCGCGATGCTCTGAGCCATTCGTCCTCCGGTTTCAGCTGTGGACCAGGGTGCCCTCGGGCTCCCCCATGACGACGCGGCGCAGCGCCCCGTCCTTGAAGATGGAGAAGACGTTGATGGGCAGGCGCTGGTCGCGGCACAGCGCGAGCGCCGTCGCGTCCATCACCTTGAGGTTGCGCACGAACGCCTCGTCGAAGGTGATGCGCTCGTAGCGGGTGGCCGAGGGGTCCTTGAGCGGGTCGGCCGTGTACACGCCGTCGACCTTCGTCGCCTTGAGCACGATCTGCGCCTCGACCTCGCGGCCGCGCAGCGCCGCGGCGGTGTCGGTGGTGAAGAAGGGGTTGCCGGTGCCGGCGGCGAAGATCACCACCTTGCCCTCCTCCAGGTAGCGGATCGCCTTGCCGCGGATGTAGGGCTCGCACACCGGCTCGATGTTGAGCGCCGACTGCACGCGCGCCACCAGGCCGGCGCGGTTCATCGCGTCCTGCAGCGCCAGCGCGTTGATCACGGTGGCGAGCATGCCCATGTAGTCGGCCGTGGCGCGGTCCATGCCGGCCGCGCCGAGCGAGACGCCGCGGAAGATGTTGCCCCCGCCGATCACCACGCCCACCTGCACGCCGAGGTCGGCGACCTCCTTCACCTGCCCCACGATGCGCTCGACCACCGCCCGATTGATGCCGAAGGCGTCGTCGCCCATGAGGGCCTCGCCGGAGAGCTTGAGGAGGATGCGCGTGTACGCGGGTGTGGTCATGGAGGCTCGATCGCGTGGCTGCGGGTCCCGCCGGGGATGCTCGCGCCCGGGGGCGGCGGCGGCCGCCCCCGGGCGGGCGGCGGTCAGGCCGCGGACTGGGTCATCGCCGCCACCTCGGCGGCGAAGTCCGACTGCTTCTTCTCGATGCCCTCGCCCACCACCAGGAAGCGGTAGGAGAGCACCTTCGCCTTGTTGGCCGCGAGCATCTTCTCGACCGTCTGCTTGTCGTCCTTCACGAAGGGCTGGCCCAGCAGCGTGATCTCGCCGAGGAACTTGTTCACGCCCCCCTCGACCATCTTCGCGACGATCTCGGCGGGCTTGCCGGACTCCTTCGCCCTCGCCTCGATGATGGCGCGCTCGGCGGCCACCTTCTCCGCGGGCACCTGGTCCTTCGACAGGCACACGGGCTTGGCGAAGGCGATGTGCATCGCCACGTCCTTGCCCACGGCGTCCTGGCCCTCGAACTCGACGAGCACGCCGATCTTCACGCCGTGCACGTAGGAGGCCAGGCGCGCGCCCGTCTGCACGCGCTCGAAGCGGCGCACGGTGATGTTCTCGCCGATCTTCTGCACCAGCGCCTGGCGCGTCTCCTCGACGGTCTTGCCGCCCAGGGAGAGCGCCGAGAGCGCGGCCACGTCGGCGGGGTTCGCGGACGCGACGAGCTCGGCCAGGCCGCGCGCGAAGTCCGCGAAGTCCGGGTTCTTCGCGACGAAGTCCGTCTCGCAGTTGACCTCCACCAGGGCGCCGAGCTTCGCGTCGGGCGCCACGTGCAGGCCGATCGCGCCCTCCGAGGCCACGCGGGCGGCCGCCTTGGACGCCTTGGCGCCGCTCTTGATGCGCAGCAGCTCCTCGGCCTTCTTCAGGTCGCCGCCCGACTCCTCGAGCGCCTTCTTGCACTCCATCATGCCGAGCCCGGTGAGCTCGCGCAGTTCCTTGACCATCCCCGCGGTGATTTCCGCCATGTTCCTGTCGCTCCAGTCGCGTTTCGGATGCGAAAAGGGGGCTTCGCGCCCCCCCGTTCGCGTGTCTTTCCGGCCCGGGCCCCTAGCCCTTGGCCTCCTCGGCCTCCTCGACCTCCACGAACTCCTCGGAGGTCGGGGCCACCATCTCGGTGATCACCTGGCTGCGGCCCTCCAGGATCGCGTCGGCCACGCCGCGCGCGTACAGGCGGATGGCGCGGGTCGAGTCGTCGTTGCCGGGGATCACGTAGTCGATCCCGTCGAGCGAGTTGTTGGTGTCGACCACGCCCACGATGGGCACGCCGAGCTTCCTCGCCTCCGTGACCGCGATCTTGTGGAAGCCCACGTCGATCACGAAGAGGGCGTCCGGGATGCCGCCCATGTCCTTGATGCCGCCCAGGGAGCGCTCGAGCTTCTCCTTCTCGCGCGAGAAGGTGAGGCCCTCCTTCTTGGTGAGCTTCTCCACGGAGCCGTCGGCGATCATCTGGTCCATCTCCTTCAGGCGCTTGATGGACTGCTTGACCGTCTTGAAGTTCGTGAGCATGCCGCCGAGCCAGCGGTAGTCGACGTAGGGCGCGCCGGCCCGCAGCGCCTCCTCCTTCACGATGTCGCGCGCCTGGCGCTTGGTGCCGACGAAGAGGACCTGCCCCTTGTTGGCGGTGAGCGTGCGCACGAACTTGAGCGCCTCCTGGTACATCGGAAGCGACTTCTCGAGGTTAATGATGTGGATCTTGTTGCGGGCGCCGAAGATGAACGGGCTCATCTTCGGGTTCCAGTAGCGCGTCTGGTGGCCGAAGTGGACGCCGGCCTCCAGCATCTGGCGCATGGTCACGGACATGGTGCTGCTCCTCTGGTCAAGGTTGGCCTCCCCTCGCGAACCCGGTTGCCCGGGACCTTAGCCATGCCGCGAGGGTGCGAATTTGCCCGGGTCCTCCCGGGCAGACCGCGATTATAGCCGGAAAAGGGCAGAGTATTCAAACAGTTCGCCCGTGACGGCCGGCAGGGTCCGGGGCGGCCGGGGCCGGCGGATCCGGCTCCCGCCCGGCCGCGAGGCGGATCGACGGGCCGCCGGCCGCGCCCCGCGGGGCCGCCGCGCGCCGTGGCCCGCCGCCGCTGCCGCTATAATCGTGCCTTTCCCGACCCTGTTACCGGAACCGTGGCAATCGAGCGCAAGACCGCCGAGGACGTCGAGGGCATGCGCGTGGCCGGCCGGCTCGCGGCGGAGGTGCTCGACTTCATCACCCCGCACGTGAAGCCCGGCGTGACCACGGAGCAGCTGGACCGGCTCTGCCACGACTACATGGTCCAGGTGCAGGGCACGGTGCCCGCGCCCCTGAACTACGCGCCGCCGGGCCACCGCCCCTACCCGCGCTCGATCTGCACCTCGGTGAACCACCAGGTCTGCCACGGCGTGCCCGGCGACAAGCTGCTCAAGGGCGGCGACATCCTCAACATCGACATCACGGTGATCAAGGACGGCTGGCACGGCGACACCAGCCGCATGTTCTGCGTGGGCGAGCCCTCCATCCAGGCCCGGCGCCTGTGCGAGGTGACCTACGAGTGCATGTGGAAGGGCATCGAGCAGGTGCGGCCGGGCGCGAGCCTGGGCGACATCGGCCACGCCATCCAGCGCCACGCCGAGGGCCACGGCTACAGCGTGGTGCGCGAGTTCTGCGGCCACGGCATCGGGCGGCGCTTCCACGAGGAGCCGCAGGTGCTGCACTACGGCCGGCCCGGCCAGGGCGCGGTGCTCGAGGCCGGCATGACCTTCACCGTCGAGCCGATGATCAACGCGGGCCGCCGCGAGATCCGCAGCCTCGCCGACGGCTGGACCATCGTCACGGCCGACCATTCGCTCTCGGCGCAGTGGGAGCACACGGTCCTGGTCACGCCCGCGGGCTTCGAGGTGCTCACCGTCTCGGCGGGATCGCCGGCGGTGCCCGCCTTCGTGGGAGCGGCCGCGCTCGCCTCCTGACCCCCGGCCCGGCCGGGCCGGCGCCCCCGCCATGTCCGACATCGCCTGCACCCCGGTTCCCGCCGCGCCGCCGCGAACGCGCGACCCGGCCGACGCGCGGCGCTGGCTCAAGGCCCGCCGCGAGGAGCTGCGCGCCCGGTACCTTCGCCGCCCCGACCCGCAGCGCTGCCTCGCGGCCCACGCCGCGGTGGTCGATTCGCTCCTCGCGCGGCTGTGGGGGGCGTGCGTCACGGACCCGGCCGCGGCCCTGGTGGCCGTGGGGGGCTACGGGCGCGGCACGCTCTTCCCGCACTCCGACGTGGACGTCCTGGTCCTCCTGCCGGACGGGCGCGCGCCCGACGCCGGGGTCGAGCACTTCGTGGGCCTGCTGTGGGACTGCGGCCTGGAGCCCGGCCACAGCGTGCGCACGGTCTCGGAGTGCGTCGAGGAGGCGGCCAAGGACGTCACGGTGGACACGAGCCTGCTCGAGGCCCGCGTGGTCGCCGGCGACGCGGGCCTGGCCGCGGCGCTGGAGGCGCGCCTGGCGGCGCGGCGCGGCGTGCGCGACTTCTTCCGCGCCAAGGTCGACGAGCAGCGCAAGCGCCACGACCGCTTCCAGGAGGCCGCCTACAACCTCGAGCCCAACATCAAGGAGAGCCCCGGGGGCCTCCGGGACCTGCAGACCGTCCTGTGGGTGGCGCGCGCCGCGGGCATCGGGCGCAGCTGGGCCGAGCTCGCCGCCGCCGGCGTGATCACCGAGCGCGAGGCCGCGGGCATCGCCGCCAACGAGCGCGTGCTGCAGGACCTTCGCATGCGCTTGCACCACCTGGCGGGCCGGCGCGAGGACCGGCTGGTCTTCGACCACCAGATCGAGATCGCGCGCCAGCTGCGCCTGCGCGCGCACCCCACGCTCGCGGCCTCGGACCTGCTCATGCGCCGCTACTACCGCGCGGCCAAGGCGATCTGGCGCTTCAACCAGATCCTGCTCGCGGGCGTGTACGCGCGCATCGTGCCGGCGAGCGAGCGCAAGATCCGCAGCCTGGACGGCCGCTTCCGGCTCGTCGACTACACGCTGGACCTGCGGGACGAGTCGCTCTTCGAGCGCGAGCCCGGCGCCATCCTCGAGGCCTTCCGGCGCCTGCAGGACGACCGCGGCATCGCCAACCTCTCGGCCACGGCCCTGCGCGCGCTCTCGCGCGCCCTGCCGCGCATCGACCGCGCCTTCCGCGAGGACCCCGACAACCGCCGCCGCTTCATGGACATCGTGCGCGGCGACCGCTTCACCTGGACGCTTCGGCGCATGAGCCGCTACGGCGTGCTCGGGCGCTACATCCCGGCCTACGGTCGCATCGTGGGCCAGATGCAGCACGACCTCTTCCACGTCTACACGGTGGACGAGCACATCCTCATGGTGGTGCGCAACCTGCGGCGCTTCCGCCTGCCCAAGTTCGACCTCGAGCACCCGTTCTGCTCGCGGCTCATGCAGGAGTTCGACGCGCCCGAGATCCTCTACCTCGCCGCGCTCTTCCACGACATCGCCAAGGGCCGGGGCGGCGACCACTCCGCGCTGGGCGCGCGCGACGCCGAGCGCTTCTGCCGCGCGCACGGCCTCGCCCGCGCCGAGGCCAAGCTCGTGGCCTGGCTCGTCGAGCACCACCTCACCATGTCGGCCACGGCGCAGAAGCAGGACCTGTCGGACCCCGAGGTGATCTCGGAATTCGCCACGCTCGTGCGCGACGAGCGCGCCCTCACGGCGCTCTTCCTGCTCACGGTGGCGGACATCCGCGGCACGAGCCCCAAGGTGTGGAACGCCTGGAAGGGCAAGCTCCTGGAGGACCTCTTCCGCTCCACGCGCCGCATCCTGCGCGGCGACACCGAGTACGCCGCCAAGTCCATCGAGGCCAAGAAGGCCGAGGCGCTGCGCATCCTGGGCCACTACATCCGCGACGAGGGCGTGCACGAGCCGCTGTGGCGGCACTTCGGCGAGGCCTACTTCCAGCGCTTCGAGGCGGGCGAGATCGGCTGGCACACGCGCACGCTGTGCCTGCGGCCCTCGCCGGCGCGGCCCGTGGTGCGCGCGCGCCTGTCGCCCATCGGCGAGGGCCTGCAGGTGATGGTCTACGCGAGGGACCAGCCCGGGGTGTTCGCGCGCATCACCGGGTTCTTCGAGCGCCACCAGTTCGACATCGCCGCGGCCAAGATCTACACCACGGGCCACGGCTTCGCGCTCGACGGCTTCCAGGTGCTCTCCCGCGCGCGCGGCGGCGAGCACTACCGCGACCTCATCCGCCTCGTCGAGGAGGGGCTCGCCGGCGCCCTGGACCCGGCCACGCCGCTGGGCGCCGCGCCCACGGGCCGCGTCTCGCGCTGGGTGAAGCACTTCCCCGTCGAGCCGAAGGCGGAGATCGTGCGCACCCGCGACGGCCGCGCCTGGCAGGTGTTCGTGGCCTGCGCCGACCGCCCCGGCCTGCTCTCGGCCATCGCCCGCGCCATGCTCGACCGGGGCCTGAACCTCGCCGACGCGCGCGTGACCACGCTGGGCGCGCGCGCCGAGGACGTGTTCGTGGTGACGGGCGCCGCGCTCGAGGACGAGGCGGGCCGGGAGGCCTTCGCGCAGGAGCTGCGGCGCGTGGCCGCGCAGGGGCTCTAGGCGGCGGGCGTCACCGCCGCGCCCCGCCGCCCTAGTCCGCCGGCCGGCCGTCGTTGAGCCGCAGCCAGCCCTTCACCACCCGGTACAGGTACCAGAAGAAGAGCACGGTGTAGGGCAGCCAGAACAGGGGCGCGAGCAGCAGGCTCAGCACCAGCAGCGCCGTGAGGCCGGCGCACACGACGATCCAGAGCAGCCCCCACCAGAAGGTGCGCGAGAGCCACGAGAAGTGCGAGTCGAGGAAGGTGCCGCGCACGTCGTCGCGCCTGGCCATGCCCAGGATGATCGCGATCACCGCGAGCAGCCAGGCCGTGAACGGCGCCAGCGCGTGCAGGAGGTAGAGGATCTGCGCGAGGCGCTTGTCGCCTTCCAGGCCGGCGGAACGGGCCGCTTCGGGGGGCGTGCTCATGGGGGGAGCCTCCGGGGTCAGTCGTCGATTGCCGGGTCGAGGTCCGGGAACAGCACCTCGGTGAACCCGAACCGGCTCATGTCGGGCATGCGCATGGGATACAGGATGCCGTCGAGGTGGTCGCACTCGTGCTGCACCACCCGCGCGTGGAAGCCCTCGGCCAGGCGGTCGATGGGCGCCCCGCGCTCGTCGAACCCGCGGTAGCGCAGGCGCCGGAATCGCGGCACCACGCCGCGCAGCCCCGGCACCGAGAGGCACCCCTCCCAGCCGTCCTCGCGCTCGTCGTCGAGGAAGGTGATCTGCGGGTTCACCAGCACGGTGAACGGCACGGGCTCGGCGTCCGGGTAGCGCGGGGTGGCGCTCACGCCGAAGATCACCACGCGCACGCTCTCGCCGATCTGCGGCGCCGCGAGGCCGGCGCCGTTCTCGTGCGCCATCGTGTCGCGCATGTCCTGGAGCAGCCGCTCGAGCTCGGGCGTGCCGAAGCGCTCCACCGGCCGCGCCACCTGCCGCAGCACCGGGTGCCCCATGCGCAGCACCTCACGGACGGCCATGGCGCTCCACCACCTTCTCGGCGACGCGGCGCACGCGCCCCATCGCCTCGCCCAGCACCGCCTCGATCCGCGCGAGCGAGATCGCGTCGCCGCTCGCCCCGCGGCCGGCCGCGGCGTTGGCCACCACGGCGAGCGCCGCGTAGGGCAGCCCCAGCTCGCGGGCCAGCGCGGCCTCGGGCATGCCGGTCATCCCCACGAGGTCGGCGCCGTCGCGCTCCAGGCGGTCGATCTCCGCCGCCGTCTCCAGCCGCGGGCCCTGCGTGGCCGCGTAGGTGCCGCGATCGACGGCCGCCACGCCCGCCTCGGCCGCCGCCGCGAGCACGAGGGCGCGCGTGGCCTCGCAGTAGGGGTGCGTGAAGTCGACGTGCACCACGGGCTGGCCCGCCCCCTCGTGGTAGGTGGACTTGCGCCCCCAGGTGTAGTCGATGATCTGGTGCGGCACGACCAGCGTGCCCGGCCCCAGCGCCGCGGCGATGCCGCCCACGGTGCAGATGGACAGCACGCGCGTCACGCCCTTCTCGCGCAGCGCCCACAGGTTGGCGCGGTAGTTGATCTCGTGCGGCGCCAGCGTGTGGCCGTAGCCGTGGCGCGCGAGGAAGGCCACCTCGCCGCCGCCGATCCGGCCGAAGGTGATCGGGCCCGAGGGCTCGCCGTACGGCGTGCGCACGACCTGGCGGCCGGTGGTGACGAGCCCGGCGAGCTCCGTGAGCCCCGAACCCCCGATGATGGCGAGCATTCCCCCCTCCTTCACGGCAGCGCGTACACCGCGGGAAGGTTTCGCCACAGGCCGTAGGCGTCCATCCCGAATCCGAAGACGTAGCGGTCGGGCACGGACAGGCCCACGAAGTCGGCCGCGACGGGCTTGGCCCGCCCCAGCGCCTTGTCGGCGAAGACGGCGATGGCCACCCGCGCCGCGCCCTGGGCCAGCAGGCGCTCGCGCACCGCGGCGAGCGTCACGCCCTCGTCGAGGATGTCGTCCACCACCAGCACGGTGCGCCCGCGCACGTCGTCGCGCGGCGCGAGGCGCCAGGCGATCTCGCGCCCGCTCGTCGTGTTGGCGTAGCGCGTGACCTCGATGGCGCCGAACTCCAGCGGGAAGGCGAGCCGCGGCAGCAGCTCGCCGGCGAAGACCACGGCCCCGCCCATCACCGCCAGCACGATGGGGAAGGCGTCCGCCAGGTCCGCGGTGACCTCGGCGGCCACGCGGCCGACGGCCGCGCGCACCTCGTCCTCGCCGAACAGCCGCTCCGCGCGCGCCAGCAGCTCGCGCGCCTCGTCGGGACTCATCGCCGGCGGCCCTCCGCGCGCGGCAGCCGGTCCAGGTAGGCGCGGAAGCCCCGCGACACCTCCTCGTGGCGCAGCGCGTAGTCCACCGTGGCCTCCAGGTAGCCCAGCTTCGAGCCGCAGTCGTAGCGCCTGCCCTCGAACCGGTAGGCGTAGACCGCCTCCTCGGCCAGCAGGCGCGAGATCGCGTCGGTGAGCTGGATCTCGCGGCCCGCGCCCGCCTTGGTGCGCTTCAGGTGGTCGAAGATGCGCGGGCTGAGGATGTAGCGGCCCACCACCCCGAGGGTGGAGGGCGCCTCCTGCGGGCGCGGCTTCTCGACGATGCCCGTCATGCGCGCGAGGCGCCCCGTCGGCCGGCGCGTCGAGGCGATGCCGTACGAGCCCGTCTCGGCCCGCGCCACCTCCTGCACCGCGACGATGCTCGCGCCGTTGCGGGCGTGCGCCTTCGTCATCTGCTTGAGCGCCGGCACGGGCGCGTCGATCAGGTCGTCGGCCAGGATCACCGCGAAGGGCTCGTCGCCCACCAGGTGGCGCGCGCACAGCACGGCGTGCCCCAGGCCCAGGGCCTCGCCCTGGCGCACGTACACGCAGTTGACGCCGGCCGGCAGGAGCCCGCGCACCTCGCGCAGCATCTTGTGCTTGCCGGCGAGCTGCAGCTCGGCCTCCAGCTCGTAGGCCTTGTCGAAGTGGTCCTCGATGGCGCGCTTGCCCCGGCCGGTGATGAAGATGAGGTCGGTCACGCCGGCGGCCACCGCCTCCTCCACCGCGTACTGGATGAGCGGCTTGTCGACGATGGGGAGCATCTCCTTGGGGGAGGCCTTCGTCGCGGGCAGGAACCGCGTGCCCATGCCCGCCACCGGGAACACCGCCTTGCGGATCTGCTTCATTGTCTTCAATTCTGTTGGCACAGAGAAGCTGTGAAGTGCGGTTCCGCCACTATTGCAATGGTACGTCCTTCGGATTGAAAGGTAACCGCCCTTTCAATTTTCCGTCCGAAAGTGGAATGCGCCCAATCCTTACTTGCAATCATCCCAACCACCAAGTAGTCCAGCGACGATGACACCGTCGCCTCAACAATTCCTCCACGTTCAACCACCAATTTCTCGCAGGCCTTCCGAGGACCAAGAAAGAATCTGCCTGTAAAGCAAAACCTACGGCCAACGAACGCTACCGACGGCTCAGGCTTTGTGATTGGCAATGACGCAGAAAGGCTCGCCTCGCCAAGGGCAACTGGATTGCCTCCAGAAATTTCTATGAGCAAGCCAAGCAGTTCGCGCTCTTCGTTGTCCTCAAGGCTACCATCCGCGAGCATTGCGGCAATCCGCGGAAACAAAACAGAGGCTGGCCACGTGTCCTGGGCGTCGCGATGACTAGTGAGCCAGGCTTGGAGAAATCTCGCTTCTTCGACATTGACTACCCCGTCCGCCACCATTCCCTTGCATAGGCCGACGAGCTCGTCGATATCGCGAGTCACCCTTTGCCGGAGAGAAAACAGGGGATTGGGTGCCCTACCGTCATCGTCCGTCATCTCCTCACCTCGCTATTGTGACTCCCCAATCATCTTCAGGAAGTCAAATTCGCTCAATATCCTGATTCCTAACCCCCTCGCATCAGAGAGCTTTGAACCCGGCGACTCGCCGACAAGCAAATACGTTGTCTTCGATGTAACAGACGACGTTACCCTTCCTCCGTGCAACTCGATCAACTTTCTCGCCTCGTCTCGAGTGATTGTATTCAATTGACCGGTCAAAACGAACGTCGCGCCCTTTAAAACCTCTACGTCGAGCTGCTCGCTGCTCGATTTCGGCCGCACACCGAGTTCCTCGAGCTCTTTCAATACCTGTGAATTGTGGTGTTCTCCGAAAAACGTCGCGAGGCTTGCCATGATTTCGGGTCCGATGCCCTTGAGGATCTCGGGCTCCAACGGCTCGTTCCTCCTCTTGCGCCTGTCGTTTTCCTTCTGAACAGCATCTTTCCGCGCAATCAATTGCTTCCAATCTGCGCTCTTCACCGCATCAAAACTCCCCATCGCTTTGACCAAAACCCGGGCGACCTCTTCTCCAACATGGCGTATGCCAAGGGCGAACAACATTCGCGCATCCGACCTAGCTTTGCTACCTTCAATTGCGGCCAGCAAATTTGTCGCCGACTTTTCCCCAAGCGGCCTCATTGCCGCCAGCGCAAGTATCTTTTCTCTTTGCGAGACGGCGGACCTAGCACCTACATAATTCAAGAATTGCCCGACGGTGCAATTCTCAGACAGCCCGGAAGCAGCCAATTCTTCGCGTTCCGCACTATATAGGGGCGTTGCTGCCCCCTTGCCACTTGCCGCGCGAAATGTCGATCGAAAGGTATCAAGATCGCTTTGCCGCAATAGCCAGGCCCACGCGCGATCGGGCAATCGGTAGATGTCGGCTACCGACTGAAGAACACCCTCATCGACAAAGTAGTCGACAAGCACTGAACCAAGACCTGCGATATCCATTGCACCGCGGGAAGCAAAGTGGACTATTGCTGCCTTTTGCTGGGCGGGGCAGAAGAGACCACCCAAGCATCGCGCTACCGCCTCGTCAGCGAGCTTGCGGATTTCGGATTCGCATACGGGACACCTTCTCGGCATCTCAAAGCGGTCCTCAGGTCTACTTGGCCCGAAGTCGACGACTCGCACGACTTCTGGAATCACGTCTCCTGCTCTGCGCACAACAACTGCATCCCCAATCCAAATGTCCTTACATCGAAGTTCGTCTTCGTTATGCAACGTTGCATTCGAAATGGTCGTACCACCAACAAATACTGGAGATAGTCTGGCAACAGGGGTCACGGCACCCGTGCGTCCAATCTGAACGTCGATCGCAACTACCTGAGTTGTCGCTTCTTCAGCCTTGAATTTGTGCGCAATCGCCCATCGCGGTCCTCGAGCAGTCGATCCGAGCGTCAATTGGTCAAAACGATTGTTCACCTTGTAGACCACGCCGTCGATGTCGAAGGGCAGCGACGCGCGCTTCGCGCCGATGGCGGCGTAGTACGCCGCGAGCCCGGCCTCGCCGCGCGCCACGCGCCGGTCCACGGCCACCGGGAAGCCCAGCGCGGCGAGCGCGTCCAGGAGCGCCGCGTGCGTGGCCGGCTCCGGCCAGCCCTCCTGCGCGCCGATGCCGTAGGCGAAGAAGGCGAGGCGGCGCCGGGCGGTGAGCGCCGGGTCGAGCTGGCGCAGCCCGCCGGCGGCGGCGTTGCGCGGGTTCACGAAGGGCTTCTCGCCGGCCTCGCGGGCGAGCGCGTTGAGCTTCTCGAAGTCGCGGCGCAGCATCAGCACCTCGCCGCGCACCTCCAGCAGGGCCGGCGGGTCCTCCGTCGCGAGGCGCAGCGGGATGGCGCGGATGGTGCGCAGGTTCGCCGTCACGTCCTCGCCCGTCTCGCCGTCGCCGCGCGTGGCGCCGCGCGCCAGCACGCCGCCCTCGTACGAGAGCGTGACCGCCAGGCCGTCGAACTTGGGCTCGCACGCGTACTCCACCTCTTCCACGCCCAGCCCCTCGCGGCAGCGGCGGTCGAAGCCGGCCAGGTCCGCCTCGTCGAAGGCGTTGGCGAGCGAGAGCATGGGCACGCGGTGGCGCACCTCCCTGAACCCCTCCGCGGGCTTCGCCCCCACGCGCTGCGTGGGCGAGTCGGGGGTGGCGAGTCCGGGGTGATCGCGCTCCAGGGCCTGCAGCTCGCGGAAGAGCGCGTCCCACTCGGCGTCGGAGATCTCCGGCGCGTCCAGCACGTAGTAGAGGCGGTTGTGGCGCTCGATCTCGCGCCGCAGCTCGCGGGCGCGCTCGGCCGCCGCGCGCGGCACGGCCATGCTCAGGCGAAGAGCCGCCGCGCCAGCGCCCCGCCGGCGGGGATCCCGTGCGCCTCCATGCGCCGCGCCACCGCCTCCAGCGAGCGGCGGATGGCCGCCAGGCCCGCCGCGCCCAGCAGCCGGCGCTCGTCGTCGACCACGTCGCCGCCCAGCTCCTCGGCGAAGACGGCCGCCACGCGCCCCATCTCGTCGAAGGCCGCCACCGGGTCCGGCACGTGCGGCACGTCTATGGCGAAGGTGAGGAAGGTCGCGTACGCCGCCTCCTGGCCCGCCTCGCCGTCCAGCGGGCGCAGCCCGATCCCAGGCGCGCCGTCCGGCCCGCGGCGGTCGAAGGTGCCGGAGGCGGTCTCGGCGAAGCCGTGCGCGAGGGCGAGCGCCTTCACGCGCGCCAGTCCGAAGGTGGCGCCGGCGCGCCCCACGACGTTGAGCGCGACCTCGATGTCGGCCTCGGCGCAGAAGCGGTCCAGCTCTCTCGCGCGCGCCGCGGCCGCGGCCGGGCCCTCGCGCTGCGAGACGGCGTTGACGGAAGCCGCGAATCCCGCCACGGCCTCGTTGAAGGCGGCGATCTCCTCCTCGGCGGCCGGGCCCGCGCGGCTCGCGAGCTGCAGCCCCGCGCGCAGCTCGCGCCAGCCGTCGCGGGGCGAATCCTCCACGGGCACCCACTGCTCGTCCACCAGGCCCTCGACGCGCACCGCGGCCGAGTGGGAGGCAAGCGTGTCCAGCAGCGGCTCGAGCGCCTCGCGCGCGATGGGCTCGTCGGCGAGCACCAGCGCCACGGTGTCGATGCGCGCGGAGACGGCGGCCGACTCCGACTCGGCCAGGCCGGCGGCCGCCGGCGCGGGCTCGGTCACCTCGTCGATCGCACCCAGGGCGGGCTCGCGCACGCCCTCGGCCGGCAGCTCGCCGAGCACCGGCTCGCGGCGGTCGTTCACCGGGTCCAGCAGGGCGTCGGCGTGCGCGCCGCGGAAGGCGGCCTCGGCGCGCCGGCGCGCGCGGCGCTCCTGCAGCGCGTTGTAGCCGGCCACCGCCGCCACGAACGCGGCGCCGAGGGCGATGAGGGCGAGCTGCAGGTCGCTCATGGGCGAAGGGCTCCTACGCGGGCGCTGGGCCCGGTTGCGCGAGGCTCACGCCGCCTGCTTCCGGGCGAATTCCATGGCGGCCTCGATGTCGACCTCCACGATACGCGACACGCCCGGCTCCTGCATCGTCACGCCGATGAGCTGCTGGCCCATCTCCATCGTGATCTTGTTGTGCGTGATGAAGAGGAACTGGGTCTGCGCCGACATCTGCTTCACCAGGTCGCAGAAGCGCTCGGTGTTGGGGTCGTCCAGCGGCGCGTCCACCTCGTCCAGCAGGCAGAAGGGTGCCGGGTTCAGGCGGAAGAGCGAGAACACCAGCGCGATGGCCGTGAGCGCCTTCTCGCCGCCCGACAGGAGCTGGATGGACGCGTTCTTCTTGCCCGGCGGCTGCGCGAAGACCTGCAGGCCCGCGTCCAGGATCTCCTCGCCCGTGAGCTTGAGCGAGGCCTGGCCGCCGCCGAAGAGCGCCGGGAACATCTCCTGGAAGTTGGCGTTCACCGTGTCGAAGGTGCCCTGCAGCAGCTCGCGCGTCTCGCGGTCGATGCGCTTGATGGCCGCCTCCAGCGTCTCGACGGCCTGCGCGAGGTCGGTCGCCTGCGCGTCCAGGAACTCCTTGCGGCTGCGGGCCGCGCCCAGCTCCGAGAGCGCGGCGAGGTTCACCGGCCCCAGCGCGGCGATCTCCTCCGTGAGGCGCGCGATCTCGGCCTGCATGCCCGCGGAGCGCACGCGCTTCTCGAGCTTGTCGGCGAGCTCCTCGCGCGTCACGCCCGCCTCCTGGATCTGCAGCGCGTACTGCTCGGCGTGGGTGGCGGCCTCCTGCTCCTTCAGGCGCAGCTCGACGATGCGCGTGCGCAGCGGCTCGAGCGCCTGCTCGGCGGCGAGGCGCCCCTCCTCCAGCGAGCGCAGCTCGTCGGTGAGGTGCTCCAGGCCGGCGCGGGCATCGGCGAGCGCGCGCTCGCGCTCGGCCTTCACGGCGAGCGCGTCCTGCAGCCGCTCGCGCACGCCGCCCTCCTCCAGCCGCCCCAGCTCCGCGGAGACGGCGTCGCGCGTGGTCGCCAGCGCCGCGAGCCGCTCGCCCATCGTGACGGCCAGGCGCCCCTGCGACTCCACCTTCTCGCGGCAGCTCCTCTCGTGGAAGCCCGCCTCCTGCACCGCGCGCTCGGCGGCGGAGATCGCGGCGCGCGCGGCCTCCAGTGCGCCGGCGGCGGCGCGGTCCGCCTCCTCCAGCGCCTGCAGGCGCTGCACGATCTCCTCGATGCGCTGCGCGCCCGTCTCCAGGGCGTGCTGCGCCTCCTGCATCTCCAGGCGTTCCCGGTCCTCCTCCTGCTCGATGTCCGCGAGCTCGGCGCGGATGGCCTCGCGGCGCCGCTCGGCCTGCTCCGTGCTCTGCGCGAGCTTGAGGTGCTCCACCTCGAGCGCGTGGCGGCTCTCGCCGGCGCGCGCGAGCTCCTCGCGCACGCGGCGCGACTCGTCGCGCGAGGCCGCGCGCTGCGACTCGAGCTCGGCCCGGCGCGACTCCACCGCCTGGCGCGCCGCGGCCGCCGCGGGCTGGCGCGCCTGCAGCGACTCGATCTCGCGCTGGCGCTGCAGCACGCCGTGCAGCTCGGACTGCGCGCCGTGGAACACCACGCCGTGGCGGCCGAAGAGGTGCCCGGCCTTCGAGACCAGCAGGCCCCCGGGCGGCAGCACGCGCGCGAGCGCGAGCCCGTCCTCGCCCTCCGGGAGGATGAAGACGCCCGCCAGCGCGTCGCGAAGGTACGCGCCGACGCCGGGCCGCTCGCTCGTCACCACCGAGGAAAGGGGCCGCAGGTGCGTGCCGGGCGCGGCCGCCTCGGGCGCCGCGCGCTCGACGAAGACCGCGAAGGGGCCGGGCGGGGCGTCGCGCAGCAGCGCCGCGAGACCTTCCTCGTCCGCCAGGCGCGCCGCGTTCAGGCGCACGCCCAGCGCGGCCTCCACCGCGTCGTCCCACCCCGCCTCGACGTGCATGGCCTGCCAGAGGCGCTCGGCGCGGTCCAGCGCGTGCGACTTCGTCCACTCGGACAGGCGCTCGTTGTGGTCGAGCTTGGCCTGCTGGGAGAGCAGGGCCTCCAGCGCCGCCTCGAGCTGCGCGGCCTCGCGCGTGCGTTCCTGCAGCGCCTGGAGCGAGGCGCTGCGCTCGGCCTCCAGGGCCGGCAGGCGCTCCTCGAGCGCGTGCTGCGCCTCCTCGAGCCGGGCCAGCGCCTCGCCGGCCTGCTCGCGGCGCGCGGCCAGGGCCTCGAGCCTGTCCGGCTCCGGGAAGACCAGGCCCATGTTCTCCTGCTTCAGGCGGTTCTTGCGCGCCTCGAGCTGCGACAGGACCTTGAGCGAGTGCGACTCGCGCGTCTCCTCCACGCCCTGCGCCTGCTCGGCCGCGCTCATCTCGGCGGCGGCTGCGCGCACGGCGGCGGCGGCCCCGGCGCGCGCGGTCTCGGCCGCGGGCAGCCCCTCGCGCGCGGCCGCGAGCTCGGACTCGCGCGCCTCGATGGCGGCCCGGGCCGACTCGATCTCGCCCTCCCAGTGGCCGCGGTCGTCGTGGGCCTCCGCGATGCGCCGCTCGACCTGCGCCATCTCGGCGGCGAGCGACTCGAGCTGCGCGCCCATGCGCCGGCGGTTCTCGCCCAGGAAGGCGATCTCCCGCTCGAGCGACTGCACCTCGCCGTTGGCCGCGTAGAGCGCGCCCTGCAGCGAGGAGAGCTGGTCCGTCTCCTCGTAGTGGCGGCTGCGCAGCTCCTCGAGCGCGCGCTCCGACTCGCGCAGCCTCGCCGTCTCGGCCTCCAGCGCCACCTGCACCTTCTGCACCTCGTTGGCGTGGCGCGCGCGGGCCTGCTCGGCCTCGCGAAGGCGCGTGTAGGCGAGCAGGTTGTGGTTGAGCGCGAGCTGGGCCTGCAGGTCCTGGTAGCGCGCCGCCACCTCGGCCTGCTGCGCCAGGTGCTCCAGCTGGGTGTCCAGCTCGGCGCGGATGTCGCCCACGCGCGCGAGGTTCTCGCGCGTGTCCTCCAGGCGCAGCTCCGTCTCGCGCCGGCGCTCGCGGTACTTGGACACGCCCGCGGCCTCCTCGAGGAAGACGCGCAGCTCCTCAGGCTTGGAGGTGATGACGCGCGAGATCATGCCCTGCTCGATGATCGAGTAGGCGCGCGGGCCCAGGCCCGTGCCGAGGAAGATGTCCTGCACGTCGCGGCGGCGCACGTGCTGGCCGTTGATGTAGTAGCTCGAGTCGCCGTCGCGCGAGAGCACGCGCTTCACGCTGATCTCGGCGTACTGGCCCCACGCCCCGCCCACGCGGCCGAGGGTGTTGTCGAACACCAGCTCGACGGAGGCGCGGCCCACGGGCTTCCTGTCGGCCGAGCCGTTGAAGATCACGTCGTGCATGTGCTCGCCGCGCAGCTGCTTGGCGCTCGACTCCCCGAGCACCCAGCGCACCGCGTCGATCACGTTGGACTTGCCGCAACCGTTGGGACCGACCACGCCCACCAGCTGGCCGGGAACGGCGATCTGGGTCGGGTCGACGAAGGACTTGAAGCCGGAGAGCTTGACGGAGGTGAGTCGCAAGGTAGTGATTCTTATGAGAAAACCCCACCGCGCCGGGCGGCGGGTGGGGCTGGGGTTCGCGTACAATCGCCGATTTTACCGGATCGATTCCCCGCGCCCAATGCTTTCCCGAAAGAGCCCCAAAAAGGACTTGACAGCCCCCGCGCGCCGCCGGCCGGCCGCTTCCCCGCGCCTGCAGGCCCTGGGCTCGGGCCCGCGCGCCGCGCCCTCGCGGCTGCTGGAGACCTTCCCGAACCCGCAGCCCGGCCGCGACTACGTGATCCGGATGGAGATCCCCGAGTTCACCTGCCTGTGCCCCAAGACGGGCCAGCCGGATTTCGCCACGCTGCACCTCGCCTACGTGCCCGACGAGGCCTGCGTGGAGCTCAAGAGCCTGAAGCTCTACGTGTGGTCGTTCCGCAACGAGGGGCGGTTCCACGAGGCGGTGGCGAACGAGATCCTCGACGACCTGGCCGCCGCCACGCGCCCGCGCTTCATGCGCCTCACGGCCGAGTTCTACGTGCGCGGCGGCATCTACACGACCGTCGAGGCCGAGTACCGCCGGCCGGGCTGGCGCGCGCCGGCGCGCGTGGACCTGGGCGACGACCCCGGCGCCTAGCGCCCCGGGCGGTCCGGGAATATTCCGCCGGCCCGCCCCGTCTTTCCTCCAGCAAGCTGCAGGCGAAAGACCCCCGGGTCTGCCCGGGGGCCGACCAACGCAGTCCGACGGGGCGTCCGCCGCCAGAGCGGGCCTCCGACCTGGAGGATTCCATGACCACCCGCCGCAGGTTTCTCGCGATGGGCGCCGGCGGCATCGCCGTCCCCGCCCTGTCCTCGCTGTCGCTTCCCGCCTGGGCCGCCACGCCCTGGCAGCCGGGGGAGCTGCCGGAAGGCACCCTGGCCACCGGCATCCTCGAGAAGCTGCCGGGCAAGGTCCCGCTCATCAAGCGCAGCTACCGGCCGCCCAACTTCGAGACGCCGGTCGACTACTTCCGCAACCCCATCACGCCCAACGACGCGTTCTTCGTGCGCTACCACCTCGCGGGCATCCCGAACGTGGACGCGAAGGGCTGGAAGCTGCGCGTGCACGGCGACGCGGCCGCCGGCACGCTGGAGCTGGACCTCGCGCGCCTGAAGAAGGACTTCGAGCCCGCCGAGATCGTCGCGGTCTGCCAGTGCTCCGGCAACCGCCGGGGCCTGTCGAACCCGCACGTCGCGGGCGTGGAGTGGGGCGTGGGCGCCATGGGCAACGCGCGGTGGAAGGGCGTGCGCCTGCGCGACATCCTGGCGAAGGTGGGCGTGAAGGACTCGGCCGTGGAGGTGGCCTTCGACGGCGCCGACGGCCCGCCGCTCGCCGCCACGCCCGACTTCCGCAAGAGCCTGCCGATGGCGCGCGCGCTGCACGAGAGCACGATGATCGCCTACGAGATGAACGGCGCGCCGCTGCCGCACTGGAACGGCTTCCCCGCCCGCCTCATCGTCCCCGGCTGGACGGGCACCTACTGGATGAAGCACGTGGTGGACGTGGACGTGCGCAGCCACCCCTTCGAGAGCTTCTGGATGAACCCCGCCTACCGCGTGCCGGCCGGCAAGTTCCACGGCATCGAGGGCTTCCCCAGCCAGCAGAACGCGACGAGCCAGCCCATCACCGACATCGTGGTGAACTCGCTCGTCACGTCCCTGCGCGACGGCCAGCGCTTCCACCGCGGCCAGACGGTGGACGTCGCCGGCATCGCCTGGGACGGCGGGCGCGGCATCCGCGACGTGCTCGTCTCGCCCGACAGCGGCCGGAGCTGGCACCCGGCGCACCTGGGCAAGGACCTGGGCCCGTACTCCTTCCGGCCCTTCCGGTACCAGTTCCGCGCGGCGACGCCGGGGCCGGCCGTGGTGATGGTGAAGGCGGTCAACGCCCGCGGCGACACGCAGGTCTCCGACCTCATCTTCAACCCCGCGGGCTACCACAACAACGTGGTCTCGCGCATCCAGATCGAGGTGGCGTGATGGGGACGACGACGAGGTCCGCCGCGGCGCTCGCGGCCCTGGCGCTGGCGGCTGGCGCGGCGCATGCCGGCGAGGAGAAGGTGAAGCTCAAGGACGCGCCGGGCCTGGACAAGGTGCGCGGCGTGTGCGTCGCCTGCCACAGCCTGGACTACATCCCGCTCAACTCGCCCTTCCTGGACGAGAAGCAGTGGCGGGGCGAGGTGAACAAGATGGCCAAGGTGTTCGGCGCCCCGGTCAAGCCCGAGGACGTCGACCCCATCGTGGCCTACCTCGCGAAGAACTACGGCCGCCGGTAGTCAGGCCTGCGCCCCGGCCCGCCGCGGCCGGGGCAGCGCGCTCGCGAGGCTCGCCAGCACGATGAGCGAGCCGCCGGCCCAGTCCTGCGGGCGCAGCGCCTCGCCCGCGAGCCACCACGAGGCCACGGCCGCCACCACCAGCTCGAAGAGCAGGATCACGATGGCGCGGTTGGCGGGCACGCGCGTGAGGCCGTACTGCAGCGCGAGGCTCATGGCGATGAGCGCGAGGCCCACGGGCAGCCAGAGGTCCCAGGCCTGCGCCGCCGCGCGCAGCGCCGCGGGCGCCGCCGTCGGCGCGAAAGGCAGCCACGCGAGCGCGCAGGCGCACACCCCCGCCCAGATCGCGAGCGACTTCGCGGTGTCGCGGATGCCGGCGAGCGCGCGCACCAGCACGTTGCCCAGCGCGAAGAAGAACCCCGCGGCCACCCCCAGCCACTCCGAGCGCGACGACGGCCACGGCATCCCCAGCGCCGGGTGCCACAGCATCACGGCGGCGCCCGCCATCGCCACCGCCATCACCAGCGCCCCGCGTGCGCCGAGGCGCTCGCCCAGCAGGACGCGCGCGAGCGGCACCGTCCACAGCGGCGCGAGGTAGAAGAGCAGCAGCACGCGCATCACCTCGCCCTCCAGCACGCCGATCACGTAGGCGAGGTTGCTCGCGCCGATGGCCAGGCCCATCGCCGCGCACGCCCACGGCGCGCGCGCGACGTCGCGCCAGTGCGACAGGAACAGGGCCGTGCCGGCCCCGAGCGAGACGCCGTAGGTGAGCACCGTGGCCCAGGCCCCGTCCAGCCCCGCCGCGCCCAGCAGGCGATAGGGGTACCAGACGACGCCCCAAAGGGTGGCGCCGGCGAGCAGGGAAGCGACGGGAAGCGAAGGGAGGCGGGACACTTTCGGGCATCATTCTACCGTTGCCCCCGACGCCGACCGATGAGCGCCCCCGCGATCCTGCACGTGACGAGCCTGTTCGGCGGGGGCGTGGACCGGCACGTGCGCGACATCGTGCGCACCGTGCCGCGGCCGCAGCTGCTCTGGCACGCGGGCGAGGGCGTGGACGTGATCGAGGATCCGCGCGCGGGCCGCTTCTTCCCGCTGGCGAGGGACGCGGTGGACGAGCGCCTCGCGGCCTGGCTGCGCGCGCGCCGCGTGGGCCTGGTCCACCTGCACCAGCTGCAGCGCGCGCCGCGCGAGCGCGCGGGGTGGGCCGCGCAGGCGCTGGGCGCGCCGCGGCTGGCCACGCTCCACGACGTGCTCTTCCTGCGCGAGGACGCGTTCACGGCGCCCGACCCGCTGGCGCCGGACCCGCCGTGGCTCGAGCGGACCGCCCGCGCCCTGCGCGAGTCGCGCGCCGTCCTGGCCCCTTCGGCGTGGCTCGCCGCGCTCGCGCGGCGGCACGTGCCGGGGCTGGAGGTGGAGGTGGTCCCGAACGGCAGCGATCGCGCGGCGCCAGCGGCCGCGGCGGCGCGCGAGGCGTTCGTGCGCGAGCGCCCCCCGCGCGTGGTGGCGCTCCTGGGCGCCCTGGGACCGCACAAGGGCGGCGAGCTCGCGGAGGCCATCGCGCGCGAGCTCGCCGGCAGCGACGTCGCGCTCGTCGTGATCGGCTACCTCGGCCAGCAGCTCTTCCCCGGCTGGCGCGTGCCGGGGCGGCTCTTCGTGCACGGCGCCTTCCACGAGGGCGATGCGCCGGCGCTGCTGCGCGCCTATGGGGCGGAGCTGGTCCTCATGCCCAACGCGGTGCCGGAGAGCTTCAGCTACGCGCTGTCGGACGCGTGGACCGCCGGCGTGCCGGTGCTCGCCGCGCCGCGCGGGGCCCTGGCCGAGCGCATCGGCGCGCACGGCGGCGGCTGGCTGCTGCCGGAGACCTTCGACGCCGCGGCCGTCGCCCGGGAGGTGCGCGCCCTGGCCGGCGGCGAGCGGGAGGCGGAGCGCGCGCGCGTACAATCGCTGCTCGCGCGGCCCGACCCCGGCCGCGTGCCCTCCCTGGCCGACATGACCCGCTCCCTCGACGCCTTCTACGCGCGCTTCGGCATCGACCCGGCCGCGCCCGCGCAGGCGGACGCGACCGCCCTCGAGTCGCTCGTGGCGGCGAACCTCGACGGCACGCTCTTCCGCTCCGAGCTCGTGCGCCTGTGCGACGAGATGGCGCAGACCCTGGCCGCCCTCGACGACA
>JAKOWJ010000128.1 GCA_029781595.1 Pseudomonadota bacterium | reverse complement strand
GCGCGAAATTGCCGAGCAGGCGCCGGTACAGGTCCGCGCGGCCGTCCACGTGCCGCAGGCCCCGCGCGGCGTCCAGCCCCGGCACCCCCGCGAACTCGCCACCCGGCGCCTGCGCCGGCGCGGCGGTCCTGGGCGGCGGCGGCGCCGACGGCTCGCGCTTCGGCAGCCAGCGCAGGAGCGTCGCGAAGAGCACGCGCGGGTCCACGGGCTTGGCGATGTGGTCGTTCATCCCCGCGGCGAGGCACGCCGCGCGGTCCTCGCCGAAGGCGTTGGCCGTGAGCGCGAGGATAGGCGTGCCGGAGTGGCCGGGGAGATCGCGGATGGCGCGCGTGGCCTCCAGGCCGTCCATCTCCGGCATCTGCATGTCCATGAGGACGATGTCGTAGGCTTCCCGCTGCGCCATCTCGACGGCCTGCGCGCCGTTCTCCGCGAGGTCCACGCGGAGCCCGGCGCCGCGCAGCAGCTCCAGCGCCACCTCCTGGTTGATCGCGTTGTCCTCGGCGAGCAGCACGCGCGCGCCGCGGTGCTCCTCGCCCAGCGCGGCCTCGACGCCGGGCGAGCGCTCCGGCGCGATCTCGTGCGGGATGTCCAGCAGCGCCTCGGCCAGCGCGTCGTGCAGGCTGGAGGGCGTGACGGGCTTGATCACCAGCGCGCGGCAGCCGGCCTGGCGCGTCTCGGCGCGCGCCTGCTCGTCGTCCACCGGCGTCATCGCCACGCACACGGGCGCGTGCGGCAGGGCCAGGCCCGCGATGGCCCCCGGCATCGCCGGCCCTTCCGGCTGCCCGGCCGCCCAGTCCACCAGCACCGCGTCGTAGGGGTCGCCCTGGTCCGAGGCCGTCCGCACCTGCGCCAGCGCGTCCTCGGCCACCGCGGCCAGATCCGCCCGCAGCCCCGCGACGCCCAGCATGCGCGCCAGGGCCGACCGGGCCTCGGGAACGGCGTCGACGACGAGAATGCGCCGGCCGGCCAGGCGCAGGTCCTCCCGCGGCGCGTGCGCGGCGGCGCTGCGGCCGAGGCGCGCGGTGAACCAGAAGGTGCTGCCCACGCCGGGCTGGCTCTCCACGCCGGCCTCGCCCCCCATGAGCTGCGCCAGGTGCCGGGTGATCGCGAGCCCCAGGCCGCTGCCGCCGTGCCGGCGCGTGGGGGAGGTGTCCACCTGCTCGAAGGCGCGGAAGAGGCCCGGCAGCACCTCCGGGGCGATGCCGATGCCGGTGTCGCGCACCTCGAAGCGCAGCAGCAGCCCCTCGGCCGCCTCCTCGCGCACCGTGCCGCTGAGCACGATGGCGCCCTGCTCGGTGAACTTGACCGCGTTGCCCAGGTAGTTGAGCAGGGCCTGCGACAGGCGCGTGGGGTCGCCGTGCAGCATGCGCGGCAGGTGGTCCGTGTCCACCACCAGCTCCAGGCGCTTGGCGCGGGCGCGCTCGGCGACCAGGGCGCACACGCGCGCGAGCACCGCGTCCAGGTCGAAGTCCACGGGCGCGAGCGAGAGCTTGCCGGCCTCGATCTTGGAGATGTCGAGGATGTCGTTGATGACGCCCAGCAGGTGGTGCCCGGCGTCCGTGATCCGGTCCAGGCGGGCGGCCTGCTCGGCGTCCGCGACCGAGCGCCGCAGCAGGTGCGCGTAGCCGATGATGGCGTTCATCGGCGTGCGGATCTCGTGGCTCATGTTGGCGAGGAAGGCCGACTTGGCCCGCGTGGCCGACTCGGCCTGCTCCGCGCGGGACGCGAGCTCGAGGTTCAGCGCCTCGACCTGGCGCGTGCGCTCCTCGACGAGATCCTCGAGGTGGTGGCGGTGCCGGTCGAGCTCCTCGGCGATGCGCTTGCGGTCCGTGATGTCGTCCTTGACGGCGAGGTAGTGCGTCACGCGCCCGTCCGCGGCGCGGATGGGCGAGACGATCGCCACCTCGACGTACTCCGTGCCGTCCTTGCGGCGGTTGAGGAACTCGCCCTTCCACGCCTCGCCGCGGCGCAGCGCCTCCCACAGCGCGCGATAGGTCTCCGGCGGCGTGCGGCCCGACTGCAGGAAGCGGGGGTTGCGGCCGATCGCCTCCCCGGCGGCGTACCCGCTCACCCGCGTGAAGGCCTCGTTCACGAACTCGATGTCGCCCCGGAGGTCGGCGATCACGATGCTGTTCGGGCTCTGCGTCACGGCGAGCGAGAGCTTGCGCAGCTCCTGCTCGGCCTCGTGGCGCTGCGTGACGTCGGTGAACGAGGCCAGCACCGCCGAGAGCGTGCCGGAGGCGTCGACCACCGGCTCGGAGTTCACGAGGAGCCACACCGTGCGGCCGTCCGGCGCGACGTCGCCCATCATCACGCCGCGCTGCGGCTCGCCCGTGGCCAGCGTGCGCATGAACGGCAGCTCCTCGACCGGGATCGGGGTGCCGTCCTCGCGCACGCGCTGCCACTGGTACGGCGAGCCCGCCCTGCCGCGCATCTGCGCCTCGGTGCGGCGCAGGATGCGCTCGGCGGCCGCGTTGCACGACATCACGCGGCCGTCCGTGTCGAAGACGACGATCCCCTCGCTCAGGGCCGCCACCACGGAGCGCAGGTGGCCCTCGCTCTCGCGCAGCGCGAGCTCCGCCTCGTGCCGCGCGCTGATGTCCTCCGACATGATGATGATGCCGCCGATGGCGCCGTCGGAGTCGTGCCACGGCCGGATCTCCCACTTCACCCAGTCGGTGCGCCCGTCGGCGCGCGGGAACGGGTCCTCCTCGCAGCGCTCGACGGCGCCCGCCAGGCACCTGCGGTGGATGGCCTTCCAGCGCTCGCCGATCTCGGGGAACACCTCGTAGTGGCTGCGGCCCTGGATGTCGCCGATGTCCAGGCGGTAGTCCTCGAGCCAGCGGCGGCTCGCGAACACGTATCGCATGTCGCGATCCAGCATCGCGACGGCGGCCGGCGCGTTCTCGATGAAGAGGCGCAGCTTGCGCTCCGATTCCCGCAGGCCCGTCTCCAGCTCGTGCGCGCGCGTGACGTCGCGCACCGTGCCGATGAGGCGCACCGGGCGGCCCGCCTCGTCGTAGCGGGCGCGGCCGATGAGGGAGAGCCAGCGCTGCTCCCCGGGAGCGGGCAGGTAGCGCAGTTCCATGGCGAAGGCTTCCCGGCGCGCCATCGCCTCCTGGATGCGCTCGGTGG
>JAKOWJ010000054.1 GCA_029781595.1 Pseudomonadota bacterium | reverse complement strand
GCGGCGTGGCGAGCGGCTCGCCGAACGCGCGCGCAAGGCGCCCGGCCACCGTCGTCGCGGCCGCCACCGTCACCTGCTGGCCGAGGATCGCGCGCACCGCAACCTCGAAGCCGTCGACCGCGCCCGGCAGCCGCAGCCCCGGGTTGGGCGCGGCCAGTTCCCCCAGCGCCGCGGCGATCTCGTCGGGCCGGCACGCGAGGTCCAGGAAGGTCTTCACGCGCGCGAGCAGCGGCGGCACGGCGCCCGCGAGCGTGGCGCTGGCCGTCACGCGCAACGCCGAGCGGCGGGGCGAGGGCGCCACGGCGATCCACCCGGCGTGCACGCGCCCGCCGCGCGCCAGGCGCACCGTGCGCCGGTAGGTGCGGGCGTCGGCCGACTCGCAGCCGGCGACGGCGCGCGCGCCCAGGAAGGCGAGCATGGCGGGCCAGTCGTAGGGTGGGCGGTAGGCGAGGTCGAAGGCGAGCGTGTCCGCCTCGCGCCGCTGCGGCACGCTGCGGCGCAGCTCCCCGGGCGTCAGGCGGTAGCGCGTGCGGAAGAGGTCGTTGAAGCGGCGAAGGCTCCCGAACCCGCTCGCCATCGCCACGTCCAGCACCGGCATCGCGGTGTCGGTGAGCAGGCGCTTGGCGAGCAGCAGGCGCTGCGTCTGCGCGTACTCGACGGGCGAGACGCCGAAGGCCTCGCGGAAGACCCGGCGCAGGTGCCGGTCCGTCACGCCCAGCGCCGCGGCCACTTCGGCGAGGCCCGAGTCCTCCAGCCCGCGGTCCTCGATGAGGCCGGCGGCGGCCTGCGCGAGGCGGCGGCCCGCGTCCACGCTCGCGAAGCCGGGGGCGAGCTCCGGCCGGCAGCGCAGGCACGGCCGGAAGCCGCCCGCCTCGGCCGCCGCCGCGCTCGGGAAGAACGAGCAGTTGCGCGCGAGCGGCGTCCTCGCGGTGCACACCGGCCGGCAGTAGATGCCGGTGGTGCTCACGCCCACGAAGAAGTGGCCGTCGAAGCGCGCGTCGTGCGTGCGCAGGGCCCGGTAGCATTGGTCGCGGTCGAGGAGCATGGGGCGCATTATCCGCCCGTGCGCGGACCCCGGCTCGCCGTTTTCGGACGTCGAATGCGCGCCCGGGCGGGGGCGGTCAGGCGGCCCGGCCGCGCGCGGCGCGCAGCAGCGCGAGGGCGGACTCGAAGTCGAAGTCGCGGATGGCGCGCTGGTAGTCGGCCAGGCGCGGGCCGAGCGCGGCCGAGAGCGCGGCCAGCGCCTCCCGCGAGCGCGCCGCGGCCGCGTGATCGGAGTGGGCGAGCAGCGTCTCGAGGGCATCGAGCGCCGCCGCGGCCTCGCCCGGGTCGGGAGCGGGCGGCGCCTCTCCGGTGGCAGGCCCGGGCGCCCGGTCCGGCGTCGCGGGCGGGGGCAGCGCCGCCGCCGTCCGCTCCACCCGCACGGTGAACCACGCGAGCGTGCCGCCGCCGGGCGCGCCGGCGAGCCCCAGGTCGCCGCCCATGAGCTGGGCGAGCCGGCGGCTGATGGGCAGGCCCAGGCCCATGCCCCCGAAGCGGCGGGTCGTGGAGGCATCGGGCTGCTCGAAGCGCTTGAAGGCGCCGGTGCGCTCGGCCTCGTCGATGCCGCGCCCCTCGTCGGCCACCTCGAAGCGCAGGTGCAGGCTCTCGGCGCCGGCGTCGACCAGGCGCACGCGGACGGCGATCCGGCCCCTTTCGCTGAACTTCACGGCGTTGTCCACCAGGTGCGCGAGGATGCGGCCGAGGTGACCGGCGTCGCCGCGCGCGACCGGCGGCACGTCGGGGTCGACCGTCACCTGCCAGGCGAGGCCCTTTTCGCGCGCCGCCGCCTCCGAGCCCTCGCGGGCCCTCTCCAGGAGAGAGGCGATGGAGAAGTCCTCCGGGCGCAGCTCCATGTTGCGGGACTCGAGGCGCGCGAGGTCCAGGATGTCGTTGAACACGCGCAGCAGGTGCCAGGCCGAGCGCTCGATGCGCGCGGCGCGCTCGCGCGAGACGAAGTCCGCGGACTCGCGGCCCAGCAGCGTCGCGTAGCCGATGATCACGTTGAGGGGCGTGCGGATCTCGTGGCCGATGTTGGCGAGGAACGCGTCGCGCGCGCGGTTGGCGCTCTCGGCGTCGTCGCGCGCGCGCGCCAGCTCGCGGGTGCGGGTCGAGACCAGGTCCTCGAGGTGGTGGCGGTGGCGGTCGAGCTCGTCCTCGATGCGCTTCCTCTCGGTGATGTCCTGCGCGGTGCCCGTGCAGGCGACGGCGCGCCCGTGCGCGTCGCGCTCGAACGCCACGCGCACGTGCAGCCAGCGCGTGCGACCCTCCACCACGACGCGGTGCTCTATCTCGTACTCGCCGCCGCGCAGCGCGTCGCGCCAGACCGCCTGCACGCGGGCGGCGTCCTCGGGGTGCACGCGCGCGAGCACCTCGGCGAATTCGACGAGACCCTCCCGGGGCAGGTGCAGCATCCGGCGCGTCTCGGCCGAGCACTCCCACGCGCCGGTGGCGAAATCGAGGTGGCCGCTGCCCATGGCCGCGAGCGCCTGCGCGCGCAGCAGGCTCTCCTCGCTGCGCTGCAGGGCCGCCTGGGCCTCGGCGCGCGAGCGATCGTTCGCCTCGAGGTCCTCGAGCAGCCGGTCCAGGCCCCTGCCGAGCTGGCCGATCTCGTCCTCGCCGGCCTGGCCGCCCACGCGCACGCCGCGCTCGCCGCGGCGGAAGGCCGCCATGGCGCCGGCGATGCGCGAGAGGCGCCCCGTGGCATCTCCCGTCGTCGCGAGGAAGACCCACGAGAGCGCGAGCATCGCGCCGGCCAGGACCACCGCCACGCCCGCCAGGACCAGCCAGCGCTCGCGCGTGAACCCCGAGTCGGGGAAACCGGCGAAGAGCATGCCGATGCGCCGGCCGTCGGCGTCCACCAGGGGCTCGAACCCGCCGATGTAGCGGGTGCCGCTGACGGTGAAGTGGTCGACGACCCGGCGCCCCTCGCCCAGCACCGCCTCGGCCACCTCCGGCGGCGCCGGCTGCCCGCTCGCGCGCTCGCCGTTCACCATCACGTTCGTCGCGCGGGCCTGGCTGCCCAGGTAGATCGCGGTCGCGCCGGCGCCATGCCCCCCCTCGTCGACCGGGAAGACGATGTCGCGGATGCGGTCGACCGCCGCGGTGCTCTCGCCCAGCAGCACGCCGCCGTAGAGCACGGCGTCCGGATGGCGCGGGGAAAAGGGCAGGTGCACCGCGCCGGTCATGGCGAGCTCGCGCCGCGCCGGCCGCGCCCGTCCCTGCGCCCCTTCCTGTCCCGGCGTGACGGCGGCCAGGGTCCGCGCGTCGAGCACCTCGTAGGCTCCGGCCCACGAGCCGGCGGCCGCCCGCCGCAGCACGGAGCCCGGCACCAGGCTGGCGCCGGCCGGCCCGCGCACGGCCGATGCGACGATGCTCCCGTCCTCGGTCACCAGGACCAGGAAGTCCAGGCCGTCGACCTGCGCGCGGTGCGCGAGGATGCCGTCCAGGCCATTCGGCTCCCGCAGGCTTCCCGCGTACATCGCGGTGAGGCGCCCGGATCGCACGATGCCGCGCAGGTCCTGCGTGATGCGCGTGCGCGCCTGGTCGAGGTAGGCGCGCACGCCCACCAGGTGCGTCCGGGCGTTCTCGACGAGCAGCCGCTCCGTGCGCGCGAGGCCGTACCAGGTGATCACGCCCAGCACGATCGGGAAGGCGAGCACGACCGGCGCGAGCCCGAGCGCGAACAGGCGCCGGCGCAGGGACCGGCGCGGGGCGGGGCGCGGTTCGGAGGCGGGCTCCCCGCCCGGGACGGGCGGCGGTCCCGGAGGAGAGGGGCCGGGGTTCACGAGGGCATCAAGATCGGTCGCGGGCGGACGATGCCATTCTCATCGACACCCGGGAGCGTTTCTTGACCAACCGCAGCTTTCCGGCCCGCAGGGGCCTGCCGGCGCTGATCCCCGCGATCCTGCTCGCGGCGGCCTGCTCGCAGGACGAGCCGCTGGCCGTGGGATTCGTGGGTGGCCTGTCCGGCCCGAACGCGAGCGTGTCGCTGGAGGGCCTGAACGCCACGCGGCTCGCCATCGACCACGCAAACCGCGAGGGGGGCATCCGCGGCCGGCGGCTCGAGCTCGTCGTCGAGGACGACGGGCAGGATCCGACCCGCGCGCTGGAGGCGGCGCAGCGCCTGGCCGCTGCGGGCGTGGTCGCGGTGATCGGGCCGTTCACGAGCACCATCACGGCCACCGTCGCGCCGGAGCTGCAGAGCCGGGACATCCTGGTCATCAGCCCGACCGCGACCGCCCTGGGCCTGCACGGCCGGGACGACAACCTCGTGCGCATCAACCGAACCACGCGCGACAACGCCCGGGATTACGCGGCGACCCTCGCGCGGCGCGGCCTGCGGCGGATCGCCGTCGCGTACGACACGCGAAACGACGCCTTCACGCTGTCCTGGGCCACCGAGTTCGAGGCCGCCTTGCGCGAGCGGGGCGGCGTCCTCGCGGCGAACGTGCCCTACGCCTCC
Organism: Pseudomonadota bacterium; assembly: GCA_029781595.1. Lineage (GTDB taxonomy): Bacteria > Pseudomonadota > Gammaproteobacteria > Burkholderiales > Usitatibacteraceae > FEB-7. The sequence continues at coordinate 11,103 of JAKOWJ010000054.1, read as the reverse complement.
GGGCCCGGCGCCGACTTCCGCTCGGTGGTGGACACGCTCGTGGCCGCCCGCCCGGACGGGCTGCTCTTCGTCTCCGGCGCCACCGACACCGCGCGCCTCGCGAAGGAGGCGCGAATCGTCTCGCCTCGCCTGCCCGTCGCGGCCTCGGAGTGGGCGGCCACGGAGGACCTGGCGGAGATCGGCGGCGAGGCGATCGAGGGGCTGCTCATCGTCCAGGCCTACGACCGCGACGACCGCTCGCCGCGCTACCGCGAGTTCCGCGACGCCTACGCGAGCCGCTTCCGGCGCCCGCCGGGCTACTCGTCGGTGGCCGCGTGGGACGCCGTGACCGTCCTCGTGGAAGGGCTTCGCCGCGCGGCGCCCGGCGAGACGGCCAAGCGCGCGGTGCTGGGCCACGGCCCCTACCCGGGACTTCAGCAGGAGATCGCCTTCGACGCCAACGGCGACACGACGCGCCGCGTGTTCTTCACGCAGGTGCGCGAGGGCCGGTACGAGCCGCTGCGACCCTGAGCGGCGGGTCGGCGGGGCCGCGCCGCGCGTTGGGGGGATAATCGCCGCATGGCCCGCGCGATCGGCGTTCTTCCAGCAAGGCCAGCGTGGCGGCGCCGCGTCGCCGCCGCGCTCGCCGCGGGCACGCTCGGCGCGTGCGGCGGCGATGGCGCCGGCCCGGCGCCGGCCTGGCGGCTCGATCCTGCATTCGGCCAGGCGGGCATCGCGGTCGTCCCGCCGGCCGGATCGCTCGCGTCGGCGCACGCGCGGTCGCTGTCCTTCGACGAATCGGGGCGACTGCTGCTCGCGGGCTCCGCGGCGCCGGCGCCGGCGGATCCTCCCGTCCAGGCGGTCTTCTCCCGGCTGCTCGCGTCGGGCGCCGCCGATCCGGCCTTCGCCGACGCGGGCAGCTGGGTGGATTCCGCTTCGCCGACGCTGGGCGAGGGGCGCCGCGCGTTCGCCGTGGCGGGCGGGGGCGTGCAGGTCGTCGAGAACCAGGTGACCCCGTGCGCGATTCCGCCCGGGCCGGATTGCAGCGTCGCGCACTCGCAGGTGTTCGTCCGGCGGCTGCGCAGCGACGGGTCCGTGGACGGCGCCTGGGGCACCACGAGCACCGGGCCGATGCGCGAGATCGACTCGCTCCCCGGCCCCGGCGGCTCGCTCGCGTTCCTCGCGAGCCTCACGCAGGCGTCGAACGGCAACAACCTCACGCTCCGGCGCCTGGATTCGACGGGCCGCCCGGAGGGCGCCTTCACCGGGAACGCCGACGCGGCGCTCGCGTGCCCGGGCCTTGCCTACGGCGCGCCGCACGACGGTCGCCTCGCGGGGCTGGCCGACGGCCGCTACCTGGTCGTCCGGACGGACGCGGGCGCCGGGCCGGCGACGCACCGTTGCGTGGTGCGGCTTTCGCCCGACGGGATGCTCGACGCCACCTTCGGCGCCGGCGGACGGCTGACGCTCGACGATCCCGTCCTCGATGGCGCCGCGGTCGTGGCGATCGTCGCGCTCGACGACGGCGGCGCGGTGATCGTGCTCGGGCGCGAAGCCGCGGGCGGGCCGGCGCAGGTGTTCCTCGCCTGGCTCACCGCCGCCGGCACGATGGACCTCACGCGCGGCACCGCGGGCATCACCGGGCCCCTCGCCTCGCTCGGCCGCGCGGCCGCGGCCGCGGCGCAGGCCGATGGCGGCATCGTCCTGGCGGGCTGGCCCGGGCTCGGGAACTCGATCGACCCGACCCGGCCCCGGGTCGTCCGCGTGGATGCGCGGGGACAACCGGATGCGTCCTTCGGCGAGGCGGCCGGGGGCGGCGTTTCGCTCGCCACCGGCGCGTGGCGCCTGCAGCCGGCGGCCGTGGCCGCGCGCGCCGACGGATCCGTGTTCGTCGCGGGCGATGCCGAGCCGGTGGCCGGCGGCCCGTCGTCGGCCATGGCGGTCGCGAAGCTCGCGGCCGCCCCGCGCTAGATCGCGTCCTGGCCGCGGTCGATGCGCGCGGCGAAGCAGCCGGCGCGCGCGTAGTGCGCGTGCAGGAAGGCGACGGCCGGGTCGGCGAGGAAGCGGCGCGCGAGCGCCGGCAGGCCCGGCCCCTCGACCACGTCCGCGTGCGCCATGAACCCCGCGTGGTCGAACGCGCGCACCGAGAGCAGCCGCGAGGCGAGCGCCGGCGGCACCTCGTTCACGAAGACGCGCGCCGCCGTGGCCGAGCGGCGAACGTAGATCGCGTGGCTCGCGCGGTAGGGCGAGTCGGCCGGCAGGTGCTCGAAGTTCACGAGCAGCACCTGCTCGCCGGGCTCGGCGTCCTCCAGCGTCACGCGGCAGGGCGCGCCGGGCTTGTCGTCCACGACGCGCAGCACGGCGCGGCGCCGCGCGAGCTCGCGTCCGTCCATCTCGAAGAAGGGGGAGAACGGCCGGGGGTCGAGGCCGGCGATGCGGTAGTCCATCGGGAGCTCCGGAAGGGCGGGTGCGGCGAATCCTCGCGCGGGGCGCGCACCGCCGTCCGGCCGTTTCCGGACATCGAAGTGGCGCCGGCGCGGGGCTAGGGCGCGCGGTCCTCGGCCGACAGCGGCGGCGCGACCTCCTCCAGCGGCTTACGCTCCGCCGCCACGCCCAGGCGCAGCGCCACGATCGCCGCGCCGAGCATCAGCGCGGCCCCCAGCGCGTAGCCCGCCGCGATGGCCGCCGGCTCGCCCGTGCCCACGAGCAGCCCGAAGAGCCACGGCGCGCCCACGCCGCCGATGCCCGTGCCGAGCGCGTAGAAGAAGGCGATGGCCAGGGCCCGCACCTCCAGGGGAAAGCTCTCGGAGACGGTGAGGTAGGCCGAGCTCGCCGCGGCCGAGGCGAAGAAGAACACCACCGTCCAGGCCAGCGTCTGCGTGCCGGCGTCCAGCCGGCCCTGCACGAAGAGCACCGCGGTGACGGCGAGCAGCACGCCCGAGGCCGCGTAGGTGGCCGCGATCATCGGCCGCCGGCCCCAGTGGTCGAAGGCGCGCCCGAGCACGAGCGGGCCCAGGAAGTTGCCGGCCGCGAAGGGCAGCAGGTACAGGCCCACCTCCTCGGCGGCGACGCCGTAGAAGCGGCCCAGCACGAGCGCGTAGGTGAAGAAGATGGCGTTGTAGCAGAAGGCCTGCGCCGTCATGAGCGCGAGGCCCAGCACGGCGCGGCGCGGGTAGTGGCGGAAGAGGCTCGCGCCCAGGTCCACGAAGCTCGCCGGCCGCTCGCGAAGCCGCAGGCGCAGGCGAGGCAGCGAGGCGATGGGCGGCGGCGCGTGGCGCGCCTCGCGCTCGACCTCGGCGGCGATGCGCTCGGCCTCGTCTTGCCGGCCCTTGAGCAGCAGCCAGCGCGGGCTCTCCGGGAGGTAGCGGCGCAGCAGCAGGATCGCCAGGCCCAGCACGGCCCCGATCCCGAAGGCCAGGCGCCAGCCCACGTCGGGCGGCAGGAGCCCGGGCACCAGCAGCACGCTGGAGCCGGCCGCGCCCAGCGCCGCGCCCAGCCAGAAGCTGCCGTTCACCGCGAGGTCGGTGCGCCCGCGGTAGCGCGCGGGGATGAACTCCTGGATGGCCGAGTTGATGGCCGCGTACTCGCCGCCGATGCCGGCGCCCGTCACGAGGCGCGAGAGGGCGAAGGCCGCGAACCCCGGCGCGAGGGCGCTGGCCGCCGTGCCCGCGATGTAGACGCCCAGCGTCACGAAGAAGAGGCGCTTGCGCCCGAAGAGGTCGGTGAGCCAGCCGAAGAGCAGGGCCCCCAGCACGGCCCCGGCGAGGTAGGCGCTCGCCGACAGGCCCACCTGCGATTCCGTGAGGCGCAGCGCGGGGCTCTCGCGCAGCGCCCCCGAGACGGCGCCGGCCAGCGTCACCTCCAGCCCGTCGAGCACCCAGGTGATCCCCAGCGCGAGGATCACGCGCGTGTGGAACCGCGCCCACGGCAGCGCGTCCAGCCGGGCCGGAACGTGGCTCTCGACGATGCGGCCGGCGGCGTCGGTCATCGGCCTCCGCGGTCAGGAAGGGGCGCGCCGCCCCGGGGAAGGGAAGGCGCCGCTCAGCCCGGCGCCACCTCGAACTCGGGCTCGTGGCGCACGGGAAAGTTCACCGAGTTGGCCACGAAGCAGTTGTCGTGCGCCTTGTCGTGCATGGCGCGCGCGGCCTCCACGTCGGCGCCGGCCGCGAGCCTCACCTTCGGGCGCAGCAGCACGTCCACGACCTGCAGCTTGCCGGAGGGGCCCTTGGCGAGCGTGGCGGTGGCGCGGTCCTCGTAGGCGATCACCTCGACGCGGCGCTTGGCGGCCACGGCCAGGAACGTGAGCATGTGGCAGTGCGCGAGCGAGGCGGCCAGGAGCTCCTCGGGGTTCCAGCGCGAGGGGTCGCCCCCGTACACCGCGGGCGAGGAGGCCGCGAAGGACGCGTGGCCGGGAGAGGCAAGCGTCGCGTTGCGCGAGAAATCCGGCTCGGGCGGGCGCTTCTGCGCGGGGTCGGCGGGCCAGGTGACGCGGGCCTCGAAGGTGTGCTCGTCGCTCATGGGGCGTTTCTCCAGGTTCAGGCGGCCGCGGCCGCCGCGCGGCGCTTGAGCGCCAGCCAGAGCGCCGCCGACCCCGCGATCGCGAGGAAGGGCAGCGCCACGTAGTTGAGGGTCTGCCAGCCGGCGGCGTTCACCAGCACGCCGGAGGTGAAGGAGGAGGTGGCCGTCGTGCAGAACACCAGGATCTCGTTGGCGCCCTGCGCCTTGGCCTTCTCCTGGGGGCGGTAGGCCTCCGTGAGGAGCGTGGTGCCGCCCACGTACATGAAGTTCCACCCCACGCCCAGCAGCACGAGCGCGAACCAGAAGTGGCGCACCTGCTGGCCCGACAGGGCCATTCCCACGCAGGCGAACATGAGCGCCACGCCGGCGAGCATCACGTTCAGCACGCCGAAGCGCTGGATGAGCGAGCCGGTGAAGAACGACGGCCCGAACATGGCCACCACGTGCGCGGAGATGACGCTCGCGGCCGCGGCGTACGGGTGGCCGCAGAAGCCCATGGCGAGCGGCGTGGAGGTCATGAGCAGGTTCATCACGCCGTAACCCAGCGCGCCCACCACGACGGCCACCACGAACACGGGCTGCGACACGATCTCGCGCAGCGGCCGCGCCGGCCCGTGCGATTCCGAGGCGTGCGGCTCGGGGATGCGAAGGCCCGCGAGGATCGCCATGGTCACCAGGCAGAAGCCCATGAGCGAGGCGTAGGAGGCGAGGAATGTCGGCTGCACCAGGTCGCGCGTGAGCTTGCTCATCTCCGGCCCGACGATGCCGCCGACCAGGCCGCCGGCCATCACCAGCGAGATCGCCTTCGCGCGCCACGGCGCGGGCGCGGCGTCCGCGGCGGCGAAGCGGTAGTACTGCCCGAAGGCGTTGTACGCGCCCAGCACCATCGTGCCCGCGACCAGCAGCCAGAAGCTGCCCAAGGCGATGGCCGTGGTGGCGATGGCCCCGCCGGCCAGGCCGAAGACGGTGCCGGTGAGGAAGCCTGCCCGGCGCCCGACGCGCCGCATCCACAGCGAGGCCGGGAAGGTGGAGAGCGCGGCGCCCACCACGTAGCCCGTCACCGGGAGCGTGGCGAGCGTCTTGGTGCCGGCCAGCGCGAAGCCCGCCAGGCCGTTCAGCGCGATGAGCGTGACGTTGTTGGTGAACAGCAGCGCCTGGCAGCAGGCGAGGAGGAAGATGTTGCGGCGGGCGTGCTCCATGCCGCCATTCTAATTCGCCCGCCCCCGCACCCCGGCGGCAAGCCGCTGTTACGGAAGGTACGCGGGGCAGGCGTAGAATCGGCGACCCATGCCCGCCTCGCGCCTCGCGGCCGTCTTCGTCCTCGCCCTGGCGGCGGCGCTTCCCGCGGTGCCCGTTCGCGCCGAACCCGAATCCCTGCCCGTGGGGCTGCTGCGCGGCCGCGACCTCTCGCCCTTCGGCTTCCTGCGCCTGGACATGCGCCCGGCCCACGCGTTCTCGCTGCCGCGCGAGGGCTGGATGGCCGAGGTGGAGGTGGGCTACCAGAACACCTGGGCGCTGAGCCCCAACGTGGAGGACTACCTGCACGCCCTGCCCGGCCGCCGCCCGCTCGACGCGGGCCTGCTCGCGGGCCTGCGCGCGCTGCCGGGCGAGAAGTACCTCGTGGACCTGGAGCTGGGGCTGGTGGACCTCGCGGTGCACCGGCGCCTGGGCGAGCACTGGTCGGCCTTCGCCATCGCCTCGGCCGCGGCCTACGGCGGCGGCTTCCTGGACGGCGCCATCGAGGCCTTCCACCGCGGGGCGGGCCTGGGCAACTTCAGCCGGCCGGCGCTCGCGCGCAACGCCTTCAACGTGGTCTTCGACCTGAAGCAGGTGCACTTCGCGCAGCTGGGCCCCGGGCGCAACGGGGGACTGCTCGATCCCACCGTGGGCCTTCGCTACGTGACGCACGCGCGGCCCTCGCCGTGGAACCTGGTGATCGAGGGCGCGGTGAAGCTGCCGGTGGGCGGGCGGCGCGACTACCTCTCCAACGGCCACGCGGACACGGGGCTGCAGGCGACGCTGCAGCGCACCGCGGGCCGCCACGCGGCGTACGCGAGCCTTTCCGTCGTGCGCACGCGCGGCGACATCCTCGGCCAGGGCAGCGAATCGCGCACCGTGCCCACGGCGATCCTGGGCTGGGAGTACGCGCTGGACGGCCGCTCCAGCCTGGTGGCGCAGCTCAACGCGAGCCGCAGCCCGCTCACGCACGCCGACACGGACCTCGACCCCCTGCTGCGCAACAAGTACCAGCTGAGCGCCGGCTGGCGCCGGCGCCTGGGCGAGGGCGTGCTCACCCTCGCGGTCACGGAGAACGTGGCCACCTTCAACAACACGCCCGACCTCGGCCTGCAGGTGGGCTGGGTGTGGGCGCCGGCCGCGGCGGGGAATCCGCGATAATGGCGGCCGATCCCGACGAGGAAGGACGACGATGAACTACCGGCGAATCGGCCGCGCGGGCCTGAAGGTGAGCGAGCTCTCCTTCGGCTCCTGGGTCACCTACGGCAACCAGCTCGACACCAAGGCGGCGATGGACTGCATGGCCGCGGCCTGGGACGGCGGCGTGAACTTCTTCGACAACGCCGAGGTTTACGCGGCGGGCGAATCCGAGCGGATCATGGGCGAGGTGCTCAAGAAGCTCGCCTGGCCGCGCCTGAAGTACGTCGTGTCCACCAAGTTCTTCTGGGGCATCACCGACGGGCCCAACGAGAAGAACACGCTCAACCGCAAGTACCTCATGCAGGCCATCGACGGGAGCCTGAAGCGCCTGCAGCTGGACTTCGTGGACCTCGTCTACTGCCACCGCCCGGACCCGGAGACGCCCATCGAGGAGACGGTGTGGGCGATGCACGACATGATCCGCCAGGGCAAGGCGCTGTACTGGGGCACTTCCGAGTGGAGCGCCTCGGAGATCATGGCCGCCTGGCAGATCGCCGAGCGCCACCACCTGGCCAAGCCCGTGGTCGAGCAGCCGCAGTACAACCTCTTCCACCGGAAGCGCGTGGAGGGCGAGTACCGCCACCTCTACCATGACATCGGCATCGGCCTCACGACCTGGAGCCCGCTCGCCTCGGGCCTGCTCACCGGCAAGTACCGCGGCGGCGTGCCCAAGGACAGCCGCGGCGCCATCGCCCGCATGGCCTTCCTGGTGCCCGAGCTCACGGACCCGAAGAAGAACGCCGTGGTGGGCGGGCTGGAGTACGTGGCCAAGGAACTGGGGTGCACGCTCGCGCAGCTCGCCATCGCCTGGTGCGCGAGGAACCCGCACGTGTCCTCCGTCATCACCGGCGCCTCGCGCGCCGAGCAGGTGAAGGAGAACCTCAAGGCGCTGGAGGTGGTGCCGCGCCTGACGGGCCCGGTGCTCGAGCGCATCGAGGAGATCGTCGCCGGCCACGGCGACTAGGGGGGCGGCGGCCCCCGGGGGAGTTTGATCGGCGTCAGGACGGCGCCCGGGGCGGCGGGCATTAATGGAGCCTCGCCGGAGTCCGCCCCTTGTTCACCCTCCTCCAGATCTTCCGAGAAAGCCCCTACTACCCGAAGCTGCGGGCCGGGTTCCTGCTGCTCATGGCGGTGCACGCCGTGGGCACGCTCGGCTTCGAGATCGTGGCCGGCTGGCAGGCGCCGGTGATGGACGCGCTGTACATGGCGTTCAACACCATCTCCACCATCGGCTTCGCCGAGGTGATCAACGTGAAGGACAGCCACTGGGGGCGCCTCTTCACGATGGCGCTGGGCTTCACGGGCATCGCCGTCACCTGGTACCTCTTCTCCACCTTCACCGCCTTCGTCCTCGAGACCAACCTCAACCACGCCTACCGGAGGCGCCGCATGGAAAGCGCCATCAACGCCCTCAGCGGGCACTACATCGTCTGCGGCATCGGCCGCGTGGGCGGCTACGTCGCCGACGAGCTGCTGAAGACCGAGCGCGAGTTCGTGGTGATCGACGTCGACACCGGGCGCCTCACCGCCCACGAGGAGCGCACCGGCCACCACGTGTACCTCCAGGGCGACGCGGCGGACGACGACCTGCTGCTGCGCGCGGGCGTGACGCGGGCGGCGGGCGTGTTCGCGGTGACGGGCGACGACTCCAAGAACCTCGTCGTGAGCCTGTCCACCAAGCAGCTCAACCCGGCCGTCCGCGTGGTGGCGCGCGTGCACGACCGGCGCAACGTCGACAAGACGCGGCGCGCGGGCGCCGACGAGATCGTCTCGCCGGACTTCACGGGCGGGCTGCGCATCGCCTCGGCCATGCTGCGGCCCAACGCCGTGAACCTCATGGACATGATGCTGCACACGGACGACAACCTGCGCGTGGAGGAGGTGCTGGTGCCGCGCGGCTCGCCCGTGACCTCGCTCGCGCAGCTGGGCCGCCGGCCGGAGTGGCTGCTGGTGGCCATCCGCGACGCGCAGTCGCGCTGGAGCTTCAACCCGCCGGGCGAGAGCAGGCTGGTGCCGGGAGATACCATCGTGGCGATCGTGAGCCCGGACGGACGCCGGCTCCTGGAAGGGGCCCTCGCCGGCGGCGAGGGGGCCGGGCGGGAACACGGATGAACGCGGATGTCCACGGATGAGCACGGATGAAGGACGACGACGGGAAACGTCGTTCGTCGCGGAACTGAAACCCAAGGGGAGAGAAAGCGCATGACTCGCTGGATCCGATTTGAGCACGAGGGGCGCGCGCAGTTCGGCGCGCTGGAGGGCGACACCATCCGCATCCACGAGGGGGACCTCTTCGCCGGGGCGAGGGACACCGGGCGGACGGTGGCGCGCGGCGCGGTGAAGCTGCTCACGCCGTGCGTGCCCACCAAGATGGTGGCGCTGTGGAACAACTACCGGGCCCTCGCGGAGAAGCTGGGGCAGGCCGTGCCGCCGGAGCCGCTGTGGTTCATCAAGGCCAACAGCTGCTTCCACCCGGGCGAGGCGCCCATCCGCGTGCCCGCGTCGTACACCGGCAAGGTGATCTACGAGGGCGAGCTGGGCATCGTCATCGGCAAGCGCACCTCGAGCGTCTCGGAGGCCGACGCGCCTTCGCACATCTTCGGCTACACCTGCATCAACGACGTGACGGCGGTGGAGCTCCTGAAGAAGGACGCGAGCTTCGACCAGTGGTCGCGCTGCAAGAGCTTCGACACCTTCGGGGTGTTCGGGCCGGTCATCGCCACGGGGCTGGACCCGGCCGCGCTCGTGATCCGCACCGTGCTCAACGGCCAGGAGCGGCAGAACTACCCGGCCTCGGACATGTTCTTCCCGCCCGCGAGGCTCGTCTCGCTCATCTCGCAGGACCTCACGTTCGAGCCGGGCGACGTGATCTGCTGCGGCACGAGCGTCGGCGTGGGCTCCATGAAGCCCGGCTCCGACGTCGTGGTGTCGATCGAGGGGATCGGCGAGCTCGCCAACCGCTTCGAGTAGGCGCCGGCCCTCAGGCCGCGGCGCGGCGGCTCGCGAGGTAATCCTTCAGGATCACGGCCTCCTCGATGGGCAGGGGGTCGAGCTCGATGCCGTGGTCCCACCCGGACTCGGGCCCCTCGCCCGCGGCCGCGAGGTTGCGCACCTCGCCCGGCAGCGCGAACTCGTGGCGCAGCCCGCCGATGGACACCGCGAAGCGCACGACCAGGCGCGCGCCCGGCGGCACCACGGGCGAGGCCGCGTGCAGGCGCATGCCGCGCACGCTGAGGTCCAGCAGGCTGCACGGCACGTGCACGCTGCGGTCCTCCTGGGCGGCCTGCGCGGTGATGCGCGTGGGCACGCGCTCCTCGGCGCGCACCTCGCACACGTTGATCTCGTCGGGGAAGGCGAGCGCGAGGCAGGGCGCGGGCACGTCGTGCGCGCCCAGCACCGTCGTCGTGAAGCTGATGGCCCGCTTGCCGTGGAACAGGCGCAGCCGGCACCCCTCGCCCGGGTTCATCGCCATGGGGCGCCCGGCCCACGAGGGCTGCGTGACCAGCACGCACTGCCGGCCGATCCAGCCGACGAGCCGCACCTCGAACGCGAAGTCCTCGTTGCCGTCGGGAAAGAGCCGCGCGGTCTCGCCCACGACCAGCCCGAGGTCGGACATGGACCGCGTGGGGATGGCCGAGCGGTCCGGCGCCTGGCGCGGGCGGCGGTAGCGGGGCACGGGGGACCAGGCGGGCGCGAGGCCCGGCTGGCAGGAGGAATACGTGGCGGTCGATGTGCGCATGATTGGGCGGGGCACCCTGGATGGCGCTCCCTTGCCCCCCTTATCGACCGGGCGGCGGCGCGGCTTTAGCGGGGGGGGGTAGCGAGACTGTCGGGCGGCGGGGTAGTTGGGGGGGCGGCGGGAATGGGGGTGAGCGGACGGCGGGTGTTCGTTTCCGGCTTCCTGGGCGCGCAAGCGTGACCGTCGGATGGGTGCCCAAGAAATCGGGGTCAGGCAACACACGCCAGACCCCGATTTCTTACCCATCTAAAGACGAGGTCGCTTCGCTCTCTCGTCCCCGACGGTCGCGCGCCAAGGAAGCCGGAAACGAACCCCCGCCGTCCGCTCCGGCACGCCGTGGATTCGGCGTCGAGTGCGGCTCCCTCGGACCAATAGCACCAGTGGTGAGCCGGGCGGGAACAGTCAGCGCGAAGACGTGGTCCGCCGTCGCA
>JAKOWJ010000026.1 GCA_029781595.1 Pseudomonadota bacterium | reverse complement strand
ACGAATTCCGACAGCTTCCTGTGGATGCTGCTGCTCGTGGTCGGGGTGCCCGGCGCGCTCGCCTTCGTGTTCGGCTGGTTCGCGTTCCGCTCGCGCATCAAGGGCGTGTACTTCTCCATCATCACGCAGGCGCTCACCTACGCGGCGATGCTGCTCTTCTTCCGCAACGAGACGGGCTTCGGCGGCAACAACGGCTTCACGGACTTCAAGCGCATCCTGGGCATCCCCATCGCCACGCCGCAGATGCGCATCGCACTCTTCATGATCACCGGGGGCGTGCTGCTGGCCACCATCGTGGGCGGGCGCTGGCTCATGGGCTCGCGCTTCGGGCGGGTGCTCGCGGCCATCCGCGACGCCGAGGCGCGGGTGATGTTCTGCGGCTACGACACGCTCTGGTACAAGCTCTTCGTGTGGACGCTCTCGGCGGTGCTCTGCGGCATCGCCGGCGCGCTCTACGTGCCGCAGGTGGGCATCATCAACCCGAGCGAGATGTCGCCGGCCAACTCCATCGAGATCGCCATCTGGGTGGCGGTGGGCGGGCGCGGCACGCTCGTCGGCCCGGTGGTCGGCGCGGGGCTGGTGAACGGGGCGAAGAGCCTGTTCACCGTGGCCTTCCCCGAGTTCTGGCTGTATTTCCTGGGCCTCATCTTCGTGCTCGTGACGCTCTTCCTGCCGAAGGGCGTGGCCGGGCTCGTGGCGCGCTGGAGGAAGGCCGCGTGAGCCAGGTCCCCGAGCTCCTGCCGGACCCCGGCAGCCGCCCCTGGCCGTGGTGGCCGCCGGCGCGTCCGGCGAGCGACTCGGAGGCCGGGTCGGGCGGGGCGAGCTACGGCCGGCAGGTCGAGCCCGGCAGGCTCGACCTATCGCACGGCGTCGTGCTGTACCTGGAGGACATCAGCGTGTCCTTCGACGGATTCAAGGCGCTCAACGCCCTGTCGCTCACCATCGACGCGGGCGAGCTGCGCTGCGTGATCGGGCCCAACGGCGCGGGCAAGACGACGATGATGGACGTGATCACCGGCAAGACGCGGCCGGATGCGGGCCGCGCCTTCTTCGGCCAGACCATCGACCTCACCCAGCGCACCGAGGCCGAGATCGCCCACGCCGGCATCGGCCGCAAGTTCCAGAAGCCCACCATCTTCGAGTCTCACTCGGTGTTCGAGAACCTCGAGCTCGCCATGAAGGCCGACAAGCGCGTGCGCCGCACGCTGGCCGCGCGCCTTTCCTCCGAGGAGGAGGGCCGCATCGCCGAGACGCTGCGGCAGATCCGCCTGGCGGACTCGGCCTCGCGCCAGGCCGGGCTCCTGTCGCACGGGCAGAAGCAGTGGCTGGAGATCGGCATGCTGCTCATGCAGGAGCCGCAGCTGCTGCTGCTCGACGAGCCCGTGGCCGGCATGAGCGACGACGAGACCGAGCGCACCGCGGAGCTCTTCCTCTCGCTCGCCGGCCAGCACTCGCTGGTGGTGGTGGAGCACGACATGGCGTTCATCGCGAAGATCGCGCGCAAGGTGACGGTGCTGCACGAGGGCTCGGTGCTCGCCGAGGGCACGCTGGACGCCGTGCAGGCCGATCCGCGCGTGGTGGAGGTCTACCTTGGCCGCTGAGTCCCTGGTCGTCACCGGCCTGAACCAGTTCTACGGCGGCAGCCACATCCTGCGCGACGTCGCCTTCGAGGTGCCCGCGGGACAGGTCACCACGCTGCTGGGGCGAAACGGCGTGGGCAAGACCACGCTCCTTCGCACGCTGATGGGCCTGGTGCCGGCCGCGCGCGGCACCGTCGTCTTCGGCGGCCGCGACCTCACGCGCGCCCGGCCCGAGGAGCGCGCGCGCGCCGGGCTCTCGCTCGTGCCGCAGGGCCGCGAGATCTTCGGCCGCCTCACGGTGGCCGAGAACCTGGAGATGGGCCTGGCGGGCCGGCCGGCGGGCGAAAAGGTGCCCGAGCGCGTCTTCGAGCTCTTCCCGGTGCTGCGCCAGATGCTGCGCCGGCGCGGCGGCGACCTCTCGGGCGGCCAGCAGCAGCAGCTCGCCATCGGTCGCGCGCTGGCGATGCGCCCGCGCCTGCTCATCCTCGACGAGCCCACCGAGGGCATCCAGCCCTCGATCATCAAGGACATCGAGCGCGCCATCCGCGCGCTGGCGCAGTCGGGCGACATGGCGATCCTGCTGGTCGAGCAGTACTACGACTTCGCGCGCTCGCTTGCGGACCAGTACCTCGTGATGGAGCGCGGCGAGATCGTCGCGCGCGGCGCCGGCGCGGCGATGGACGCCGACGGCGTGCGCGAACGCCTCGCAGTATGATCGGCCGATGCGCAGGGACGACTTCGTGGCCGACACCGGCTGGCGGGCGAACCTCGCCCTCGGCTTCGAGCGCCGCGGCGCGCGCACCGTGCTCGCCGCGCGGCGCCACGACGGCCCGCTCGTCGTGCAGAAGCCGCTGCACCCGGAGGGCGAGGGCGTGTGCCACGCGATCGTGGTGCACCCGCCCGCGGGCGTGGCCGGCGGCGACGAACTCGCCCTGGACGTCGCGCTGGGCGAGGGCGCGCACGCCCTCCTCACCACGCCGGGCGCAGGCAAGTGGTACCGCAGCGCCGGCCCGCGGGCGAGCCAGCGCGTGGTGATCGAGGCGGCGGCCGGCGCCTGCGCCGAGTGGCTGCCGCAGGAGACGATCCTGTACGACGGCTCGAACGCGGCGATCTCCTGGGAGGCGCGGCTGGCCGCCGATGCGCGCCTGGTG
>JAKOWJ010000001.1 GCA_029781595.1 Pseudomonadota bacterium | reverse complement strand
CGGCACCGTGGCCACGGGCCTCGCGCTCACGCGCTCGGGCGCGGCGCTCTACGCGAACGAGCTCGCCGCGCCGCAGCGCGTCGGCTACCGATTCCTCGAGGGCCGCATCGACCGCCTGGCCTGGCCCGGCGTGGACGCGGGTCCGCGCGCCGAGGCGGCCGCCACGCCGCTGCTGGCGGACGTGCGCGCCCTCGCCTTCCGCTACCTGGACCGCACGCGCGAGTGGCGCCGCGACTGGGCGCTGCCGGCGCAGCAGGGCCTGCCGCTCGCCGTGGAGATGACGCTGGAGCTGGGCGGCGGCGAGCGCATCGTGCGCGTGGTGGACATCCCGCGATGAGGCGCCGGGCGCAGCGGGGCGTGGCGGTGGTGACGGCGATCCTCATCGTCGCCGTGGCCGCGTCCGCGGCCGCCCTCATGCTGGCGCAGCAGTCCGCCACGCTCAACCAGGCCGCGCTCCTCGCCTCGCGCGCGCAGGCCGACGCCTACGCGCAGGCGGGGCTGGACTGGGCGCGCGGCATCCTCGCCGACGACGCGCGCCAGGGCCCCGTGGACACGCTCGCCGAGGGCTGGGCGCAGCCCCTCGCGGGCCTGCCCGTCGAGCGCGCCCTCGTGGGCGGCGCCATCACCGACCTGCAGTCGCGCTTCAACCTCAACGATGTCGTGGTGAACGGCCGCCGCAGCGATCCCGACGTGCAGATCCTCACCCGCCTGCTGGACCGGCTGGGCCTGGACCCCGGCCTCGCGCTCGCGGTGCTCGACTGGGTGGACGCGGACCAGGACGTCTCCGGCGGCGGCGGCGCGGAGGACGCGTACTACCTCGCGCTGCCGCGGCCGCACCGCGCCGCCAACCGCCCGCTGGTGCAGCTCGAGGAGCTCTACGCGGTGCGCGGCTTCGACGCGAAGACCGTCGAGCGGCTGCGGCCCTTCGTCACGGCCCTGCCGGCGCGCACCCCGGTGAACGCCAACACGGCGCCGCCCGAGGTGCTGGAGGCCATCCTGCCCGAGCTCTCGCGCGACGAGGTGGCCGCGCTCGTGGCCTCGCGCGCGGCGCGCCCCTTCCAGAGCCGGGCGGACCTCAAGGCGCGCGCGCCCAAGGCCGCGCCGTCCGCCATCGACGCGAGCCTCGACGTGGGCAGCGCGAGCTTCCTGGTGCGCGTGACGGTGGCCCAGGACGACGTGCAGGCCGGCACCGAGGCGCTCGTCACGCGCGCGGCGCCGGGCACGCTGCCCGCCACCGCTATAATCTGGCGGCGCCCGCTGTACTAGGCGCGTCCCCCGCACCGCGCTCCCCCGCCCGCCCGACGCGAGCCATGATCCTGCGACTGCTCGTTCCCGCCGAAGACCGCCCGGACGCCGCCACGGCGGTCGAGTGGGCGCTGGCGGACGGCCGCGGCGGCGTGCTGCGCGCGGGCCGCTCGCCACTCGCGGAAGTGCCGCGGGCCGGTGCCGTGGAGGCGGTGCTGCCGGCCTCGCGCGTGCTCTTCGCGCGGCTCGCGCTGCCGCGCGTGGGCCAGGCCACGCTTCGCGAGCTGCTGCCCTTCGCGGTGGAGGACCGCCTGCTCGCCGACCCCGCGCAGATCCACGCGGTGGCCGCCGGCACTGCTGGCGCGCGCGGCGAGACGCTCGTCGCGGTGGTGGACCGGGGCTGGCTTTCGCAGGCGCTGGCCTGGCTGCGGGCCGCCGGCTTCGCCCCTTCGCGCGCGTTCTGCGAGAGCGCCCTGCTGCCGGCGCGCGGCGGGTGCTGGCACGCCGTGCTGGGGGCCTCGCGCGCCTTCCTCGTCGAGGACGACGGCCACGCCACCGCCTTCGACCGCCCGGCGGGCGACGAGCCGCCGCTCGCGGTGCGCATCGCCGCCGACGAGGCCGCCCAGGCCGGCGCGCGCCCCGCGGAGATCCGCCTGCTGGTGGCGCCCGGCCTCGAGGCCCCGGCCGCGGCGATCTGGACGGAGCGCACCGGCGCGCGCACGCACGTGGCCACGGGCGAGCCCTCCCTCGCCGCCCCCGTCGCGGCCGGCGCGATCGACCTGCTGGCCGGCGACTTCGCCACGCGGCGACCGGGCCTGCCGGGCCTTCGCCTGCCGCGCCTGGCGTGGGCCCTGGCCGCCGCCATCGTGCTGCTGCAGCTCGGCTTCACGGGCGCGGACTACTGGCGGCTGGAACGCGAGCGGCGCGCGCTGGAGGCCGAGCGCGAGTCGATCTTCCGCGCGGCCTTCCCCGAGGCGAGGACGGTCGTCGATCCCGCGCTGCAGATGCGGCGCAACCTCGCGGGCCTGCAGCGCGCGCGCGGCCAGGCGAGCGAGAGCGACTTCCTCGCGCTGGCCACCGCCGCCGCGGCAGCGGGACCGGTGCCGGCGCGCCGGCTCACCTACGCGGGCGGCAAGCTCGCCGTGGACCGCGGGGGCGCGAAGTGAACGCGCCCGCCTTCTGGACCTCGCGCAGCCCGCGCGACCGCGCCATCCTCGCGGCGCTGGCGGCCGTCGTGGCCGCGGGCCTCGTCCTCGCGTTCGCGTGGCTGCCGCTCGAGCGCGGCCGCGACCGCCTCGCCGCCGCGCTGCCGGACCTGCGGGCCTCGGTGGCCGAGATGCGCGCGCAGGCCGGCCAGGTGCAGGCGCTTCGCGCGGCGCCGGTGCGCGCGCAGGCCGCGGGCGGCGCCACGCTCTCCACCCTCGTTTCCTCCGGCGAGCTGGCGCGGGACCTCGCCGGCGCCCGGCTCGCGATGGCCGACGCGCGGCGGGTGCGCCTGACGGCCGACGACGCCTCGTGGACGCGCCTCGCCGAGTGGATCGCGCGCGCGCAGGCCGCGCACGGCCTCGTCGTCGAGGAGGCCACGGTGGAGGCGCTGCCGGCCGCCGGGCGCGTGCGCGCGAGCCTGGTGCTCGCCGCGCCCTGACATGCGCGCGAGCCGGCTCCTCCTCCTGGGCCTCACGGCCTACGCCGTCCTGCTCGTCGCCACGCTTCCGGCGAGCGTGGTGGCGCCGGCGGTGGCGCGCGCGAGCGGCGGCCAGGCGCGCCTCGTGGCGGCGAGCGGCACCGCGTGGCACGGCCGCGGCCGGCTGGAGGTGAGCGTGCCCGGCCTCGCCTTCGCGCTGGACTCCCTCTCGTGGCGGCTGCGTCCCGCTTCGCTCCTGGCCGGTCGCCTCGCTTTCTCGGTCGAGGCGAGCGCCGGCGGGCTCGAGGCCCGCGGCGTCGTCTCGCGAAGTCCCGCCATGTGGCGCCTGGGCGAGGCCACCGTCTCGGGCGAGGCGGCGGCGGCCGCGCGCTTCGCGCCGCTCGCCGCGGCCTGGCAGCCGGGCGGCACGCTCGCGGCACGATCGGAGGAGCTGGCCTGGGACGGCCGTGCCGCCACGGGCGAGGCGAGCGTGGAGTGGCGCGAGGCCTCGCTCGCGCTCTCGCCGGTGCGCCCGCTGGGCACCTGGCGCGCGAGCCTCACGGGCGAGACCGGCGGGCTCGCGGTCGCGGTGCAGACGGTGAAGGGGCCGCTGCGCGTGGCCGGGCGCGGCCGCCTCGCGCTGCCCGCGGGGCGCCTCGCGTTCGCCGGCGAAGCGCGGGCGGAGCCGGCCGAGGCGGCGGCGCTCGAGCCGCTGCTCGCGCTCCTGGGCCCGCGCCGCGCCGACGGCGCCCGCACGCTCGAGGCGCGCTGATGCCGCCGGGCCACCGCGCGCCGCGCTGGCTGGCCAATCCCCACCTGCAGACCATCTACGGCTCGGTCCTCGCGCGCCGCCCGCGCGTGGACTACCGCCGCGAGCGCTGGGAGGCGCCCGACGGCGACTTCGTGGACCTGGACCACGTCGACGGCGGCGCGGACCGCCCGCGCGTGGTCCTGTTCCACGGGCTGGAGGGATCCTCCAATTCCTCCTACGCGCGCATGCTCATGCACCGCGTGGCCGCGCGCGGCTGGCGCGGGACGGTGGTGAACTTCCGCGGCTGCAGCGGCGAGCCCAACCGCCTGCCGCGCGCCTACCACTCGGGCGACTCGGCCGAGGTCGCCTGGATCCTCGCGCGGCTGAAGGCGCAGGCGCCCGCCGCGCCCCTGCACGCGGCCGGGATCTCGCTGGGCGGCAACGCGCTCCTGAAGTGGCTGGGCGAGCAGGGCGAAGCGGCCCGGCCCGTCGTCGCGAGCGCCGCGGCGGTGAGCGCGCCCCTGGACCTCATGGCCGCGGGCGAGGCGCTGGGCCGAGGCTTCGCGCTCGTGTACGCGAAGCACTTCCTCGCGACGATGAAGGCGCGCGCGGCGGCCAAGCACGCGCGCTTTCCCGGGATGTTCGACCTGGCGCGCATGCGCGCCTCGCGCACGCTGCGCGAGTTCGACGACGTGGTGACCGCGCCCGTGCACGGCTTCCGCGACACCGACGACTACTGGACGCGCGCGAGCTCGAAGCCGCTGCTCCGGGCGATCGCGGTGCCCACGCTGGTGCTCAACGCGCGCGACGACCCCTTCCTGCCGGCCTGGGCCCTGCCGGGCACGCACGAGGTCTCGCCGGCGGTCAGGATAGAATTCCCGGAACGCGGCGGCCACGTGGGATTCGTGACCGGGCCCTTCCCCGGGCACATCGGCTGGCTGCCCGCGCGCCTGCTGCACTTCTTCGACCACCTGGAATGACCTGCGCCATGTCCCCCCCCGTCGCCCCCGAGATCTTCAAGGCCTACGACATCCGCGGCATCGTCGACCGCACGCTCACCGAGGCCGCCGCCGAGTCGATCGGCCGCGCCCTGGGCACGCTGGGCAAGGCGAAGGGCGTGAAGCGCTTCGTGGTGGGGCGCGACGGGCGCCTGTCGGGCCCGCGCCTGGCCGCGGCCCTGGCGCGGGGGCTCAACGCGGCCGGCATGGACGTCACCGACATCGGCGTGGTCGCCACGCCCATGGTCTACTTCGCCACGCACGAGCTGGGCACGGGCAGCGGCGTCATGGTGACGGGCAGCCACAACCCGCCCGAGTACAACGGCCTGAAGATGATGGTCGCGGGCGAGACGCTGGCGGCCGGGGCGATCCAGGACCTGCGCCGCCTGGTGGAGTCCGGCCAATTCGCCTCGGGCAAGGGCGGCGTCGAGACGCTCGACGTGACCGAGGCCTACCTCGCGCGCATCGCCGGCGACGTGAAGCTCGGCCGCCTGATGCGCGTGGCGATCGACTGCGGCAACGGCTCGCCCGGCGCGGTGGCGCCCGCGCTCTACCGGCGCCTGGGCTGCCAGGTCCAGGAGCTCTTCTGCGAGGTGGACGGCAACTTCCCCAACCACCACCCGGACCCCTCGAAGCCCGAGAACCTCTCCGACCTCGTCGCCGCGGTGAAGGGGGGCCACGCGGAGGTGGGCCTCGCCTTCGACGGCGACGGCGACCGCCTGGGCGTGGTCACGAAGAACGGCCGCATCATCTACCCCGACCGCCAGCTCATGCTGTTCGCCGCCGACGTGCTGCAGCGAAACCCCGGCGCGAAGGTGATCTTCGACGTGAAGTGCACGCGCCAGCTCTTCGGCTGGATCCGCGACCACGGGGGCGAGCCGGTGCTGTGGAAGACGGGGCACTCGCTCATCAAGGCCAAGCTCAAGGAGACCGGCGCGCCGCTCGCCGGCGAGATGAGCGGGCACATCTTCTTCAAGGAGCGCTGGTACGGCTTCGACGACGGGCTCTACGCGGGCGCGCGCCTGCTCGAGATCCTGTCGCGCGCGCCGGACGTGACGCAGGCCCTCGAGGGGCTGCCGGACTCCGTGACCACGCCGGAGCTCAACGTCGCGCTCGCGAAGGAAGGCGAGAACCACGCGCTCATCGCGCGGCTGCAGCAGAGCGCGCGCTTCGAGGGCGCCACCGAGGTCATCACGCTCGACGGCCTGCGCGTGGAGTACCCGGACGGCTTCGGGCTCATGCGCGCCTCCAACACCACGCCCGTGGTGGTGCTGCGCTTCGAGGCCGACGACGAGGCCGCGCTCTCCCGCATCCAGGGCGACTTCCGGCGCGTGCTGGCCGCGGCGCTGCCGGGCGTGAAGCTGCCCATCTAGGAAATCGGGGGGAAATCGGGGACGTTCCCCGGTTTCCGGAAAGCGGCTCCGGTGCACTTCCGCGGAAACCGGGGAACGTCCCCGATTTTCCGTCCCCGATTTCCGCGTTCCCCACTTTCCAGGAGGCGCGATGAAGGGCTGGATCTTCCGCCGCTACGGCGGCCCCGAGGTGCTGGAGTGGGCCGACCTGCCCGATCCCGTCGCGGGCCCCGGCGAGATCGTGGTGCGCGTGGTGGCGGCCGCGCTCAACCCCCTGGACGGGAAGCTTCGCGAGGGCCAGTTCCGCCTGATGGCCAAGGGGCCGCCGCGCGGCGTGGGCTACGACTACGCCGGCGTCGTGGAGGCGGCCGGCCCCGGCGCGCGCCGCCTCGCGCCCGGCGACGCGGTGGTGGGCATCGTGAACCCCGTGCGTTCGCGGCAGGGCACCGTGGCCGAACGCGTCGTCGCTCCCGAGGACCTCGCGTGCGCCAAGCCGGCGACCCTCCCGTTCACCGAGGCGGCGGCGCTGCCGGGCGCGGGCATCACCGCGGCCCAGGGCTGGCGCGAGGCGGGCCTGGCCGCCGGACACCGGGTGATGGTGGTGGGCGCCGCTGGCGGCGTCGGTGCGCTGGCCGTGCAGCTCGCGAAGTCGGCGGGCGCCCACGTGACGGCCGTGGCGAGCGCCGGCGGCCAGGCCTTCCTCGCCACGCTGGGCGCCGACCGCAACCT
Source organism: Pseudomonadota bacterium (assembly GCA_029781595.1). Classification (GTDB taxonomy): domain Bacteria; phylum Pseudomonadota; class Gammaproteobacteria; order Burkholderiales; family Usitatibacteraceae; genus FEB-7. Next base: position 1,642 of record JAKOWJ010000001.1, on the reverse strand, counting down.
CGACTACGGCGTGACGGACTGGCGGGCCCTGCCCGAGCGCTTCGACATCGTCTTCGACGCGTCCGGCGCCTCGACCTGGGCGCAGTGCGCCCGGCTCCTGGCCCCGCGCGGCGCGTACGTGCACACGCTGCCCGGCGGCGCGCTCATCGCGCGCTCGATCTGGCACCGGCTGGCGGGCGGCCCGCGCGTGGTGCCGCTCATGGAAAAGCCCAACCTGCCGGACCTCGAGCGCCTGGCGGCCCTCGCGGCCTCGCCCGGCTACCGCTCCGTGGTCACGCGGGTGGCCGGCCCCGAGGCGGTGCCCGCGATCCAGCGCGAGATGGCCGAGGGGCACAACCGCGGCAAGACCGTGGTGCGCCTGGCCCCCGACCCGCCGCCCGGCCCGGCCGATTGACGCGCCGCAAGGCCGCGGCGCCGTGCCGGCCCTAGCATGGGGGCCGTCAACCATCGCAGGAGCCCCGCCCCATGGACCCGCGCCTGAAGGACCTGGTCGCCAAATCCGTCCTCGCCCGCGAGCTCTCGGAGGGCGACGTGGCGGTCGTGGCGGGGCTGGTGCGGCTGCACCGGCTCTCCGACGGCCAGGTGATCACGCCGGAGGGCGAGCCCGACAGCCACATGCACGTCATCGTGAACGGCGCGCTCGCCGTCTCGCGTCCCGGCCCCGACGGCCAGTGGGAGAACCTGCACGTGCTCACCGCGGGCGACCTCGTGGGCGAGCTCTCGTTCATCGACGGCACGCCCCGCTACGCGGCGCTGCGGGCGCTGGGCCAGACGGAGATCTTCAGCCTCGACCGCGCGGACCTGGAGATGCTCGTCGAGAAGCACCCGTGGATCGCCTACCGCATCATGCGGGCCATCGTGCGCTTCGCGCACCAGCTGCAGCGGCGGCTGAGCATGCAGTCCGCCGAGCTGATGCACTACCTCTACAAGAGCCAGGCGAAGTACTGAGGGGTCGGCCGGCGGCCATTGATTCAAGTCAATGGACCCCCGCCCCACTCCCCTAACCTTGGCGCAGGACGGCGGCGCACCCGCGACCCGAAAAGACGGGGCGCGCCGGCGGATCGCGACGCACCAGGCAAGCCGACCGAGAACCTGCACGCCCTGACCCGCGGGTTGGACCTTCCCATCGCCGGCGTACCCGACCCCGCCGTGGAGGACGCGCGCGCGGTGACGCGCGTGGCGCTCCTGGGCGCGGACTTCACCGGCCTCAAGCCCACCCTGCTCGTGCAGCCCGGCGACGCGGTCCGCCGCGGCCAGGCGCTGCTCGAGGACAAGAAGACCCCCGGGGTGGTGCACACCGCGCCCGCGGCCGGCCAGGTCGTCGCCGTGAACCGCGGCGACAAGCGCGCCTTCGTCTCGCTCGTGATCGAGGTCGCGCCCGGCGACGGCCCCGCCGCGCAGGTCGACTTCGCCGCCTGGAAGGGCGCCGCGCCCGCCGAGGGCGACGGCGCCGCGCTGCGCGCGCTGCTGGTCGAGTCGGGCCTGTGGACGGCGCTGCGCACGCGGCCGTTCAGCCGCACGCCCGCCGTGGAGGACGCGCGCGCGGTGACGCGCGTGGCCCTCCTGGGCGCGGACTTCACCGGCCTCAAGCCCACCCTGCTCGTGCAGCCGGGCGACGCGGTCCGCCGCGGCCAGGCGCTGC
>JAKOWJ010000339.1 GCA_029781595.1 Pseudomonadota bacterium | reverse complement strand
GTGGCCGAAGGTGTCGTTCACGTCCTTGAAGCGGTCCAGGTCCACGAAGAGCACGGCCACGCGGTGGCCGAAGCGCTGCGCGCGCGAGATGGCGCCCGAGAGGCGGTCGGTGAGCAGCAGCCGGTTGGGCAGGCCCGTCAGGCCGTCGTGCGTGGCCATGAACTGCAGCCGCTCCTCGGCCTGGATGCGGGAGGACACGTCCTGCGCGAGCGAGAGGATGGAGACCAGGCGACCCTCCTCGTCCCGCAGCGCCGAGTTGTGCCACTCGACCCAGATGACCGAGCCGTCCTTGCGGTAGTTGCGGTTGAGGATCGTCGCCTGCGCCGAGGGGCCGTCGACCAGGCGGCGCACCATGGCGCCGACGGCGGGCGAGTCCTCCTCGTACACCAGGCGCAGGCCGTCGAAGGGGCGGCCCAGCACCTCGTCGGCCGTCCAGCCGAAGATGGCCTGGGCGTTGCCGGACCAGCGCGCGATGCGCAGCGTCGGATCCCACTCGATGACGGCGAGCGGCGTGTTCTCGAAGTGCGCGGAGAGCACGGAATTGGCGCGGCGCAGCTCCTGCTCGACCGCCTTCTGCTCCTGGATGTCGTGCGTGGTGGCGTAGTAGCCGATCACGCGGCCGGCGTAGTCCCGGCGCGGCGTGTAGCGGATGACCATCCAGCGCGAGCGCCCGTCGGCGAAGGCCACCTGGCGCTCCGAGCTCACCACCTCGCCGGCGAAGACGCGCGCGAGGATGGGCCGCAGCAGCTCGTGGCGCTCGGCGCCCAGCACCTCGCGCACCGTGCGGCCGATCACCTCGCCCGCGGCGCGGCCCACGTACGCGTGGAAGGCGTCGTTGGCGTAGCGGTAGCGCTGGTCGGCATCCACGTAGACCATCGGCGTGGGGATGGAGTCGATCACCAGGCGCAGCTCCCGCTCCTTGTCCTGGAGCGAGGCCTGGGCCGTCATGAGGTCGTGGATGTCGTTGGACACCACGTAGAAGCCGATCACGCGCCCGGCGTCGTCGCGGCGCGGGGCCAGGCGCACGCGCACCCAGCGAAGCTCGCCGGTGGGCGCGATGCGGATGACCCGCTCGTAGGACACGTCCTCGCCGGCCGTCACGCGGTCGAAGCCGGGCTGGAGCAGCTGCATCTCCTCCGGGCCGTAGACGTCCTTCGGGAACTTGCCCAGGAGGAACTCGCGCGTGAAGCCGCGCGTGGCGAGGAAGACGTTGTTCACGAAGGTGCAGCCGCGCTCGAGGTCGATGTAGACGATGGCCTCGGGGATGTTCTCCGCGAAGAAGCGCAGGCGCGCCTCCTCCTCCGCGGCGCGCTCCTGGGCGAGCTTGAGCTCGTGGATGTCCGTGCCGACGATGTAGAAGCCGGCGAAAACGCCGCTCTCGTCCACCTGCGGGTGCATGCGCACCTGCACCCAGCGCCGGCTCGCCTCGTCGGGGCCGGTGAGGCGCTCGACCACGCAGGTCTCGCCGGCGCGCAGGCGGCCGA
>JAKOWJ010000319.1 GCA_029781595.1 Pseudomonadota bacterium | reverse complement strand
CCCCGATTTCTTGGGCCCCCATCCGACGGTCACGCTTGCGCGCCCAGGATGGCGGATTCGACGAGCCACCCGCCGCCCAAAATGCCAGCCCGGATCGACGGCCCGATTCTTGTACCATCGCCCCCATGACCTCCACGCTCACCAAGGCGGACCTCGCGGACCTCAAGCGCGCCAAGGCGCTGCTGGAGAACCCGGGCCTGGCCGCCAAGCTCTCGTCGATGCTGGGCTCGCCGGTGGAGAAGGGCGTGAAGATGCTGCCCGCCAAGTGGCAGCGCAGCGTGCACACCGCGACGGAAGCCGCGCTCATGAAGGCGCTGGACGTGGCGGTGACCTCGCTCGGCGAGCGCCCGCGCCTTTCGTCGCAGGACACGTTCCACCGCATGGCGGCGGCGGCCTCGGGCGCGGCCGGCGGCGCCTTCGGCCTGGCGGCGCTCTCCTGGGAGCTGCCGCTGTCGACCACGCTCATGCTGCGCTCGATCGCCGACATCGCCTCGAGCGAGGGCGAGAACCCGCGCCACCTCGACACCAAGCTCGCGTGCCTCACGGTGTTCGCGCTGGGCTCGACCAGGGACCGGCGCGACGATGCGACCGAGTCCGGCTACTTCGCCGCGCGCGCCGCGCTCGCCACCGCGATCAGCGAGGCCTCCGCGCACCTGGCGAAGAAGGGCCTGGCCAAGTCCGGCGCGCCGGCGCTGGTGCGGCTGGTGGCCGCCATCGGCGCGCGCTTCGGCGTGGTGGTCTCGGAGAAGGCCGCGGCGCAGGCCATCCCCATCATCGGCGCCGCCGGCGGCGCGGTGGTGAACACCGTCTTCATCGGGCACTACCAGGACATGGCGCGCGGGCACTTCATCGTGCGCCGGCTGGAGAAGATCCATGGCGCGGAGCCCGTGCGCGCCGCCTACAGGAAGGCTTGAGAATGGTCGCCTACGTCATCGCCGAGATCGAGGTCACGGACCCCGCGGGCTACAAGCCCTACACCGAGCTCGTCCCCGCCACCATCGAGCTGTACGGCGGGCGCTTCCTCGTCCGCGGCGGCGCCGCCGAGGAGCTGGAGGGCGACTGGCCGGCGAGGCGGCGCGTGATCATCGAGTTCCCGTCGATGGAGGCGGCGCGCGCGTGGTGGGATTCGCCCGAGTACGCCAAGCCCAAGGCCATGCGCCGCGCGGCGAGCCAGGGGCGGCTCATCCTGCTCGAGGGATTCGACGGCTAGCGGGCCGCGGCGCCGGTCGCGGGCTTTCGCGCCCGCATCAGGTCGTAGAGCCCCTGCGCGGCGATCGACAGCGAGCGCCCGCGCAGCCGCACGAGGAAGATGCGCCGCGTGATGCCCGGCGCGCGAAGCGGCCGCACCACCAGCCGCGGGCTGCGGAAGTGGAAGAGCGTGAGGGCCGGCACCACGCTGATGCCGAACCCCGCCTCCAGGAGCGCGCGCACGGTGGGGAGCTGCTCGACCTCGAACACGGGGCGCATCGGCCCCGGATGCGCGGCGGCCTCCAGGTGCTGGCGAACGCTGCTCGTGCGGGCGAGGTGAACGAACGGGTAGCCCGTGAGGTCCTTCAGGCGCACGCTTTCCTGCGCGGCCAGGGGGTGGTCCCGCGGGCACACGAGGTGGAAGCGGTCGGCGCACAGCGCCTCGACCTGCAGGTCAGGCTCCTGCGGCGCGGCCGCCGCCACGGCGATGTCGGCGCGCCCGGCCCGCACCAGGGCCAGGCACTGGTCCGAGAGCACGTCGAAGAGCTCCAGGTCGATGCCGGGGTGGGCCGCCCGGAACGCCGTCATCACGCCCGGCAGCCATCCGGCCGCGAGCGAGGGCAGCGCGGCCACCGCGACGCGGCCGCGCGCGCGCGTCGCGTACCCGCGGAAGTCCTCCACCAGCGCGTCGAACTGCGCCAGCGCCCGGCGCGCCGAGGCCTCGAAGAGCCGGCCCTCGGGCGTCGTCTCCACGGTGCGCGTGGTGCGGTCGAAGAGGCGCGCGCCCAGGTCGCGCTCGATCGAGCGGATGAGCGTGCTGAACGCCGACTGCGACAGGTGGCAGCGCGCGGCGGCGCGGGTGAAGTTGCGCTCCTCGACGAGCGCGAGGAAGGCGCGCAGGTCCCGGCTGGAGAGATTCATCCGCGAAATCGATCAAGTCGTCCAAATTTTGCATTTTACAGATTGATGCGCCGGGACTAGCGTGGGCCCGTTCCCGCCCTCCCGCCGCCGCCCGTGCCCGCCCAGATCCTCGTCGGTTGTCCCGCCGGCTTCGCCGGTGACCGCTTCGACGCCGGCCCGCCGCTGGTGGCCGCGATGGCGCGCGACGGCCGCCCGGCCTACCTCATGTACGAGACGCTCGGCGAGCGCACGCTGGCCCTCGCGCAGCAGCGCCAGCGCGCCGGGGCGCCCGGCTACCTGCCGGACCTGGAGGGGTTCGTCGCGCCCGTGCTGGCCGGCTGCCTCGACGCGGGCATCCCGATCGTCGGCAACTTCGGCGCCGCGGACCCCCTGGGCGCCGCAAGGCGGCTGCAGGAACTGTGCGCCTCGGCCGGCCGGACGGCACGCATCGCGGCGCTGCTGGGCGACGACCTCCTCGAGACGATGGGCCCCGCGGAGATCTGCCGCCTCATCCCCGAGGACGAGGGCGCGCCCGACCCGGCGCGCATCGTCGCGGCCAACGCCTACCTCGGCGCGCGCGGCATCGCCGAGGCCCTGGCAGGCGGCGCGCAGATCGTCGTCACCGGCCGCGTCGCCGATCCGGCGCTGGCGCTGGGCCCGATGCTGCACGCCTTCGGCTGGGCCGGCGACGACTGGGCGCACCTGGCGGCGGGCACGATGGCCGGGCACCTCCTGGAGTGCGGCGCGCAGGTGACCGGCGGCTACTTCATGGACCCGGGCTGCAAGGACGTGCCGGACCCGGCGGACATCGGCTACCCGATGGCGGAGATCGATGCCGACGGCGGGCTCGTGGTCACCAAGCCGGAAGGCACGGGCGGCCTCGTGTCCGCGGCGACGGTGCGCGAGCAGCTGCTCTACGAGATGCACGACCCGGCCGGCTACCTCACGCCCGACGTCGTGCTCGACATCTCCGGCGTGACGGTGCACGAGTGCGGCCCGGATCGCGTGCGCGTCGAGGGCTCGCGCGGGCGGCCGCGCCCCGCGACCCTGAAGGCGACCGTGTGCTACGACGGCGGCTGGCACGGCGAGGGCGAGATCTCCTACGCCGGGCCCAACGCGGAAGCGCGCGGCCGGCTCGCCATCGACATCCTCGCCACGCGCCTGGCGCGCATCCCCGGCATCCGGACCCACTTCGACCTGGTCGGCGTGAGCAGCGTCTTCAACGACGACGCGGGACGCCATCTCGCGGCCGCCCGCGGGCGCGGCGTGGACGACGTGCGCGTGCGCGCCGGGGTGAGCGGCGACGACCGCGAGGCCGTGCAGCGCGCGGTGCGCGAGGTCGAAAGCCTGTACACCGCCGGCCCGGCGGGCGGCGGCGGGGTGCGCCTGGCGGTGACCCCGCTCCTCGCCTCGGCCTCTGCCTACCTGCCGCGCGAGGCCGTGCGCGAGCGCGTGCAGTTCCTGGATCCGCCATGAGCGCGCCGGCCACCACCCGAGTGCCGCTGTACCGCCTCGCCCACGCGCGCGCGGGCGACAAGGGCAACCGCCTGAACGTGGCGCTCTTCGCCTACCGCGCGCAGGACTACCCCCTGCTCGTGGCCCAGGTGACCGAGGAGGCGGTGGCGCGCCGCTTCGCCCACCGCCGGCCGCGACTCGTGGCGCGGCACCTCGTGCCCGGCCTGCAGGCGATCAACTTCGTGCTGGACGACGTGCTCGAGGGCGGGGTGAACCGCAGCCTCACGCTCGACCGGCACGGCAAGGGCCTCGCCTACCTGCTGCTCGGGCTGGAGATCGAGGTGCCCGACGAAGCATCCGAGAACACCGACACCCCCCGGAGGAGAGAGAAATGAGGAAGACGCTAGCCATCCTGGCCGCCGCGCTCGCGGCCGCCGCCACCGCCGCCCAGGCCGACCAGAAGCTGCTCATCGGCAGCACCTCGTCGTCCTCCAGCCACTACGGCTACTTCGTGGCCGTCTCGCAGGTGATCAACCAGAAGGTGAAGGGCATCACGACCTCCGTGGTGGAGACCGGCGCCACGCTCGACAACCTGCGCCGCATGGACCGCAAGCAGGTGGACCTGGGCCTGGTCACCACCAACGTGATGCACAACGCCTACCACGGCTCCGGCGCCTTCGCCGGCAAGCCGCTCAACGCGAAGCTGCTGTGGGTCTACGCCATCGCCCCGCAGAACGTCGTGGTGCGCGCCGACGCGAAGGTGGACTCGCTCGCCGCGCTGGCCGGCAAGCGCCTGAACCCCGGCATCAAGGGCTCGGCCACCGAGAAGACCTCCGAGGCGGTGTTCAAGCTGCTGGGCATCGCGCCCGACTACATGCGCGGCTCGACGGCCGAGGCCGTGGCGGCCGTCAAGGACAACCGCATCGTCGGCTACGTGAAGTCGGGCGCCGGGCTCGCGCTGGACGCCTCCTCGCGCGAGATCGCGACCTTCACGCCCATCGCCATCCTGGGACTCACCGCGGCGCAGCGCCAGGCGCTCGAGAAGGCGATGCCCGAGCTCTCCATCGTGGACGTGCCGGCCGTCGAGAGCCTGAAGATCCCCGCCTACACCACCTGGGGCTTCGGCGTGGCCGCCGCGGCCGGGCCGGACATGAGCGAGGACACCGCCTACCGCATCGTCAAGGCGGTGATGGAGGACAAGGAGATCCAGGCCAACGCCTTCGCGGAGGTGAAGGGCGCGGACCTCGTGCAGATGACGCTCAAGTACGCCACCACGCCGCTGCACCCGGGCGCGGTGAAGTACTTCCGCGAGCGCGGCGCTGACGTGCCCGCCCGGCTGATCGCGAAGTAGCCCGGCGGGGCGCGGGGGCACCATGCGGCAGCGGGCGATCACCGCGCTGAGCCTGGCGCTCGCGCTCTTCGTCCTGTACACCTCGGCGTTCGGGGTCTTCGACTCGCTCGTCCAGCGCGCCGCCTTCGTGGCGCTCGTGGTGTGCGTGGGCGTGATGCAGTTCCCGCTCGTCCTGCCGGCGCCCGTGCGCTGGCTGGGCGTGGCGGTCGACGCCGCCATCCTCGCCGTGGCGCTGGCCGCCTGCGGCTACGTGGTGTGGAACGCCGACGAGATCATGAACTCGCTGCCCTCGGCCGGTCCGCGCGAGATCGCGCTGGCCGCGGGGCTCGTGCTCGTGATCCTGGAGCTCTCGCGGCGCGCGATCGGCCTGGTCTTTCCCGCCATGGTCGCCACCGGCCTCGCCTACGCCATGCTGGGCCAGTACGTGCCCGGCCGCCTGGGGCACCGGGGGTTCGATGCCTCGTTCGTGGCCGAGACGCTGCTCCTGGGCGACCTGGGCTTCTGGGGCTCGCTGGTGGGCGTGGCCTCCACGGTCATCGCCGCGTTCACCCTGTTCGGCAGCTTCCTGCTGCACACCGGCGGGGGCCAGGCGTTCATGGACCTCGCGCTGCGCCTGAGCGGGCGCTCGACGGGCGGGGCGGCCAAGATCGCCACGGTGGCCTCGGGCATCTTCGGCATGGTGAGCGGCAGCTCCGTGGCCAACGTGGCCACCACCGGCAACTTCACCATCCCGCTGATGAAGCGGCTGGGCTACCCGGCGGCGCTCGCCGGCGCCGTGGAGGCCGTGGCCTCCACCGGCGGGCAGCTGGCCCCGCCCATCATGGGCGCGGCGGCCTTCATCATGGCCGAGATCCTCGGCATCGAGTACCTGCGCATCGCCGCGGCCGCGATCCTGCCGGCCTTCCTCTTCTACCTGGGCGTGTTCGCGACGGTGCACATCATCGCGCGCCAGCAGGGCCTGGGCCGCGTGCCCGACGAGGCGATCCCCGCCTGGCGCGACGTGCTGCGCTGGCGGCGCCTCGCGCCCATCGTCGCGGCCTTCGCCGGCCTGGGCTACGGCATCTTCGCCGGGCACTCGCTGCAGACCGCGGTGTTCTACGGCATCGTCGGCACCGTGGCGGCGCTGCTGGTCGCGCGGCCGGGCCGCGAGGCCGGCGAGACCGCGCCGTCCATCGGCCGCCAGCTCGCCGGGGCGCTCGACGACGGCGGCAAGGGCATGGTGATCGTCGGCATCCTGCTCGCGGGCGCGCAGATCCTGGTCGCGATGATCAACCTCACCGGCGTGGGAATCACCCTGTCCTCGCTCATCGTCGGCGAGGGCACGATGCCCACGCTCGTGATCGGCGGGGTGGTCGCGGCCGTGTGCATGGTGATGGGCATGGGCATCCCGACGACGGCGGCCTACGTGCTGGTGGCCTCCACGCTCGCGCCGGCGCTCGTGAAGGTGGGCGTGGCGCCCCTGGCCGCCCACCTCTTCGTCTTCTACTACGCCACGCTCTCGGTCATCACGCCGCCGGTGTGCGTGGCGGTCTTCGTCGCGGCCGGCATCGCGCAGACGCCCTGGCTCGCGGTGGCGCGGCACGCGGTGAGGCTCGGGGCGGTGACCTACGTCATCCCGTTCCTCTTCCTGCTCTATCCCGGCATGCTCGAGCCGAGGGGCGTGCTGGGCTTCCTGGAGGCGGCGGCCTCCGGCACGGTGTTCGTGCTGGCCTTCTCGCACCTCTTCGGGGGCGCGCGCCTGACGCCGAGCCGCGCGCTCGACGCCATCGCCTGGTTCGGGGTCGCGGCGGCCGCGGTCTACCCCGGCCACGCCGCGCTGGCGGTGGCCGTGCTCGCCTTCGGGGCGCTGTACTGGCGCAACCGGGCGCTCGTCGCCGCGGCCTGAGGCCGGCGACGGGCCCGGGAAGGTCGCCCTAGCGCCCCTGGCGGAACGAGCGTCCCGCCGGCTTGCCGGAGGGCCGGCCGGAAGAGCGCCCTGGCGGCCGGCGCGAGGGCCCCGCGGGCTTCGCGAACGAGCGCACCCGCGGCTCCAGCCCCTCGATCACCGTCACGGGAATCGCCTGCGCCGTGAAGCGCTCGATCACCCGCACCTGCGCGTGCTCGCGCGCGTTCACCAGGCTGATGGCGGTGCCGCTTCGCCCGGCGCGGCCGGTGCGGCCGATGCGGTGCACGTAGTCCTCCGCCTGGCGCGGCAGGTCGTAGTTGATGACGTGCGAGACGCCGTGCACGTCGATGCCGCGCGCGGCGACGTCGGTGGCCACCAGCACGCGAAGGCGGCCGCGGTGCAGCGCCTGCAGCGTGCGCGTGCGCGCGCCCTGGTTCATGTCGCCGTGCAGCGCGGCGGCGGCGAAGCCCTTGGCGTGCAGGTCCAGCGCCACCTCGTCGGCCGAGCGCTTGGTGGCCGTGAAGACGATGGCCTGGTTCACGCCCGTGTCGCGCAGCAGGTGGTCGAGCAGCCGGTTCTTGTGGCCCTGGTCGTCGGCCAGGTGCAGGCGCTGCTCGATGTGGTCGTGGCGCGTGCGCGCGGTCTGCATCTCGATGCGCGACGGCTCGCGCAGCATCGCGCCCGCGAGCTTCACGATGGCCGGGTCGAGCGTGGCGGAGAAGAGCAGCGTCTGGCGCGAGGCGGGCACGCGGGCGACGATCGCGTCCAGGTCGTCCTTGAAGCCCATGTCGAGCATGCGGTCGGCCTCGTCGAGCACCAGCACCTCCAGGCGCGCGAGGTCCACGCGGCCGGACTGCATCTGGTCGAGCAGGCGCCCGGGAGTCGCCACGAGGATGTCCACGCCCATCTGCAGCAGGCGGTTCTGCGCGGGGTAGGGCATGCCGCCCACGATCGACACGGTGCGCAGGCGCGCGATGGCGCGCCCGTAGGTCTCGGCGGCCTTCGTCACCTGCGCGGAGAGCTCGCGCGTGGGCACCAGCACCAGCACGCGCGGGCCGCGGCCGTGCGCCGCGTGCGGCACGGTGAGCCGCTGCAGCGCCGGCAGCATGAAGGCGGCGGTCTTGCCGCTGCCCGTCTGCGCCGAGACCATCAGGTCGCGGCCGGCGAGGGCCTCGGGGATCACGCGCGCCTGGACGGGCGTGGGCTCGGTGTAGCCGGTGGCGGCGACGGCCTGCAGGATCGGGGCGGCGAGCCCCAGCGAATCGAACGTCATGGATCGGTCTTTCCCGCGCGGCCATTCCGGTGGCCGCGCCTCGTGCAGCGATTGCGAGGATGGCCCCGCCGCCCGTCATCGGAAACGGGAGCGCACGCGAACGCCGGGAAGTCGAAAGGGGCGCGCGCGAGACGGCAAGGCCAAGACACCGGCACCAACCGACTCGCAACCCTCTGGGAATGAACCTTGGGGAACCGCTGCGGGAAGGGGAAGGATCCGCTTCCGGGGAGGTCAGGGACGATGAACGAAAGCGGCGCAGATCACGGGGATGCTGCGCCGCACAAACGGCACTATACGCGAAGCCCGCCCGATCTCCAAGGCCGGCGTCGCGCGGGTCCCGCGCGCGGGCTCACCAGTAGCGCATCGCGTCGCGGTAGATCCCCTCGAGATCGGCGCGCGTGACGGCCCGCGGCGCCATGACGAGGGGCCGCTGCTGCGCGAACGCCCCTTCGGCGAGCGCGGGCACGTCTGCCTCGGAATAGCCCAGGGCCGCGATGCCCGGGGGCAGCCCCGTCTCGCGCATGAGCGCGATGAAGGCGCGGGCCAGGATCTCGCCGGCCTCTCCCGGCGCGGCGCCCGCGACGTCCGCCCCGAGGGCCGCGGCGGCCTCCAGGTGGCGGGCGGGACTGGCGCCGGCCGTGAAGCGGAAGGCCGCCGGCGCGTTGATCACCACCGCGATGCCGTGCGGGACCATCGGCTCGCGCTCCTCGTAGCCGGCCGCCGTGTACTCGTGGCGCAGCGTGGCCACGGAGTAGGACATGGCGTGCGGCACGTGCACGCCCGCGCTGCCGAAGGCGAGCCCCGCGAGGGTCGAGGCGAACATGAGCTGGTGGCGGGCCTCGCGGTCGGCGGGGTCGCGCACCGCGCGCGCGAGGTACTTCCCGCCCAGGCGGATGGCGGCGAGGCTGCCGATGTCGTTGTACGGGGTCGAGCCCTGGTAGGCCGGGCGCTGGGACGGGTGCGCCGGCCGCGGGCGGCTGGTGTAGGGCCTCGCGGTGTACGACTCCACCGCGTGCGAGAGCACGTCGAAGCCGCTGGCGGCCACCACGCCGGCCGGCAGGCTCTCGGTGGTCGTGGGATCGACGATCGCGAGCGTGGGCTTGAGCAGGGGCGAGGCGATGCCCGTCTTCAGGCCCACCGACTTCACGTCGACGATCGTGATGCCCGTGGTCTCGCTGCCGGTGCCGCAGGTGGTGGGGCAGGCGATGTGCGGCTTCAGGCGCCCCGGGATGGGCTTGGCGCGGCCGATGGGCGCGTTGACGTAGGCGATGAGCTCGTCGGGGTGCGTGGCGAGCAGGTTCGCCGCCTTGGCGGTGTCCATCACCGAGCCGCCGCCCAGCGACACGAAGCCGTCGAAGTTCCCCTCCCGCGCGAAGGCGGCCGCGCGCTCGAAGGAGTCGCTGTCGGGCTCGCACCGCGCCGCGTCGTACACGCCGACGTCCACGCCCGCGGCGCGCAGGGAGGCGAGGGCCGCCTGGCCGGGCTCGCTCGCGAGCACGTGCGGATCCACGAAGAAGCCCACGCGCCGCATGCCGAGCGACTGGGCGTCCGCGCCCAGCTCGCGCAGCGCGCCGGCGCCGAACTTGATCGGCGAGGCGCTCACCGAGAAGACCGTCTCCCCCTCCCCGGGGGCCAGGAACACCGCGTTGGCCGACATGGTCGATCCTATGAAGGGACGAAGGGGACGCTGCCCTTCATCGAGTCCTGACACGGGTGACGAAGGGCAGCGTCCCTTCCCCTACCAGTCCTTCGGCACCAGGAAGTCGGTGTAGAGCCGCGCCTCGGGCGTGCCCGGCTCCGGCTTCCAGTCGTAGCGCCACTTCACCAGCGGCGGCATCGACATGAGGATGGACTCGGTGCGCCCGCCGGACTGCAGCCCGAAGTGCGTGCCGCGGTCCCACACGAGGTTGAACTCCACGTAGCGCCCGCGGCGGTAGAGCTGGAAGTCGCGCTCGCGCTCGCCCCAGGGCGCCTCGCGCCTGCGCTGGACGATGGGCTCGTAGGCCGGCAGGAAGGCGTCGCCCACCGCGCGCTGCACGGCGAAGCAGGCGTCGAAGCCGCCCTCGTTGAAGTCGTCGAAGAACGTGCCGCCGATGCCGCGCGGCTCGCGGCGGTGGCGGTTGAGGAAGTACTCGTCGCACCACTTCTTGAAGCGCGCGTGCAGGCCCGGGAAGGGCGCGAGCGCCTCGCGGTTCACGCGGTGGAAGTGCGCGCAGTCCTCCTCGAATCCGTAGTACGGCGTGAGGTCCATGCCGCCGCCGAACCACCACACGCCCTTGCCCGGGTCGCCGTCCGGGCTCTTGGCCGCGAAGAAGCGCACGTTCATGTGCACCGTGGGCACGTAGGGGTTGCGCGGGTGCAGGACGAGCGAGACGCCCATCGCCTCCCACGGGCGGCCGGCGAGGTCGGGGCGGTGCTCGGTGGCCGAGGGCGGCAGCTTCGTGCCGAGCACGTGCGAGAAGCCCACGCCGCCGCGCTCGAGGAGGTTGCCCTCCTCCAGCAGGCGCGAGACGCCCCCGCCGCCCTCGGGCCGCTCCCACGCGTCGCGCAGGAAGGGCTTGCCGTCCAGGGCCTCGAGGCGCGAGACGATGCGCTCCTGCAGCCCGGTGAGATAGCGGTGGACCGCGCCGATGTCCATCATGGCCGCCTCCCCTTGATCCTCTAGCGCCGGTGGATGGCGCGGTGGCCGATGTCGCGGCGGTACTGCATGCCCTCGAAGCCGATGCCGGCGGCCACCTCGTAGGCGCGGTCGGCGGCGATCTTCACCTTGTCGCCCAGGGCGGTGACGCACAGCACGCGCCCGCCGGCCGTGACGACCCTGCCGTCGCGCTCGGCCGTGCCGGCGTGGAAGACGTGGCAGTCCTCCGCGGGGGCGGGCAGGCCGGTGATCTCGTCGCCCTTGCGCGGGTCGTCCGGGTAGCCCGCCGCGGCGAGCACCACGCCCAAGGCCGCGCGCCGGTCCCACTCGGCCTCGGCCCGGTCCAGGGTGCCGGCCACCGCATGCTCGAGGAGGCCGAGCAGGTCGCTCTTGAGCCGCATCATGATGGGCTGCGTCTCGGGGTCGCCCAGCCGGCAGTTGAACTCCACGACGCGCGGCGCGCCGTGCGCGTCGATCATGAGGCCCGCGTAGAGGAAGCCCGTGTAGGGCGTGCCCTCGGCCTCCATGCCGCGCAGCGTGGGCAGGATCACCTCGCGCATGGCGCGCGCGTGCACCTCGGGCGTGACCACCGGGGCCGGCGAGTAGGCGCCCATGCCGCCGGTGTTGGGGCCGCGGTCGCCGTCGAAGATGCGCTTGTGGTCCTGCGTGGAGGCGAAGGCGAGCGCGTGCCGGCCGTCGGCCATGACGATGAAGCTCGCCTCCTCGCCGGCCATGAACTCCTCGATGACGACGCGGTGGCCGGCCTCGCCCATGGCGCCGCCCGAGAGCATGCGGTCGATGGCCTCGTGCGCCTCCGCGGCCGTGGCGGCCACCACCACGCCCTTGCCCGCCGCGAGGCCGTCGGCCTTGATCACGATGGGCGCGCCGTGCGCCTCGACGTGCGCGTGCGCCTCGGCCGGGGCCGTGAAGGTGGCGTGGTGCGCCGTGGGAATGCCGTGGCGCGCCATGAAGCGCTTGGCGAAGTCCTTGGAGGACTCGAGCTGCGCCGCGGCCTTCGTGGGCCCGAAGATGGCCAGGCCCTCGGCGCGGAAGGCGTCCACGACGCCGGCGGCGAGCGGGGCCTCGGGGCCGACCACGGTGAGGGCGACCTGCTCGGCCTTCGCGAGCTTCACGAACTCCGGCACCGTCGTGGCGGCGGCGTTGGCGAGCCCTTCCTCGCGCGCGGTGCCGGCGTTGCCGGGCGCCACGAGCACGCGCGAGACGCGCGGCGAGCGCGAGAGCTTCCACGCGAGAGCGTGCTCGCGACCGCCCGAGCCGATGACCAGGATCCTCACCGCCCGCCCCCTAGTGGCGGAAGTGGCGCATGCCGGTGAACACCATCGCCAGGCCCTGCTCGTCGGCCGCGGCGATCACCTCCTCGTCGCGCACGCTGCCGCCCGGCTGGATGACCGCGCGCGCCCCGGCCTTCGCGACCACGTCCAGGCCGTCGCGGAAGGGGAAGAAGGCGTCCGAGGCGGCCACCGACCCCAGGAGGGAGAGACCCGCGTTCTTCGCCTTGATGGCGGCGATGCGCGTGGAGTCCACGCGGCTCATCTGCCCGGCGCCCACGCCCAGCGTCATGCCACCGCCGCAGAAGACGATGGCGTTGGACTTCACGAACTTGGCCACGCGGAAGGCGAAGACGAGGTCGTTCATCTGCGCCTCGGTGGGCTTGCGGCGCGTGACCACGCGAAGCTCCGCCACGTCCCACGCGTCGGCGGTCTGCACGAGCAGGCCCCCGCCCACGCGCTTCATGTCCAGGCGGTTCAGGCTGCGGGCCGCCTCGATGGCGAGCAGGCGCACGTTCTGCTTGGCCTTGAAGACGGCGAGCGCGGCGGCCTCGTAGGCCGGCGCGATCACCACCTCGACGAACTGCCTCGAGACCGCCTCGGCCGTGGGACCGTCCACCGGCCGGTTGAAGGCGATGATGCCGCCGAAGGCCGAGGTGGGGTCGGTGAGGAAGGCGCGGCGGTACGCCTCGAGCGGCGACTGGGCGATGGCCACGCCGCAGGGGTTGGCGTGCTTGATGATGACGCAGGCCGGCACGTCGAAGCTGCGGCAGCACTCCCAGGCCGCGTCGGCGTCGGCGATGTTGTTGTAGCTGAGCTCCTTGCCCTGCACCTGGCGGAAGCCCGAGAGCGTGCCGGGCGCGGGCTCGGCCTCGCGGTAGAACGCGGCGTCCTGGTGCGGGTTCTCGCCGTAGCGCAGCGTCTGCGCCAGCCGGAAGGAGAGGTTGAGCCGGTCCGGGAAGGCGCGGGCGGCGCCTGATGGCCCGCGCGCGGTGAGCCACGAGGAGATCATCCCGTCGTACTCGGCGGTGTGGCTGAAGGCCTTCGCGGCGAGCGCGTAGCGCTCCTCGCCCCCGAGGGCGCCGCCGCCCTTGGCCAGCGCCGCGGCCAGGCGCGGGTAGTCGGCCGGGTCCGTGACGACGGCGACGAAGGCGTGGTTCTTGGCCGCGGCGCGCACCATCGTGGGCCCGCCGATGTCGATGTTCTCGATGGCCTCGTCCATCGTGCAGGCCGGGTCGGCCACCGTGCGCGCGAAGGGGTAGAGGTTCACCACCACCATGTCGATGGGCGGGATGCCGTGCTGCTCCATGGCCGCCACGTG
The DNA here is from genome assembly GCA_029781595.1 of Pseudomonadota bacterium. Taxonomy (GTDB): domain Bacteria; phylum Pseudomonadota; class Gammaproteobacteria; order Burkholderiales; family Usitatibacteraceae; genus FEB-7. Next base: position 18,125 of record JAKOWJ010000319.1, on the reverse strand, counting down.
GGCCGGGAGGTCGCGCCGGGCGAGGATGCCGCCGTGCACCCTGGGGTGCAGCGTCTTCACGCGGCCGTCCATCATCTCGGGGAAGCCCGTGTAGTCACCCACCTCCACGACGGGCAGGCCCGCCGAGGCGATGAGCTTCGCGGTGCCGCCGGTGGAGAGGAGCTCGACGCCGTGCGAGGCGAGCGCCTTCGCGAATTCGACGACGCCGGTCTTGTCGGAGACGCTGAGGAGCGCCCGCCGGATGCGGATCTTGTCGCTGGCCATGTTCGCCCTGGGTGCGCGCGAGGCGAGGCGGGATTCAGCCGATGCCGTGTTCCTGCAGCTTCTTGCGCAAGGTGTTGCGGTTGATCCCGAGCAGCTCGGCCGCGCGGGTCTGGTTGCCCTGTGCGTGGTTCATCACCACCTCCAGCAGGGGGCGCTCGACGCAGCTCACCACCATCGTGTAGATGCCGGTGGCCTTCTCGCCGTCGAGATCCTTGAAGTACTGCTTCATCATCCGCCGCACGGTGAGCGAGAGCTCGTTCTCGCGCTCGGCGGCCTCCGCCCTGGCGGCGGCTCGGGTGTGGGTTCTAGGCTGCAAGTGCCACCTCATCGACGTATTCGAGGCGCTCCGACGTGCCGGCCAGGCCGTCGAAGAACGTGCGCACCGCCTCGACCTGCGCGGGGGCGCTTTCCAGCTGGTTCATGCGGGCGCGGAAGACCGCGGAGTGGCGCAGGCCCTTGGTGTACCAGGCGATGTGCTTGCGCGCCACGCGCGTGCCGCGCTCGGTGCCGTAGAAGGCGTAGAGGTCCTCCAGGTGACCGAGGAGCACCTCGCGGATCTCGGCCACCTCGGGCGGGGCCAGCTTCTCGCCCGTGAGCAGGTAGTGCCCGATCTCGCGGAAGATCCACGGCCGGCCCTGGGCCGCGCGCCCGATCATGACGGCGTCGGCGCCGGTGTGGGCCAGGACCGCGCGCGCCTTCTCGGGCGAGTCGATGTCGCCGTTGGCCATCACCGGGATGCGCACCGCCGCCTTGACCGCGCGGATGGTGTCGTACTCCGCCTCGCCCGTGTACATGCAGGCGCGCGTGCGCCCGTGCAGGGCCAGGGCGGCGATGCCGCCTTCCTGCGCGATGCGGGCGATGGCGAGGGCGTTGCGGTTCTCGCGGTTCCAGCCCGTGCGGAACTTGAGCGTGACGGGCACGGGCACCGCGCGCACGACGGCCTCGACGATGCGGGCGACGAGCGCCTCGTCCTTCAGGAGCGCGGAGCCGGCCTCGGCGTTGCAGATCTTCTTGGCCGGGCAGCCCATGTTGATGTCGATGATCTGGGCGCCCTTGTCGACGTTGTAGCGGGCGGCCTCGGCCATCATGGCCGGGTCGGCGCCGGCGATCTGGATCACCTTGGGCTCGACCTCGCCCTCGTGGTTGCCGCGGCGGATCGTCTTCTCCGAGCCCCACAGGAGCGAGTTGGAGGCCACCATCTCCGAGACGGCCATCCCCGCGCCCATCCGCTTGCACAGCTGGCGGAAAGGACGGTCGGTCACGCCCGCCATGGGCGCGATCACGAGGTTGTTGCGAAGGGAGAGGGGACCGATCTTCACGGCGTTTGTAATCGTCTGGAGCCGCGGAAAAGGCGCCCATTTTATACGCAGCCCCTTTCCGGACAAATCTTTTTTTCATGCTGCGTTGCCGGAAGGAGACAGTTCCTGCGCGAAGTCAAGCGCGGCGCGATTCCCGCGCGGCCGCCGCGCGTTACACGCGCAACGCGGAAAGCCCCGCGAACCGCCCACTTGCGCGCGGAACCTCGAAACGCCGCGAGGATCGCGCGGCTACTGCGGCGCGCCGAAGCCGCCGCCGCCGGGCGTCTCGATGACGAAGACGTCGCCGGGCCCCACCGCGGTCTCGTCGGCGAAGCCCAGGTCGGTGCGCGAGCCGTCGGCGCGCTCGACCCAGTTGCGGCCGCACTCGCCCGGGGCGCCGCCGGCCATGCCGTAGGGCGGCACGCGGCGGTGGCCCGCGAGGATGGCCGCGGTCATGGGCTCCAGGAAGCGGATGCGGCGCGTGGCGCCGTTGCCGCCGCGCCAGCGGCCCGCGCCGCCGCTGCCCGCGCGGATCTCGTGGGCGTCCACGCGCACCGGGTAGCGCCACTCGAGGATCTCGGGGTCCGTCAGGCGCGAGTTGGTCATGTGCGCCTGCACCGTGTCGGTGCCGGGGAAGCCGGGCCCGGCGCCGGTGCCGCCCGAGATCGTCTCGTAGTACTGGTAGCGCTCGTTGCCGAAGGTGAAGTTGTTCATGGTGCCGTAGGAGGCCGCCATCACGCCCAGCGCCCCGTAGAGGGCGTCGGTGATGCACTGCGAGGTCTCGACGTTGCCGGCCACCGTCGCCGCCGGCGGCCGGGGGTTGAGCATGGAGCCCTCGGGGATCCTCACCTCCAGCGGCTTCAGGCACCCGGCGTTGAGCGGGATGTCGTCGCCCACCAGCGTGCGGAAGACGTAGAGCACGGCGGCGTGGACCACGGCCGAGGGGGCATTGAAGTTGCTTTCGAGCTGGCCGCTGGTGCCGGCGAAGTCGATCACGGCGCTGCGCCGGTCGGCCCCGATGCGGATGCGCACGCGGATCACCGCGCCGTTGTCCATCTCGCAGGCGAACTCGCCGTCCTTCAGCACGCCGATCACGCGCCGCACGCACTCCTCGGCGTTGTCCTGCACGTGCCCCATGTAGGCGCGCACCACGTCCAGGCCGAAGTGCGCCACCATGCGGCGCAGCTCCTGCACGCCCTTCTCGTTGGCGGCCACCTGGGCACGCAGGTCCGCGAGGTTCTGGTCGGGGTTGCGCGCCGGGTAGCGCGCCGAGAGCAGGCGCTCGCGGATGCCGGCCTCCAGCAGGCGCCCGTCCTCCACCAGCTTCACGTTGTCCAGCAGCACGCCCTCCTCCTCGATGGTGCGCGAGAAGGGCGGCATGGAGCCGGGCGTGATGCCGCCGATGTCCGCGTGGTGGCCCCGCGAGCCCACGTAGAACAATGGCGTGGGGACGGTCCCCGCCTCATGGGGACTGTCCCCCTGCCGTTGCGCCGCCCCGCCCATCTCCGAGAGGAACACCGGCGTGATGACCGTGACGTCCGGCAGGTGCGTGCCGCCGTGGTAGGGGTCGTTCAGCACGAACACGTCGCCCGGGCGCATGCGGCCGGCGTTGCGGCGGATCACCGTCTTGATCGACTCGCCCATGGAGCCCAGGTGCACCGGCATGTGCGGCGCGTTGGCGATGAGGTTGCCGTCGCCGTCGAAGAGCGCGCAGGAGAAGTCCAGGCGCTCCTTGATGTTCACGGAGTACGCGGTCTGGGCGAGGCGCACGCCCATCTGCTCGGCGATGGACATGAAGAGGTTGTTGAAGACCTCCAGCATCACGGGGTCGGCCTTCGTCCCGGCCGCGTAGCGCGCCTCGCGCGCCGCCACGCGCCGCAGCACGAGGTGGTCCTCGGCCGTCACCTGCGCCTGCCAGCCCGGCTCGACCACGGTGGTGGCGTTGCGCTCGGCGAGGATGGCCGGGCCGTCCACGCGCTGCCCGGGGCGAAGGCTCTCGCGCACGAACACGGGGGTCGCGAGGCGGCGGCCGCCCGAGGTCATCTCCACGACCTCGGCGGGCTCGCCCGGCGCGCCGTCCCCGCCCGCGGGGGCCGGCCCGGCCGGCGCGTCGGGCCGCGCCACGGCCTCCACCGACACCGCCTCGGCCACGAGCGCGCGGTCGGGCATGAGGAAGCTGAAGCGCGAGCGGTACAGCGCCTCGAAGGCCGCGCGCATCGCGGCCGCGTCCGCCAGGGGAACGGCGAGCGAGGTGTCCGTGCCCTCGTACTTGAGGTGCACGCGCGCCTCGACGCGCTCGACCTCGCCGCCCTGGGCCGCGATCTCGTCCGCGCACTGCCGCGCGAGCCGCTCGCGCTGCGCCTCGAGCTCGCCCCCCGCCTCCTCCAGGCGCCTTTCCACCGCCGCCTCCCGCAGGGCGCGCAGCTGCGCGAGGCCCATGCCGTAGGCGGAGAGCACGCCCGCGAGGGGGTGGATGTAGACCTGCGTCATGCCCAGCTCGTCGGCCACCAGGCACGCGTGCTGCCCGCCCGCCCCGCCGAAGCAGGCGAGCGTGTACTGCGTCACGTCGTGGCCGCGCTGCACGCTGATGAACTTGATGGCGTTGGCCATGTTGGCCACGGCGATGGCGAGGAAGCCCTCGGCCACCTGCTCGGGCGACTGCGGCGTGCCGGTGGCGGCGGCGATCTCGTCGGCGAGCGCGGCGAACTTCGCGCGCACGACGGCGGCGTCCAGCGGCTCGTCGCCGCCGGGGCCGAACACCTTCGGGAACCACGCGGGCTGGATCTTGCCCAGCATCACGTTGCAGTCGGTGACGGCGAGCGGGCCGCCGCGCCGGTAGCACGCCGGGCCGGGGTCGGCGCCCGCCGAGTCCGGTCCCACGCGCTGGCGCTGGCCGTCGAAGTGCAGGATGGAGCCGCCGCCGGCCGCGATGGTGTGGATGGACATCATGGGCGCGCGAAGGCGCACGCCCGCCACGAGCGTGTCGAACTCGCGCTCGAGCTCGCCCGCGTAGTGCGAGACGTCCGTGGAGGTGCCGCCCATGTCGAAGCCGATCACCCGGCCGAAGCCGGCCGCCTCCGCGGTGCGCACCATGCCGACGATGCCGCCGGCGGGCCCGGAGAGGATGGAGTCCTTGCCCTGGAAGCGCCGCGCGTCCGTGAGCCCGCCCGAGGACTGCATGAACTGCAGGCGCGCGCCCGGGAGCTCGGCGGCCACCTGGTCCACGTAGCGGCGCAGGATGGGCGAGAGGTAGGCGTCCACCACCGTCGTGTCGCCGCGCGAGACGAACTTCATGAGCGGGCTCACGGCGTGGGAGGCGGAGACCTGGGTGAAGCCCGCCTCGCGCGCGAGCTCGGCCACGCGCGCCTCGTGCGCCGGGTAGCGGTAGCCGTGCAGGAAGACGATGGCCGCGGACCGGAATCCCGCCTGCGCCGCCGCCGCGAGCTCGCGCCGCGCGCCCTCCTCGTCCAGGGCGGTCACGACCTCGCCGTGCGCGCCCACGCGCTCGTCCACCTCGATCACGCGCGAGTGCAGCAGCTCCGGAAGGCGGATGTGGCGGTCGAAGAGCCGCGGGCGGTTCTGGTAGGCGATGCGCAGCTGGTCCCGGAAGCCGCGCGTGACCACGAGCACCGTGGGCTCGCCCTTCCTCTCGAGGAGGGCGTTGGTGGCCACCGTCGTGCCCATCTTCACCGCCGCGATGCGCTCGACGGGAATCGCCGCGCCCGGCGCCGCGCCCAGGAACCGGCGGATGGCCTCCAGCGCCGCGTCGCGGTAGCGCCCCGGGTTCTCCGACAGGAGCTTCATCGTCTCCAGCGTCCCGTCCGGGCGGCACGCCACCACGTCCGTGAACGTCCCGCCCCGGTCGATCCAGAACTGCCACCGCCCCTCGCCGCCCGTCATGCGCCCCTCATCCGCGTTCATCCGTGTCCATCCGTGTCCATCCGTGTTCCGCCTTGCCCGGCCTTGCCTCGCGCCGGCGGCCTACAGCGAACTCGCCCCCCGGGCCGCCTGGTCGTACATCCCCGACATCAGCCGCAGGAAAGCCGCCACCTCCGCCAGCTTCACGTTGTCGCTCCCGTCCGGATTGAGCCCCGTCACCAGGCAGGCCTCCCGCACCTCCCGGTAGCGCGCGATGAGCGCCTGGCCCTTCGCCGTGGTCGCGAACAGCACCTCCTTGCCCCGGCGCTCGCTCTTCACGAGCCCGGCGGCCACGAGCTTGCGCAGCGAGTAGCTCACCACGTGCGTGTCCTCCACGTTGAGCACGAAGCAGATGTCGGCGAGCTTCTTGTCGCGCCCGCGGTGGTTCACGTGGTGCAGCGCCAGCACGTCGATGGGCGTGAGGTCCTTCACGCCGGCCGCCGCCATGCAGCGCACCATCCAGCGGTCGAAGGCGTGGGCGCAGATGATCATCCCGTACTCGAACTCGCTGAGCTCCGCCCCCCGCCCCACCGCCAGGTGCGCGGAGGAGACGATTCGGGGCGGCGCCAGCGGCGGCGGTCGGCGGTCGGGCTTCATGGGCGGCTCCGGGAGCGGCGGCGCGAGGCCGCGTTTTGCCGACAAATTATCAGCATTTTGTTGACATGGGAAACGGCCCTTGCTAGCTTCAGCCCGATGCCGGCGCCAGCAGCCGCGCCGGTCCCTGCCGTCACCACCCCGAGGAGAGCGTTCCATGAAGCGCATGCAGGCACTCGCCGCCGCCGCCACGCTGGCCCTGGCCACGGCGGCCACCGCCCAGGTCAAGTGGGACATGCCCACGCCCTATCCGGTCACGAACTTCCACACCGAGAACATCGCGAAGTTCGCCCAGGACGTGCAGAAGGCCACCGGCGGCAAGCTGGTCATCACCGTGCACGCCGGCGCCTCCCTCTTCAAGGCGCCCGAGATCAAGCGCGCCGTGCAGGGCGGGCAGGCGCAGGCGGGCGAGATCCTCATCTCCGGCTACGCCAACGAGGACCCGGTCTTCGGCGTGGATTCCGTGCCGTTCCTGGCCACCAGCTACGCCGAGGCCGCCAAGCTCTGGAAGGTCTCGCGCCCGGCCATCGCCTCGCGCTTCGACCGGCAGGGCCTGGTGCTCCTGTACGCCGTGCCCTGGCCGCCGCAGGGCATCTACTCCACCAAGCCGCTGAACTCGGTGGCCGACATGAAGGGCCTGAAGATGCGGGCCTACAACCCGTACACCTCGCGCATCGCCGAGCTGGCGGGCGCGCAGCCCGTCACCATCCAGGCCGCCGAGCTGGCGCAGGCCATGGCCACCGGCGCGGTCAACGCCAACATCACCTCCGGCGCCACCGGCTACGACACGAAGGCCTGGGAGGTCGTGAAGAACTACTACGACACGCAGGCCTGGCTGCCCAAGAACGTCGTCTTCGCCAACAAGAAGGCCTTCGAGGCCCTCGACAAGGCCACGCAGGCGGCGGTGCTCAAGGCCGCGGCCGAGGCCGAGGCCCGCGGCTGGAAGGTCTCCGAGGAGAAGAACGGCTTCTACGTCGCCGAGCTGAAGAAGAACGGCATGAACGTCTCGCCGCCCTCCGCGCAGCTCAAGGCCGACTTCGAGAGAATCGGCCGCACCATGACCGACGAGTGGCTGGCCAAGGCCGGCCCCGACGGCAAGGCGATCGTCGAGGCCTTCCGCAAGTAGGCGCCCCGCCCGGGCGAAACCCGTGCGACGGGTCCTCGACCGGCTCTACGACGCCGCGGCCTGGGCCGCGGCCGCCTGCATGGTGGGCGTGCTCGCCATGGTGCTCGCCAGCGTGGCCGGGCGCCTGGCGGGCTTCAACCTGCGCGGCTCCGACGCCTACGCCGGCTACTTCATGGCGGGGGCCGCGTTCCTCGCCCTGGCGCACACGCTCAGGCGCGGCGAGCACATCCGCGTGAACCTGTTCCTCGAGCGCCTCGGGCCCCGCGCCACGCGGGCGCTGGAGATCTGGTCGCACGCCGCCGGCGCGGTGTTCTGCGTGGCGCTCGCCTGGTACAGCGCGCGCCTGGTGTGGCAGTCGCACGCGTTCAACGACGTCTCGCAGGGCAACGACGCGACTCCCCTGTGGATCCCGCAGCTCGCCATGGCCGCCGGGGCCATCGTGCTGGCGGTCGCGATGGTCGACGACCTCGTGCGCCACCTGCGCGGCCGCGCCGGCGGCTCCCGGGGCCACGCCCCGGCCGCGCGCGAGTAGGCCGTGGACTTCGCCATCACCGCCGTCCTGGTGGCGCTGCTCTTCGCCCTCCTCGCGAGCGGGCTGTGGATCGGGCTCACGCTCATGGGCGTGGCCTGGATCGGCATGCAGCTCTTCACCAGCCGGCCGGTGGGCGACGCGATGGCGGTCACGGTGTGGGGCTCGATGTCCTCGTGGACCCTCACCGCGCTGCCGCTCTTCCTGTGGATGGGCGAGATCCTCTTCCGCACGCGCCTGTCGGAGGACATGTTCCGGGGCCTCGCGCCGTGGCTGCAGCGCCTGCCGGGGCGCCTGCTGCACACCAACATCATCGGCTGCACGATTTTCGCGGCCGTCTCCGGGTCGAGCGCGGCCACCTGCGCCACCATCGGCAAGATGACGCTGCCGGAGCTCGCGAGGCGCGGCTACCCGGACGACATGACCATCGGCACCCTGGCCGGCGCGGGCACGCTGGGCCTGCTCATCCCGCCGTCCATCATCATGATCGTCTACGGGGTGACGGCAGAGGTCTCCATCACCAAGCTGTTCATCGCCGGCGTCTTCCCCGGCCTGCTGCTGGCCGCCCTGTTCATGGGCTACACGGTCGTCTGGTCGCTGGTGCACCGCGACCGCATCCCGCCCGCCGACCCGCCCACCACGCTCGCGCAGAAGCTCTCGGCCTCGCGCCACCTGCTGCCCGCGCTCGCCCTGATCGGGCTGGTGCTGGGCTCGATCTACACGGGCGTGGCCACGGCCACGGAGGCGGCCGCGCTGGGGGTGGTGGGCGCGCTCGGCATCTCCCGGGCCCAGGGGGCGCTGGACCGGCGCGCCTTCGTGGAGAGCCTGCTGGGCGCCACGCGCCTGTACTGCATGATCGCGCTCATCCTCTCGGGCGCGGCCTTCCTCACGCTGGCGATGGGCTACATCGGCCTGCCGCGGCACCTGGCGGAGTTCATCACCGGGCTGGGGCTCTCGCCGTTCGGGCTCCTCGCCTGCCTCATGGTCTTCTTCATCGTGCTGGGCTGCTTCCTGGACGGGATCTCCATGGTGGTGCTCACCATGGGCGTGATCCTGCCCACCATCCAGGCCGCCGGCATCGACCTCATCTGGTTCGGCGTCTTCACGGTGCTGGTGGTGGAGATGGCGCAGATCACGCCGCCCGTGGGCTTCAACCTCTTCGTGCTGCAGGGCATGACGCGCCGGCAGATCCCGTGGATCGCGCGCGTGACGCTGCCGCTCTTCGCGCTGATGGTGGTGGCGGTGGCCCTGATCTACCTCTTCCCGGGCATCGTCACGTGGCTGCCGGCGCGGATGTAGCGCGCTAGGGCTCCTCGCGCTCGCCGAACAGGCGCGCGAGCTCCACCGCGCTCCTCACGCCCATCTTGGCGAACACGCGCGCGCGGTAGACCTCCACGGTGCGCATGGCGATGCCCAGCCGGTCCGCGATCACCTTGTTGTAGCAGCCCTCGAGGACGAGGGCGAGCACCTCGCGCTCGCGCGCCGTGAGGCCCGCCAGGCGCTCCTCGCGCCGCCCGGCCTCGGCCGACTCCGCCAGGCGCCGGCGCGACTCGGCCAGGGCCGCCATGAGCCGGTCGACGAGCGAGTTGTCGTTGAAGGGCTTCTCGACGAAGTCGAAGGCGCCCTGCTTGAGCGCCTCCACCGCCATGGGCACGTCGCCGTGGCCGGTGAGGTAGATCACGGGCCAGGCGGGCGCCAGCGCCTGCGCGCGCATGCGGTCGAACACCTCCGTGCCGGAAATCCCGCCCAGCCGCACGTCGAGCAGGACCGCGCCCGGCTCCGCCTGCCCGGTGCGGTCGCGGGCCAGCCAGGCGAGGAATTCCTCGCCCGAGGCGTGCGTGCGGCAGTCCAGCTCTCGCGAGCGCAGCAGCCAGGCGAGCGCGTCGCGCAGGGGCTCCTCGTCGTCGACCACGTGGATCATGGCGGGGGGAACTGTATGCGGAATTCGGTGCCCAGGTCCATCGCCACGAACGCGAGGCGCGCGCCGTGCGCCTCGACGATGGAGCGGCAGATCGACAGCCCCATGCCCATGCCGTCGGGCTTGGTGGTGAAGAAGGGCGAGAACAGGCGCGCGGCCGCCTCGGGCGGGATGCCCGTGCCGTGGTCGCGCACCGCCAGGCACGCACCGCCCCCCTCGCCGGGCCGCGCCGACATGACGAGCACGCGCCGGCCGGGATCGACCTCGGCCATGGCCTCGATGCCGTTGCGCGAGAGGTTGAGCAGCACCTGCTCGAGCATCACCGCGTCGCCCAGGATCGCGGGCGTGGCCGGGTCCACCTCCACGCTCACGCGCGTGCCGGTGCGCCGCGCCTGCAGCTCGGCGAGCGCGCGGCAGTCCTCCAGCAGCCGGGTGGGGTCCACCGCGGCGCGCTGCGGCTCGCGCTTGCGGACGAACTCGTGCACGCGCCGGATCACCTGCCCGGCGCGCTGCGCCTGCTGGCTCGCCTTCGCGAGGGCCGGGGCGAGGTCGTCGGCCGAGGCCCCGCCGCGCTCGATGAGGTTGAGCGAGCCCGCGAGGTAGCTCGTGATGGCCCCCAGGGGCTGGTTCAGCTCGTGCGCGAGCGAGGAGGCCATCTCGCCCATGGTGGCCAGGCGCCCGGCGGCCTGCAGGCGCTCCTGCTGAAGGCGCTCGCGCTCCTCGGCCTGCTTCTCCTCCGTCACGTCGAGGATGGAGCTCATCCAGCCGACCTGGCGCCCGTCCCCGTCGCGCAGCGGCGCGTCGTAGATCACCACCGGGAAGCGCGTGCCGTCGGCCCGGCGGAACACCGTCTCGAAGGGCGCGCTGCTCGCCTGCCCGGAGAGCACCTGGTCCACGCGCCGGCGGTACTCGTCCATGAGCTCCGGCGTCCAGTAGGGCATGGGCGGGCCGCGGCCCACGAGCGATTCCTCCGGCAGGCCCACCATGCGGCAGAAGGCCGGGTTCACGAAGGTCACGCGACCGTCCAGGTCGCGCGCGCGCAGGCCGATGACCGCCGAGTCGCCCATGGCGCGGCGGAAGGCGACCTCCTCGCGAAGGCGCGTCTCGGCGGCCACGCGCCGCTGCACGTCGCGCCAGAGCGCCCACAGGCTCCAGAAGAGCAGCAGCGCGAGCGCCACCGTGCCGCCGCGGATGGTGTTGGTGATCCAGTCCGGCGGGCCGCGCAGGCTGTTGGTGCCCAGCAGGAGCGTGGTGCCCGCCACCTCCAGCGGCACCTGGTGCGTGTAGACGCCGCGCCCGCGCCCGGCGGAGGCGCGCCGCGCCCTCACCGTGCCCGTCACGTCGCCGATGGTGACCTCGTGCGACTGCGCGAAGGTCCAGGGCACCATCTCCTCGAGCACGCGCTCGAGCCAGTAGACGGCCACCAGGAACCGGGGCGAGCCCGCCTTGACCGGCGCCACCAGCACGAGCGCCGCGCCCCAGGGCGTGGCGAAGGGCGGGCCGAAGACGGGCTCGCCCTCGCGCGTGGCGCGCGCGAGCGCCCCCTCCAGCACCGCCGAGGGCACGGCGCTGAACGGGTCCAGCCCCGCCGAGGCGGTGTCGTGCGCGAGCACGGCGAGCGAGGGCGCGCCCTTGTCGAGGAGCACGACCTCGAGCGACTCGCGCCCGCGCCGCAGGAACACCTGCAGGCGCGCCTCCAGCGCCGCGCGCCCGAGCTGGCCCGCGCCCACGTCGGCGGCGATGAGCGAGAGCGCCTCCGCCTCGCGCTCGAGCTGGAACTGCAGCGACTGGCGCACCCAGAGCGAATCGGTGATGAGCTGGTCCTGCAGGGCCGCGCGCTCCTGGGACTCCGAGAGCGTGAGCAGGAACGAGGTCGCGCCCAGCAGCAGCACCACGATGACGCCGGGCAGCCACCAGCGCACCCGCCGCCACAGGCGTCCGGCCGGCGTGGCCGGCGCGGCGCGGGGCGGGGAGGGCGGCCCGGAGGGCAGGGTGGCGAGGGACACCCGGGTATCCTCGCGCCCCCGGGGGCGCGATGCAATCGGCGTTGTGGAAATCCACAATGGGCGCCCCGGCCGGGGCGGTCCACCATGGCACGGTCGCCGGCTTCCCGCCGGACCGTCCCACAGGACCACAGGAGGAGGAATCATGAAACGCAGGACGCTCATCGCCGCGGCCGTCTCGGCCGCCTTCGTGCTCGCCGGCGGCACGGCCTTCGCGCAGTCGCCCATCGTCATCAAGTTCAGCCACGTCGTGGCCGTGGACACCCCCAAGGGCAAGGGCGCCGAGGAGTTCAAGCGCCTCGCGGAGGAGCGCACCAAGGGTCGCGTGAAGGTCGAGGTGTACCCGAACAGCCAGCTCTACAAGGACAAGGAGGAGCTCGAGGCCCTGCAGCTGGGCGCGGTGCAGATGCTGGCGCCCTCGCTCGCCAAGTTCGGCCCGCTGGGCGCGCGCGAGTTCGAGGTCTTCGACCTGCCGTACATCTTCGACAACTACGCCGAGCTGCACCGCGTGACGCAGGGCCCGATCGGCCAGTCGCTGCTCAAGAAGCTCGAGTCGAAAGGCATCCTGGGCCTCGCCTACTGGGACAACGGCTTCAAGGTGATGAGCGCCAACAAGCCGCTGCGCATGCCCGAGGACTTCAAGGGCCTGAAGATGCGCATCCAGTCCTCCAAGGTGCTCGACGCGCAGTTCCGCGCCCTGGGCGCCAACCCGCAGGTGATGGCCTTCTCCGAGGTCTACCACGCGCTGCAGACGGGCGTGGTGGACGGCACCGAGAACCCGCCCTCCAACCTCTACACCCAGAAGATGTACGAGGTGCAGAAGTACGTGACGATGTCCGACCACGGCTACCTGGGCTACGCGGTGATCGTGAACAAGAAGTTCTGGGACGGCCTGCCCCCGGACATCCGCAAGACGCTCGACGGGGCGATGAAGGACGCGACCAAGTTCGCCAACGACATCGCCAAGGCCGAGAACGACAAGGCGATGGAGGAGGTGAGGAAGAGCGGCAAGAGCGAGATCATCACGCTCACGCCGGAGCAGAAGAAGGCCTGGAAGAAGGCCCTGGTGAAGGTGCACAAGGAGTCCGAGGGCCGCATCGGCAAGGCCCTGATCGAGTCCATCTACAAGGAAACGGGGTTCGACCCCGCGAAGCTGTAAGCTTGCGGCCGGAGGCGGCGCCACCGGCGCCGCCCCGCCGAGGGGGAGGAGGGCAACGATGCTCCGCTGGCTCGACCACCTGGAGGAGTGGCTGATCGCCACGCTCATGGCCGGGGCGACCACCATCATCTTCGTGGCGGTCGTCCACCGGTACGCCTCGGGCATCCCGTGGGCGCCGCTGCAGGACCGGCTCCTCGCGCTCAACACCAGCTGGGCGCAGGAGCTGTGCATCTTCATGTTCGTGTGGATGGCCAAGTTCGGCGCCGCCTACGGCGTGCGCACCGGCATCCACGTGGGCGTGGACGTGCTCATCAACCGCCTGAGCGGGCGCAAGCGCGCCTTCTTCATCCTCTTCGGCCTGCTCGCCGGGGCCCTGTTCACCGGCATCGTCGGCACCCTGGGCGCCACGCTCGTCTGGGAGATCAGCCACACCGAGCAGGTGTCGGCCGACCTCGAGGTGCCCATGTGGATCGTGTACCTCGCGGTGCCCTGCGGCTCCTACCTGATGAGCTTCCGGTTCCTGCAGGTGGCGTGGTCCTTCTTCAAGACCGGGCACCTGCCGCACCACGACCACGGCCACGTGGAGGGGATCGAGGAGGTCAAGGGCGAGGACGTGATTCCCGTCATGGCCGTGCCCGACCTGCACCCTGAGCAGGTGCTGCCGAAGGCCGAGCGCGAGGCGCGCGAGCGGCGCGACCGGGAGGGCGGGAAATGAACTCGAGCGTCATCTTCATCCTGCTCGTCGCGCTGATGCTCACGGGCATGCCCGTGTCCATCTCGCTGGGCCTGACGGTCCTCACCTTCCTCTTCTTCTTCACGCAGGTGCCCATCGAGTCGGTGGCGATGAAGCTGTTCACCGGCATCGAGAACTTCGAGATCATGGCGATCCCGTTCTTCATCCTGGCGGGCAACTTCCTCACGCACGGGGGGGTGGCGCGGCGGATGATCCGGTTCGCCACCGCCATGGTCGGCCACTGGCACGGGGGCCTGGGACTTTCGGGCGTGGTGGCCTGCGCGCTCTTCGCCGCCATGTCGGGCTCGAGCCCGGCCACGGTGGTGGCCATCGGCTCCATCCTCATGCCGGCGATGGTCAAGGCCGGCTTCCCGCCGCGCTTCGGCGCCGGCGTCATCACCACCTCCGGCGCGCTGGGCATCCTCATCCCGCCCTCGATCGTGATGGTGATGTACGCGGTGGCCACCAACAGCTCGGTGGGCGCGCTCTTCATGGCGGGGGTGATCCCCGGCTTCATGCTGGCCTCGTTCCTGGGCGCCACCACCTTCTACCGCGCCTGGAAGAACAAGTACCCGCGCCAGCCCAAGGCGAGCTGGCGCGAGCGCTGGACCACCTTCCGCGACGCCATCTGGGGGATCCTGCTCATCGTGGTGGTGATGGGCGGCATCTACAGCGGCATCTTCACGCCGACGGAGGCCGCGGCCATGAGCGCCGTGTACGCCTTCTTCGTGGCGGTGTTCGTCTACAAGGACATGGGCCTGAAGAAGGTGCCCAAGGTCCTGCTGGACTCGGCCAACATGTCGGCGATGCTGCTCTACATCATCACCAACGCCGTGCTCTTCTCGTTCCTCATGACGCACGAGAACGTGCCGCAGGCCATCGCCGAGTGGATGATCAACCAGGGCCTGGGCGTGATCGGGTTCCTGCTCATGGTGAACATCCTGCTGCTGCTCGCCGGCAACGTGATGGAGCCCTCCTCCATCGTGCTGATCATGGCGCCCATCCTCTTCCCGGTGGCCGTCAAGCTCGGCATCAACCCGATCCATTTCGGCATCCTCATCGTGGTGAACATGGAAGTGGGCATGTGCCACCCGCCCGTGGGCCTGAACCTCTACGTGGCGAGCGGCATCACCAAGATGGGCATCACGGAGCTCACGGTCGCCGTCTGGCCGTGGCTGCTCACCATGCTGGTCTTCCTCCTGCTGGTCACCTACTGGCCGCCGCTCTCCCTGTGGCTGCCGACGATGCTGGGGATGATCCACTAGCCCTCGCCGGCCCCCCCGGGGCCGGCCGTCCGGAGAAGAGGAAATGCGAGTGCAATCGTCGTTCGTCGCGGCCCTGGCCGCGCTCGGACTCCTCGTCGTGCCCGTCGCGCGCGCGGTGCCCGGCGTCACCCCCACCGAGATCGTCATCGGCCAGGACATCGACATGTCCGGCACCATCGCCGTGCGCATGAAGCCCCTCATGGCCGCCGCCGACGCCTACCTCGAGCACGTGAACGCCTCCGGCGGCGTGCACGGCCGGCGCATCCGCGTGATCCGCAGCGACAGCGGCAACAAGCCGGACCGCACGCGCGAGAACGTGAAGTCGCTCGTCGAGGGCAAGGGCGTGTTCGCGATGTGGGGCATCTCCGGCACGGGCAACGTGGGCGCGGCGCTGCCGTACCTGGAGAAGCGGGGCGTGCCGCTGGTGGGCTCGACCTCCGGCGCCGAGGCGTACTACGCGACCCGCCACCCGATGATGGTGAACCTCAAGGCGGGCTACGCACAGGAGATCCGCCGCATGGCCGCCCACATGAAGGACGGCTACCTCTCGCGCGTGGGCATCGTCTACCTCGACAACGGCTTCGGGCGCGAGGCGCTCAAGTCGGCGCAGGCCGCGGTGAAGGAGCGCGGCCTGGAGCTCGCGGTCGTCACGAAGTTCCGCGAGGACGGCTCGGACATCGTGCCGGCCGTGAACGCGCTGGTGAAGGCCGCGCCGCAGGCGGTGATGCTGCTCACGCTCTCCGGGACGGCGCCGAAGGTGGTGGAGGCCTTCCGCCGGGCGGGGGGGCAGGGCCAGCTCTTCGCGCTGTCCATCATCGCCTCCGACTCGCTCTACAAGGCCGTCGGCGACCAGTCGCGCGGCATCATCGTCACGCAGATCGTGCCCTTCCCGTGGGACCGCAGCGTGCCGATCGTGAAGGAGTACCAGGAGCTGGTGAAGGCCGCGGGCGGCAAGGACTTCTCGCCGGCCGGCATGGAGGGCTTCATCCTCGCGCGCGGGCTCGTGGAGGGCCTGCGCGCCGCCGGCAAGGACCTCACGCGCGAGCGGCTCCTCCAGGCCTTCGAGGGCATGCGCGCGAAGGACCTCGGCGGCTACCGCCTCTCGTTCTCGGGCGCCGACCACAACGGCAGCGACTTCGTCGAGATCACCATGATCAGCCGCGAGGGGCGGCTGGTGCGCTGAGGGCTAGACGATCCCGCGCTCGGCGTAGGGCTCGCCGCGCTCGACGCGCCCGTAGCCCAGGCGCGAGAGGTCCAGCGTGCGGAAGGCGCCGTGCAGGACGAGCTCGGCCACGGCCCGGCCCGCGGCCGGCGCGTGCATCATGCCGTGCCCGGAGAAGCCCGCCACCGTGAAGAGGTTGGCGCAGCCGGAGTGCCACGGGCCGATGACGGGGTTGCCGTCCAGCTCGCACTGCTCGTAGAGGCCCGACCACGTGCGGTGGCAGCGTGCCGCCTCCATCGCCGGGAAGCGGTGCGCGAGCGCGGGCCAGACCTCGCGCTCGAACCAGCCGTGGTCCACCTCGAAGTGGAAGCCGCGGGCCGCCTCGCCCGAGACGAGGCCGCCGGAGTAGCCCTCGCCCTCGGGCCGGAAGGCGAGGCGCGCGAGGTCCTTCACGTAGGGCAGCGGCTCCAGGCGCGTGGCGCACGTGAAGTAGTGCTCGAAGCGGCGCAGCGGCGCCACCGGCAGGCGCATGCCCGCCATCGCCGCGACCTCGCCCGACCAGGCCCCGGCCGCGTTGACGAAGGCGTGCGCCCGCAGCACGGCGCCCGTGGCGAGCGTGGCCGAGCGCACCGCGCCGCCCGAGACGGCGAACGCCGTCACGCGGTCCTGGCGGTAGGTGACGCCCTGCGAGCGCGCCTTGCGCCGGAAGCCCTGCAGGAGCGAGGAGGGATCGCACCAGCCGTCGCCGGGGCTGTGCACGCCGCCGCCCAGGTCGTCCACGCGCATGGAGGGAAAGCGCGCCGCGAGCTCGGCCGGCGAGAGCAGGCGCGCGTCGACGCCGTGGGCCCGCTGCACCGCGTGGTTGGCCTCGAGCACCGCCAGGCCCGACGGCGGCACGATGAAGAGGTAGCCGCCCTCGCGCCAGTCCACCTCCGCGCGCTCGCCGCCGACCGCCATCGCCTCCGGGAAGGCGCGGATGAAGTCGATGGAGAAGTTCGACATGGCGATGTTCTCCGGGCAGGAGAAGAGCCGGCGCGCCCCGCCCGAGGCGCGCACGCTCGAGGCGAACTCGTAGGTGGGGTCCGGCTCGACCACCGCCACGGCGAGCCCGGGCGACATCGCCGCGAGGAAATGCGCGGTGGCCGACCCCATGAGTCCCCCGCCCACGATCACCACGTCGTACCGGTCGTCCACCCGCCCTCCTCCACGCGCCGCGGCCCGCATGCCGCACAATGGCGCCCAGACCGCATTGTCGCCCATGTGCCTCATCGCCCTGGCCTGGCAGGCCCACCCCGACCAGCCGCTCGTCGTGGCCGCGAACCGCGACGAGTGGCGCGAGCGCCCCGCGCGCGCGGCGCACTGGTGGGAGGACCACCCGGCCATCCTCGCCGGGCGCGACCTGCAGGCCGGCGGCACCTGGATGGGCGTCACGCCCGGCCGGCGGTTCGCGGCCGTGACCAACTTCCGCGACCCCTCGGACCGGCGCCCGGCGGCGCGCTCGCGCGGCGAGCTGGTGAGCGGCTTCCTGCTGTCGGACGAGACGCCCGCCGCCTTCCTCGCGCGCCTCGCGCCGCGCGCGGGCGACTACAGCGCCTTCAACCTGCTGGTGGGCGACGCCGGCTCGCTCTGGTACTACGGCAGCCGCGAGGGCACGGTGCGCGAGGTGGCGCCCGGCGTGCACGCGCTCTCCAACCACCTGCTCGACGAGCCCTGGCCCAAGGTCACGCGCGCCCGCGAGGCGATGGCCCGGGCCCGTGGCGACGCGGACCTCTTCGCGATGCTCGCCGACGCGACACCGGCGCCGGACGCGCACCTGCCCGACACGGGGGTCGGGCTGGAGCGCGAGCGCTGGCTCTCCCCGATCCTCATCCGGGGCGAGGCCTACGGCACCCGCACCTCCACGGTGCTCCGCCTGGGCGCCGCCGGGGGGCGGCTGGAGGAGCGCACCCTCGACGCCGCCGGGGCCGTGACCGCCACGGCCGCCTTCGACGTCCCTTTCGGCCCATAGATTCCGCGGTCGGCCGCGCGGCGCGAACGCCGCTTGATCGGGGTCAAAGATGTAGACCTTATGCTTGTTAAGGTCTTTCGGGATACCCCCCCATCCGCCTCCCCAGGGACAAGACCATGAACGACAAGCTCTCGAGCTCCGCCCTCCG